>NZ_JBPFDN010000041.1:0-545 GCF_059414985.1 Arthrobacter sp. SAFR-044 | reverse complement strand
ACCAGGCGCAGCCCCTCCTGGTTCTCCGCCGGCGTGCAGTCCTCCAGCCAGAACAAGTCATACGGCTCCAACGCCTTGCCCAGCTTCGCGGCCTGGATCGGCGTCATCCGGTGGTGCCCGTCATGCAGCAACGGAAGCTCCGGACCAAACTCATTCCGGACCGCTTCGAAGACGGTCGGTAAATGCCGCAGATACGCCCGGGTGTCCCAGTCCTCCTCCACCGGGAACGCACCCCGCCCCGCCGGCTCATAGTCATACCGCTCCCCCGACGCCTGCGCCTGCGCCGCCACACCATAAACAGCCTTGATCCCCGGGACCGCCGTCTGGATCCGGATCGACTTGTACCCGAGCTCCAAATGCTCCCGGACCGAATCAAACAACGACTCAATATCGGCACCCGACGCGTGCCCGTACGCCCGCAACCCGTTCCGCGACGCACCGCCGAGCAGCTGGTACACCGGCATCCCGGCGAGCTTGCCCTTGATATCCCACAACGCCATGTCCACCGCAGCGATCGCCGCCATCGTCACCGGACCCCGCCGCCA
>NZ_JBPFDN010000040.1:0-554 GCF_059414985.1 Arthrobacter sp. SAFR-044 | reverse complement strand
AAGGCGTTGGAGCCGTATGACTTGTTCTGGCTGGAGGACTGCACGCCGGCGGAGAACCAGGAGGGGCTGCGCCTGGTGCGGCAGCACACCACGACGCCGCTGGCGATCGGGGAGATCTTCAACACGGTGTGGGATTACCAGACGCTGATCAAGGAACAGCTGATCGACTACGTGCGGGCCGCGTCCACGCACTTCGGCGGGATCAGCCCTCTGAAGAAGGTGATGGATTTCGCGGCGCAGTACCAGATCAAGTCCGGTTTCCACGGGCCGACGGATATTTCCCCGGTGGGGTTCGCGGCGCAGCTGCATGTGGGGTTGGCGATCCATAATTACGGGATCCAGGAGTACATGCAGCACTCGGATAAGACCAACGAGGTCTTCGAGCAGTCCATGACGTTCGTGGACGGGTACCTGCACCCGGGCGACAAGCCCGGGATCGGCGTCGAATTCAACGAAGAAGCCGCCGCAGCCTACCCGTACCAGCAGGCCTACCTGCCCTACAACCGCCTCGTCGACGGCACCGTGCATGACTGGTGAGGCATGACTGGTAAAAC
>NZ_JBPFDN010000039.1:0-623 GCF_059414985.1 Arthrobacter sp. SAFR-044 | reverse complement strand
TTGCTGATCCCTGTGGTGCCGCCGTTGGCCCAGGCGAGGATGTGGTCGGCGTCGTTGTCCAGGGAGTTGTTGCTGCACCCGGGGAACGGGCACTTGCCATCGCGCATCCTCAACCAGGCACGCATCGCGCCGGTCACCCGGTAGCTGGTCCGGCCGATCTCCAACGGCGCCCCGTCCCGCGGGTCCACCAACACCCGGTAAACCGACCCCGCCCCGTTCGCCACCAAGTCCCGGGCCATCGACGGCGGAATAGGCCCGTAACCGTCGAGCATGGCCGGCTCATCGGTCACCCCCATCAGTGAGAACACCGGAACCGTGACCAGAACCTGCGCCCGGATCGGTGAAGACGAGTGTCCGGGTCCTGCACCGGCACCTTCAACGGCAACACTGTCGATGTCATCGGCCTCGCCGTAGCCACTGCCGCTCCCGAGAATCGCATCAGCGAACTTGTCGGCCCGTAACTGGGACATGGTGCGGGACTCCTGGGGACCTTGCAGCGACCGGGATATTGCGGTGAGCCGGTTCCACCCCGCCAACGCCTGGTCCGCCGGCAGGCAAGCGGACAGCCACGCCATCCCATCCTGGTCCGGCCGGAACTCCACCCGCCGATCAGCCACCCCCTT
>NZ_JBPFDN010000038.1:0-629 GCF_059414985.1 Arthrobacter sp. SAFR-044 | reverse complement strand
GTGGTGCATGCGGCGACGTTCTTCTCGGTCGGTGGCGGGTTCATTGTCCGTGAGGGGGAGGAGGACGCGGCGCAGCAGGAACTGGACGCGTCCAAGGAGGAACTGCCGCTGCCGTTCAGGACCGCGGCGGAACTGCTGGAGCACTGCGCGGTGACCGGGCTGGGCATCGCGGATGTGATGTTCGTGAACGAGAAAGCCTCCCGCAGTCAGGCGGAGATCCGGGCCGGGCTGCTGCATATCTGGTCCGTGATGGAGAACTGCGTGCAGACCTCGCTCAAGCGTGAGGGGGTGCTGCCGGGCGGGTTGAAGGTCCGCCGCCGCGCCCCGGACTGGTACGAACGGCTGAAGAAGGAAACCGCCCGCCCCGAAGACACCGACAATGACGGGCAGGACGGGCAGGACCACTACGACCCCAGGTATTGGCAGGAGTGGGTTAACTTGGTGGCCCTGGCGGTAAACGAAGAGAACGCCTCCGGCGGCCGGGTAGTCACCGCCCCCACGAACGGGGCGGCGGGGATCATCCCCGCGGTGCTGTTCTACGCGCTGCACTTCGCCCCGGGCATGGACCAGGCCACCCAGGAAGACCGGGACGACGTGGTGGTGCGGTTCCTGCTCGCCGCCGGCGCCGT
>NZ_JBPFDN010000037.1:0-987 GCF_059414985.1 Arthrobacter sp. SAFR-044 | reverse complement strand
GCCTGAGGAGACTGTCATCATTATCCTGACGGCGACCGACCCGGACCCGAATCAAGCTGCGAAGATTGCAAATTTGTCCGCTAAGCAGCTGATCTCGGCTGTGGACGGGGTCGAGGACGTGGGCCTTGTGCGCCTGAGTGTTTTCGAGGAAGCTTCGGCCCCGAGTTTCCCATCTTCGCCGGTCCTGCCCGCCAATCTTGCCCTCGGGGGGCTGCTAGGACTCCTTGTCGGGTTCGGCTATGTATTTTTTCGCCAAGCGCTGGATAGGGGAATTCGAGGCCAAGCCGATGTTGAGCCAGTTGTTGGGGCGAGGATTCTCGGTGCTGTTGCCTTTGACCCAAGCGTGGAACATCAACTCGAGGTCGTTCAAAGAGATGCTTTTAGCTCTAGGGCAGAAAGCCTTCGCCAGCTGCGGACCCAGTTACGCTTCACCAACACCGCTGGGGGCTCGCAGACGGTAGTTGTGTCGTCCTCGATAGCGGGGGAGGGTAAGACTTCGATCGCGGTGAACCTGGCGATCATGTTTGCCGAAAGTGGTACTCGCGTACTGTTGATTGATGCTGATTTGCGATGTCCGCAGATTGCAAACATCCTTGGGATCGATGGTTCTGTTGGGCTCTCAGATGTACTGTCGGATAGCGTGGCACTGGCCGATGCCGTCCAAGAATCTGGCCATGCGGAAGCGTTCCACGTCCTCCCTTCCGGAGGCCCGGTGCCAAATCCGAGCAAGCTTCTGGGCTCGCCCACGATGGAGAAACTCATCGAGCGTGCTGAGACGGACTACGCCGTCGTGTTGATCGATACGCCGCCATTGTTGCCCGTCGCGGATCCGGCGATCATCGCGGCCAAAACCAGTGGAGTGGTTCTTGTCGTCAGTGCTGACGGCCGGACAACACAGGAAGATGTTACCCAAGCCGTCGCGACCCTGAATGCAATTAATACCTCGTTCCTGGGCGTAGTCGTCAACAAGGCCGGCAGGACCGAACG
>NZ_JBPFDN010000036.1:0-997 GCF_059414985.1 Arthrobacter sp. SAFR-044 | reverse complement strand
AGGAGGGTGGCGGCTTCCTGGCGGGTGGTGCCGGAGTCCTGGATGCCTTCTGCGATGTGGGCGAGGTTGGCGGGGATGTCGCGGCCTTTTTTGCGCATGGCGGTGGCCCAGAGGCGGCCGGCGCGGTAGGAGGAGCGGACCAGAGGTCCGGACATGACGCCGAGGAAGCCGATTTCTTCGGCTTCGTGCTGGAGGTCCACGAATTCCTGGGGTTTGACCCAGCGGTCCACGGGCAGGTGCCGTTCGGAGGGGCGCAGGTATTGGGTGATGGTGATCAGGTCGCAGCCGGCCTGGTGGAGGTCGCGGAGGGCTTCGCTGATTTCTTCGCGGGTTTCGCCCATGCCGAGGATGAGGTTGGATTTGGTGACCATCCCGTGGTTCCGGCCTTGGGTGATGACGTCCAGGGAGCGTTCGTAGCGGAACGCGGGGCGGATCCTTTTGAAGATCCGGGGGACGGTTTCGACGTTGTGGGCGAAGACTTCGGGGGCGGAGTCGCAGATCGCTTTGATGTGGTCGGGGTTGCCGGAGAAGTCGGGGATGAGCAGTTCGACGCCGGTGCCGGGGTTCAGTTCGTGGATTTTGCGGACGGTTTCGGCGTAGAGCCAGACGCCTTCGTCTTCGAGGTCGTCGCGGGCGACGCCGGTGACGGTGGCGTAGCGCAGGGCCATTGACTGGACGGAGCGGGCCACCTTGGTGGGTTCGAACATGTCCACGGGGGAGGGTTTGCCGGTGTCGATCTGGCAGAAGTCGCAGCGGCGGGTGCATTCGGAGCCGCCGATCAGGAAGGTGGCTTCCTTGTCTTCCCAGCATTCGAAGATGTTGGGGCAGCCGGCTTCTTCGCAGACGGTGTGCAGGCCTTCTTTTTTGACCAGGTTCTTGAGCCCGACGAATTCCGGGCCCATCTGGACCTTGGCCTTGATCCACTCGGGCTTGCGCTCCACCGGGACCGCAGCGTTGCGCTGCTCGATCCGCAGCATCTTCCGGCCTTCAGGTGCCA
>NZ_JBPFDN010000035.1:0-1014 GCF_059414985.1 Arthrobacter sp. SAFR-044 | reverse complement strand
CAAACACACACAGGTCGACTCGCTGCCCTCGACAAGACCAGAAAATACGGCAGAATAACCAGCGTCAAAGTGGCTCAGTTTTCAGCCCGCGAAATGGCTCACTTTTCGACCATCGCTGACAGGCTTTCGAACGCCACCAGGAAGGTTTGCGCCATGACGTCGTCAGCAACGGATTCACCTGCCCTGGTCGCCGCGTACCTGTGCACCGAACGGCAGTACTTGTCGTACAGCACGGCGAATGCCTGGGATCCTCGCGGGATCTATGTATTAGTTCACTGTCGGTCGTCACAAGATGTATTGCCCCATGAGAGAAAAGAGTTCACGGAAGCTTAGCTGTGGGGTGGTCGGGGCTCCGCCCGCGCAGCGTCTATGCGGCGGCGGAGATGTTCGTATGGACAACCCCGACGCTGAAAAATTGTTTGGAGAAGAGCGCCAGTCCCTTCCCGTCCAGATCGACCAACAATTGGAAGGCCGCATTCCCCAGCTCGCCATGCATGAGCTCCCCTGCTGGGGCTGTTAATCCTGGTCCTGCTGGGCACAGCTGCCATTACAACCATCGGGATCGCTCAGCTTCGTAAAACGAAGACGGTCCCAATCTCCCGTTAACCGATCCTTTACCGGGCGCCTGCCCCACGTTCGCCTGGATGCGAGTCGTTCATGCCCGCGGTTATGGTTTGTGCAGAGCGATTCACGTTGGGCTGCGGCCCATCGCCCTGAGCTAATCAGCCTCCGAGAAGGTGGCGCTTTGCGAGGCTGAACTCCTCATCGGAAAGAGCCCCTTTCGCATGGAGCTCTGTAAGCAGGGAAAGTTCCGACGCCAAGGACCTGTTGTGGCGCAGCTTGCCGACCATTACCTGATGCCCGCCGGCGCGGGCTGCGGGCGGTGCTGGCTCCAGTCTCTGCCGCCGTGATGAGTTGTTGAAGGTGTGCGCGATTATGTTAGCGGCCATGAAAAACTGCCCATAGGCGGCCACGAAAATGCCCACTGACGGCCAGTAGAACTGCCCAGCGGTG
>NZ_JBPFDN010000034.1:0-1103 GCF_059414985.1 Arthrobacter sp. SAFR-044 | reverse complement strand
ACGGGTGGTCTGTGATGAGCAGCCAGATTCCTGAGCCGCCGCCCAGCGCGGCGCACATGAAAGCAGACAACGCATCACTGGGTGAGCTGCTCGGGGACGTGACCCGGGACCTGTCCACCCTGATGCGCCAGGAAGTGGAACTGGCCAAGGCCGAACTCAAACAAACCACCTCCCGCGCAGGCAAAGGCGCCGGCATGCTCGCCGGCGCCGGGATCGGCGGACACTTCGTCCTGCTCTTCCTCTCCCTGGCCCTGATGTGGGCCCTGGGCGCCATCATGCCCCTGGGCTGGTCCGCGCTGATCGTCGCCGTGATCTGGGCCATCATCGCCGCCGTCCTGGCCTCCATCGGCCGCAAGGAACTCAAACAGATCAAGGGCATGCCCCAAACCGGGGAAACCCTCTCAGAAATTCCCCCAACCCTAAAACCAGGTGAGGTAAACCGATGAGCGACAACCCTGACGTCATCCGCGCAGACATAGAAGCCACCCGGGCACGCCTGGGCACCAACGTGGACGCCGTGGCCGACAAAGTCACCCCGTCCAACATCGTCCACCGCCAAACCGACAAGGTCCGCGACGCCGTGACCGGGGTGAAGGAGAAAATCATGGGAGCAGCAGACACCGCCACCACCAAAGTCCACGACACCACCGCCACCGGCGCCGGACACACCACCAACGCCATGCACTCCACCGGCGACAGCCTGCACCAGGCATCAGAGACCGTCTCCACCAAACTCTCCGACGCCGGCCACGCCGTCTCCCACGCCCCGGACCAGGTCAAAGCCAAAACCGCCGGCAACCCCCTCGCCGCCGGACTTATCGCCTTCGGCGCAGGCATGCTGATCTCCTCCCTGATCCCGGCAAGCGAGAAAGAACGCGAAGCCGCGGACCAACTCAAAACCGCAGCCCAGCCCCTGGCAACCCAGGTCACCGACGCCGCCAAAACCATGGCCCAGGACCTCAAGGAACCCGCCCAGGAAGCCATGGAAAACGTCAAGGCCACCGCCACCGACGCCGCCCAAAACGTCAAAACCGAAGGCCAATACGCAGCCACCGACGTCAAAGACCGCGCAACAGACGCCAAAGACAACATCCAAAACACCT
>NZ_JBPFDN010000033.1:0-1197 GCF_059414985.1 Arthrobacter sp. SAFR-044 | reverse complement strand
GCCGCCGCTGCTGGGACTGTAGTAGTGCCAGTACCGGCTGGTGGCGTTGACATCCGCGAGCACCAGCAGGCCGCTGTTGGCAGTCCCCCGCGCGGCGCTGTTGACGTTCTGCTTGGTCGAGGTGACGTTATGCACGTACTGGTCGGCGTCCACGATCCGCGGCGTCTTGGTGGTGGTGAAGTTGATGTTATCCAGCGGCGTCGACTTCTCGTAGATCGCACCACCGGAACTCGTGCAGACACCGGCGTTCGTCGTGCCCGACGGCTTCGGATAGGTCGCGAACGTACGCAGCATCTGCGTGCTCTCATCAATCATCACGATCACCCGGTTGGGGCATTCCGCCACCGTAGCGATCGTATGCGCCGACCAGCTGGTACCACTCAAGGCCAACAGCTGGATCAACGGCTGCGACGAGGACGTGAACGAAGTCTTGATCGCCGCGAAAACCCGGCCACCGGATGAATCCAGCCATTTCAGGTTCATATGGTCATCACTGCTGCGCTGCCCCGACACCGCCGCCACAGCACCGCTCCAGGACGTCGCCGACGCACCATCAACGTGATAACTCCAGTACATCCCATCCGTTGCGTCCCCGACCTGCCGGCTCCACATCACACCGATCTTCCCATCGAAGGCAATCACGGCCGAGGTGTCATCCACCGAGACATTGCTCATCGACGCCGGATGCTGGAACGCCGTCCCCCACGTCTTGCCGTCCGTGGCCGTGACATTCAAATAAATCTTGTTCCCCTGCTGCCACGTCGCCCACACCCGGCCCGTGGAATCCTTATCAATGGTCAGGACCTCAACCTTTGAATTATTGATCTGCGTGGAACTCTCCAGCGAGTACTTCTTCGCCACCGGATCGTAACTGTACCGCCGCATCGTGGTCGGATAATTCGGCTCAGCCGGAAGACCATCATTGACGAACCGGTAGCTGGCGACATTCAGCATCTTCCCGTCCCACAACACGTCATGGTGGGTACTGGCACGCGGATCCGTCGCCACCCCCGTATCAACCCAGGAACTCGTCCCCGCATTGAACCGGAAAATATGAAAATCCGAACTCGCAGAGTCCCACAGGTTGCCCCACCAAAACCCGTCGTTAAACCACAACGAACTCGTCGCCCGCTTCGTACCCGTCGGAGTCCCCGTCCCCGAATGCGACGGACCCTCAACACCAACATCACCCGTGGC
>NZ_JBPFDN010000032.1:0-1312 GCF_059414985.1 Arthrobacter sp. SAFR-044 | reverse complement strand
CCGGGCCTGGCCCGGTGATGTCGGGCGACCTCGACGGGGCCGGCGGGGCCGTGGTGGACGATGATGACCTGTTCGTCGGGCCCGGTGCCGTGGGAACGGACGAACACCCTCGCCCCGAGCAGATGCGCGGGCACGGAGTATTGGCCGTTCTCGAAGGCGACCATTGGGGTGTTGTCCGGGACGGTGCGGGAGAGTCCGAACGCGACCGTATGCGCGGTGTCCGGGATGCGGTGCAGCCGGGGCTGCTCCTCAGTGAGCATGGCGGAGGGTTTTCGCCGGGTCGCCCGGTGTTCCCGGTTGTTCACCTCTGCCATGAATTCCTCGCAAGCGCTCTCGAGCTCGGCGAAGGAGGCGTAGCCGGGGCGGAGGTTGGTGTCTTTGGGCACGAGGTCGGCCTTGGCTAGCTTCACCGACGCCTCAACCCCGCCCTTCGTGGCGGGATCCGCTGGCTGACAGGTCAGCACGGTGACCCCGTAGTGGCGGGCGAAGTCCAAGGTCTGCTGGTTCCGCACCGGGACCCCGGCGACGTGGGCGGTGGTCACGGTTTTCTCGTTATCGGTCAGGACGTAGGTCGGTGCCCCGCCCAGGACCCGGAAGCAGCGGTCCAGGGCGGCGAACACGCTCGGCGCGGTCCGGTCCCGCAACGGGATCACGATCCGGAACCTCGAGAACGCCAGCCAGGCCACGAACAGGATGGTCTTCACCCCGTCAATGCGGGGCCCGTCGCCGAAGTCGTACTGCAGCCACATCCCCGGCTCTGTGATCCAAGGCCGGTGCACGCGGGTGTGGCCCAACCGCCAGGCGGCCTTCACCTGGGCAATCGCCCGGCGGGTCGACCGTTCCGATCCCGTATAGCCCAGGGCCAGGAGCTTTTCGTGGGCCTTGTCGGCGCGGATCCGCCCTTTGGACGCCTCGATCCATTCCTCGATCTTGGGCAGGTAAGAATCCGTGACCCGCGGCCGGGGAGCTGGTTGGGCGATCGGCCGGCCGGCGTCCCGGGCGGCGACATGCCTGGCAACAGTGTGGTGCGAACAGCCTGTCAGTTCCGCCGTCGCGCGCAACGATCCGGTCAGATCGTAGGCAGCAAGAATTTCCATGATTTCTCCGTCATGCTTCATACAGGGCCTCTTCCCGAGTGACTTGGTGCGTCTAGACACCGTCATCAAATCCCGGGGAGAGGCCCCCGCCGCTTAAGACGCGGCAGGTTCAGTAAGGAAGTGGGCAGATCTCATGGCCACCGCTGGGCAGTTCTACTGGCCGTCAGTGGGCATTTTCGTGGCCGCCTATGGGCAGTTTTTCATGGCCGCTAACA
>NZ_JBPFDN010000031.1:0-1651 GCF_059414985.1 Arthrobacter sp. SAFR-044 | reverse complement strand
GTGGTGGGGGTGGTTTGAAGTAGTGGTTTTGTTGGGGTGTTTGGGTGGGGTCGATGTGGGGTGGGGGGATGAATGTGGGTGTGTTGTTGGTGGTGGTGATGGTCCATTGTTCTTTGTGGATGAGGTGGTGGTGGTGGCTGCAGAGCAGGACGCCGTTGGTGGTGGTGGTTGGTCCGCCGTGTGACCAGTAGGTGATGTGGTGGGCTTCGCACCAGGGGGCGGGGATGGTGCAGTTGGGGAAGGCGCAGCCTTGATCGCGGGCGGTGAGGGCGGTGCGTTGGGCTGGGGTGAAGAGGCGGGTTTTGCGGCCGAGGTCGAGGATTTCGCCGTGGGTGCCCAGGAGTGCGGGGATGATGTCGGCATCGCAGGCGATTTTGCGGAGCGTGGCGGCGGGAACGGGTCCGGTGAAGGCAAAGGTCCCGGTGTTGTTTCCCGTGTCAGGGTCTGCCGTTGCTGTTGCTGTTGCTGTTGCTTTTGGTGGGGCGCTGGCGGGGAAGAGGTGTTGGTAGTGGATGGTGGCGATGATTTGGGGTCGGTTGCCGCCGGTGGTGGGCAGGGTGTTGGTGGCGAGGGCGGTTTTGGCGGCGGTGATGAGGCCGTCGAGTTGTTTTTGGGCGCGGGTGCGGCGGTCCAGGTCGGGTAGCGCGGTGGTCTCCGTTGTGTTGTGTTCTGTTGCGGTGCGCGCCCGTGGGCTGTCCCCGGCACCCCTTTCGGTGCTTGGGGTGCGGGGGTTGGTGGCGGTGTTCATGACGGTGAGGAGGTGTTCGTATTGGTCGGTGGTGGCGAAGATTTCGAGGTGGTGCAGGCCGTGGCGGGGTTTGCGGATGAAGGCGCCTTGGGTGTGGGCGAGGGCTTCTTCGGTGGGTTCGGTGCCGTCGGCGTCGATGGTGTCGGTCCAGCGTTGGGCCAGGCGGGTGAGGAAGTCAGGGTCGGTGGTGGTGGCGGCTTTGGTGAGGTGGTGTTCGATCGTGTCCAGGGTCTCGGTGGTGGTGTGGTGTTGGAGCCGGTCCAGGGTGGCGGTGATGATGGTCGCGGCGTGCGAGGATACGGCTGGTCCCTGCCCGGTCCCGGACGTGATCACAGTCTTGGACGTGATCACGGTGCCGGTGCCAGTGTCGGTGTCGGTGTCGGTGTCGGTGTCGGTGGTGGTGGGGGTGAGGGCGGCGGCGAGGTGGGGCCGGGTTGGTGGGAGTGGTTCGCCGGTGAGGGTGGTGGCTGGGAGGACGTGGTGGGCGAGGGTGAGGCGGCGGCGGGCTTCGCGGATGGGGATGTGCAGGCGCTGGCGGAGGAACTCTGCGGTGTTCCGGCATCCGTCATCGGCCGGGGACGTCACCACTGGGCGGCTTGGACGGGAGGGTGGGCCGGGCCAGTTGGTGTCGGTCTCGTTCACGGCGTTGGGGCCGGTGTTCAGGGTTTCGACACTGTGGGCGTCCCACCCGTTGGCCCAGTCCCGGGACGGGTTGGCGCGTGTCTTGGCTGCGGTGGCGTGGGTGATGGCCTGGGTGCGGGTCCGGTCCACCGCCGCGGCGCCCAGGAGCTGAAGGTACTCCACGCTCCGGGCGAGCTCCTCGGCCCGGGCGGCGAATTCGGCGGCTTCGACATAGGAGGCGGACGCCAGCACGTCCGGGGCGGCCAGGGCAAGGGCCGCAAG
>NZ_JBPFDN010000030.1:0-1782 GCF_059414985.1 Arthrobacter sp. SAFR-044 | reverse complement strand
GTGGGCTGGTCGGGGTCTCCGGCCTGGTTCCGGGAGAACGTGGCAAGGATCCGGCCCGAGTATGCTCCGGCTGATCCTGCTGACAGGATCTCTTACGATCCCGGGGATCAGGTCCAGTGCGATTTGTGGTTCCCGGAGGTGCGGATACCCGTCGGCGCCGGCAAGGCCAGGGTGCTGCCGGTGCTGGTGATGGTGTGTTCGCATTCGCGGTTCATCATGGCCAGGATGATCCCGTCCAGGATGACCGGGGATCTGCTGGCAGGGATGTGGGAGCTGCTCGGTGGTTTGGGTGCGGTTCCGCGGCGGTTGATCTGGGACAACGAAACCGGCATCGGCCGCAGGAACAGTTACGCCGTCGGAGTCGCGGCGTTCGCCGGGGTCTTGGCCACCCGGATCGTTCAGGTCAAACCCTACGACCCGGAAACCAAGGGCGTGGTCGAGCGGGCCAACCAGTTCCTGGAGACCTCGTTCCTGCCGGGCCGGGTCTTCACCTCAGCGGAAGACTTCAACAACCAGCTTGCGCAGTGGCTGCCGAAGGCCAACGCCCGGCTGGTCCGCCGGACCGGTGCCAGGCCGTCGGAGCTGATCGCCACGGACAAGGCGGCCATGCTGGCGCTGCCACCGGTTCCACCGGTCACCGGGTTCACCGCCCGGGTCCGGCTCCCGCGGGACTACTACGTCAGGATGGGATCCAACGACTACTCGGTGCACCCGCAGGCCATCGGCAGGTTCGTTGACGTCACCGCCGACCTGGAAACCGTCACCATCAGCCTGGACGGCAGAACCGTCGGGACCCATGCCAGGTCCTGGGGCACCGGGCTCACGGTCACCGACCCGGACCACGTCCAGGCAGCGCTCACGCTGCGGAAGGCCTTCCAAAACCCGGCACCGCCGGCAGAGACTGCCGGGGTGCGGGACCTGGCCGACTACGACCGGGCCTTCGGTGTTGTCCTCGATGAGGGGCAGGTCGCCTGATGCCCGCGGCCAAGGAAACCACCAGCCAGATCGAGTACTACTCCCGGGCGATGAAAGCACCCCGGATCCGTGAAGCAGCAGCCAGGCTTGCGGACCAGGCCCGCGACGGGGGTTGGAGCCACGGGGAATACCTCGCCGCTGTGCTGTCGCGGGAAGTGGCCGCCCGGGAAGCCTCCGGCGCCGAGCTCAGGGCCCGGGCTGCCGGTTTCCCGGCCCGGAAATCACTCGAGGACTTCAACTTCGATCACCAGCCCGGCCTCAAACGTGACACGATCGCGCACCTGGCCACCGGCGCGTTCCTCACCGAAGCGTCCAACATCGTCCTGCTCGGGCCGCCCGGCACCGGCAAAACACACCTCGCCACCGGGCTGGGCCTGCGGGCCACCCAGCTCGGGCACCGGGTCCTGTTCGCCACAGCCATCGACTGGGTCGCCCGGCTCCAAAGCGCCCACCAGAACGGCAGGCTGCCTCAGGAACTGGTCAGGCTGCGCCGCTACGGACTGATCATCGTGGACGAAGTCGGCTACATCCCGTTCGAGCAGGACGCCGCGAACCTGTTCTTCCAACTGGTCTCGTCCCGCTACGAACACGCCTCGCTGATCCTGACCTCGAACCTGCCGTTCGCCCGCTGGGGCGACGTGTTCGGGGACCAAGTCGTAGCCTCGGCCATGATCGACCGCATCGTCCACCACGCCGAAGTCATCACCCTCAAAGGATCCAGCTACCGCCTCAAACACACACAGGTCGACTCGCTGCCCTCGACAAGACCAGAAAATACGGCAGAATAACCAGCGTCAAAGTGGCTCA
>NZ_JBPFDN010000029.1:0-2810 GCF_059414985.1 Arthrobacter sp. SAFR-044 | reverse complement strand
ATCCTCGCCTGGGCCAACGGCGGCACCACAGGGATCAGCAACCTGGGACAGCCCTGCCCGAAACATCACAAACTTCGGCACAGCACCGGCTGGAAACCCACCCCTGCCACGAAGAATGAACCACCGGGCTGGACCTCACCCTCCGGCCGCCACTACCCGAGCGAACACCAGGACTGGGAACCACCGCGATGGCCCAGGGGACTGCCTTCGGGCGGTGTCGACGTCGTTCACCACAGCGGGTCGCCCTGGGAAGAGGCCCTTGAGCGGTTCCTGCGCGCCCACGCCTGACCGTCTTCGCGTGCTGCTGAAGGTGGCCTTCTGGTGGTGGTCGGGTGCCAGTGGAACTCGGCTGCTACTGGAGAAGGCCCAGCTGGTCCGGCGTATCCACATCTTCCCCGGTGGACTGATCGCTGCAGTCCACTTCATCCACCAGGTTCGGGTGTGAGCGCAGGAAGCCGCGCGCCCCGGCGTCGCCCGTCACCGTTGCGCATACGGCCTCCCGCAGGGAGGCGTCGATGAACAGGGGGTGCCCGCGGCGAAGCTGCCCCGATTGCCCGCGGTTGTCTCCGTGGCCGGCGTTGTCTTTGCGGCCGTGATGGTCCGGCAGCCCGCCCTCGGCGAATGCGCGGCGGTAAGCGGCGGCGGTGATCCGGCCCGTCCGGTGCCGGGCCAGCAACCGTGCCACCGTTTCACGGGTCAGTCCGGGCTGGTCCACAAGCGCTATCAAAAGGTGGCTTCCGGGATCCGCGGCTTGGTTTCCGAGGATGAACGAGCTGCCCATGCCCGTCTGCCACTCCGGGTTTTTCACTACCCGGAAGCGGTCGAGGCTGGCAACTGACTGAACTTCAGATGCTCCTGCCCCCAGGACCACCACCACTTCCCGGCAGCCGCCGTCGAGCAGTGTGTTGGCGACGGACTCCACCAGCGGTCGGCCCCGGTAGGGCAGCAGCGCCTTTGGTCCCAGTCCCAGGCGGGTGCCCGCTCCGGCCGCAAGGACGACGCCAGTCACCCCGCGGCCAGTCGGGCCTACGGGTCCGGGCGCGTCCGTCTTCTTCATAGCTGCACCCTAGCCAATGCCAAAGCGGTCGGGGCAGCCTCCCCCCGGAAACTGCCCCGACTCCTGCCGGCAGTGGTTCTCAGGCGTCCCCACCCGCGCCACCGGTGGTGCCGGCGTTCACGTCCAGGAGCTTGTAGCGGTCCATGGCGTATGACGGTGCGCCCTCCTCCACTTCGCCCCTCGCTGCGAGCATCTGCAGCGCTTTCACCACGATGGAGTGGGTGTCGTTCTTGAAGTAGCGGCGGGCTGCTGCGCGGGTGTCGGAGAAGCCGAAGCCGTCGGCGCCGAGGGTGGCGAATTCGTTGGGGACGAATTGCCGGATCTGGTCCGGGACGGCTTTCATGTAGTCGGAGACGGCGACGATGGGGCCGGTGGCGCCTTCGAGTTGCTGGGTGACGAACGGGACGCGGGCGGGCTGGCCGGGGTTGAGGAAGGCTTCCTCTTCGGCGGCGAGGCCGTCGCGGCGCAGTTCGTTCCAGGAGGTCACGGACCAGACGTCGGCGGAGACGTTCCAGTCATCGGCCAGCACGCGCTGGGCTTCGATGGCCCAAGGCACGGAGACGCCGGAGGCGAGGATCTGTGCCTTCGGTCCTTCTATACTCGACGCCGACACCCGGTAGATGCCGCCCAGCACACCCTGCACGTCGAGGTTCTCGGGTTCTGCGGGCTGGATGATGGGTTCGTTGTACACGGTGAGGTAGTACATGACGTTCTTATCGCCGTTGTGTCCTTCGGACCCGTCCCCGTACATGCGTTCCAGGCCTGAGCGGACGATGTGTCCGATTTCGTAGCCGTAGGCGGGGTCGTAGGTGAGGACGGCCGGGTTGGTGGAGGCCAGCAGGGGTGAGTGTCCGTCGGCGTGCTGGAGGCCCTCGCCGGTGAGGGTGGTCCGTCCTGCGGTGGCGCCGATGATGAACCCGCGGGTCATCTGGTCCCCGGCGGCCCAGAACGCGTCGCCGGTGCGCTGGAAGCCGAACATGGAGTAGAACACGTAGACCGGGACCAGGGGGACGCCGTGGGTGGCGTAGGAGGTTCCGGCGGCGGTGAATGCTGCCACGGCGCCGGCTTCGTTGATGCCCGGGTGGATCAGCTGCCCGGCGGGGGATTCCTTGTAGGCCAGGACCAGGTCCCGGTCCACGGACAGATAGTTCTGCCCTGCCGGGCTATAGATCTTCGCGGTCGGGAAGAATGCATCCATGCCGAAGGTGCGTGACTCGTCCGGCACGATG
The DNA here is from genome assembly GCF_059414985.1 of Arthrobacter sp. SAFR-044. Lineage (NCBI taxonomy): Bacteria > Bacillati > Actinomycetota > Actinomycetes > Micrococcales > Micrococcaceae > Arthrobacter > Arthrobacter sp. SAFR-044. Next base: position 524 of record NZ_JBPFDN010000029.1, on the reverse strand, counting down.
GGAACGATCCGGTTCCCGAACTTTTTGTCACGGAGCAAGTCCTTGAGCAGGCGCACAAATGACATGGTGGTGGCCGCCATCTGCTTTCCCGAGCCGCGCTTGGCCACCTCGTAGGATTTGGCGTCCGGAAGATCAACAGCCCCGGGTCCGCCGCGGCGCTCGGGAACAAAACCGCCCAGCACGCTCCGCCGTTCGAGGAGGTAGGCGATTTCGGGCGCATCGAGGCCCGGGTGGAAATAGGGCGGGCGGTAGGGGTCAGCGTCCAGCTGTTCATCCGAAATGGGAATGCGCAGGTAATCCCTGAAGTCCTTGAGATCCTCAACCGTCAGTTTCTTCATCTGATGCGTGGCATTCCGCCCCTCAAACCTTGGTCCGAGGCCGTAGCCCTTGACGGTGTGGGCGAGGATGACGGTGGGTTTGCCCTTGAACTCGGTGGCGGCCTTGTACGCGGCGTAGACCTTGCGGTAGTCGTGGCCGCCGCGCTTGAGGTTCCAGATCTGGTCATCGGTGAGGTCCGCGACGAG
>NZ_JBPFDN010000028.1:0-3858 GCF_059414985.1 Arthrobacter sp. SAFR-044 | reverse complement strand
CAAGCCGTCGCGACCCTGAATGCAATTAATACCTCGTTCCTGGGCGTAGTCGTCAACAAGGCCGGCAGGACCGAACGGCCCCGTGGCGGCAGATCTATTGCCCACGGCACGCACCGGTTGCAGCCCCGCAAGGGCTTTTTCATTCACCACTCGTAGGACGAAGTGTCCGGCCCTCCGTAAGTAACCGCAACAAGGTCGTTCTCAAGCGTTGACTTGAATTGGCATTGATCCATCGATCCCAGGCAATTCAGTCTTGTAACTTAAAGTGAGAAGTGTTGTGAGTAGAATACAAGTACTTTTGTCCTCGGGCCTTGGCGCCATAACAAACATTGCACCAACAATTTCTGCACTTTTGCTCTTCTCGGTGCATGAGTTCGGTGTATTCGCATTCTTATACGCCGTTTTTGCTCTCGGCTGGTCGGTTTGCCTATCTGTGGTTTGTGATTCATTTCTGCGTACTTTCAAGGGAAACAGCACTTGGGCGGAGTATTCGTCGGCGCTCGTTGGCTTGTCGATTATCTTCACTGCAGTCGGACTCGTCGTCTCCCTATTCATATACCCAGGCGTCGTTCCGGCGTTCTTTGCATCGGGAGCCATAGGGCTAGGTATCTATCGGCTCGGTGTGCGCTTTTTCAAATCTGCCAGACTCAATGCCAAGTCCGTACTCTTGGCCGATGCGTGTTACCTGTCTGTCTTTCTCTTCGCACTCTTCGGCGCTATGGCCATTGGGGTAAACGTCCTGACGTCACATTCCGCCGCATGGATTGGCGCAGGCATAACGAACCTCATCATCTCACCGCCTGTCATGTCGAATCCAGTCAAGGCACTCTCGCGCTGGTGCAAGACCAGGTGGTCAACCATCCGGACGCTACTATCAGATTCAGTCTTCATGGATTTGGGAGCCATTATGTCGCCAATGCTATTACTACCCGGATTGGGAACCCATGGATATGGAATTTATCGGGGCATTTCAAGCGTTGCATCGCCAGTTCAGCTTCTTCTCGAGCCGATAAGGCCAAATTTGGCTCAGATGTCTAGGGCTCATCGAACTGGCCTGAAGCTGCTGGTAGGAGTTCTCACGGCTGGCGGGGCGATGTCTGTCGCTTGTTTCATTGTACTTCTGTCACTTAGTCACTTTCACTTGGTGCAAGGGACACTCGCGGAGCTTTCTGCGTTTGCTGTGCCGTGCTCAATTTTCGTCTTCACAAATTTCTTGGGTCACGTCTACTACTTGCTCAGTAGAGCGCATGCGTCGGCGCACGGGATCCGCACCGGTCGAGCTGTACAAACGGTGCTTATCATTGCCGGTCCACTGGGCGGCGCGGCACTTTTCGGGCTCTCAGGTGCGGTTTGGGGATTTGTTGGAGCCACCGTAGTTTCCTCGATAACCTGGGCATCGCTCATGCTGACATCCGAAGGGCCAACGCGTTGAGTTAATCATCGTGCGGGCTCACACCATTCCCGTTAGCGCCGTCCTAGAAAACGTGTAGCAGTATTTGCCGGACGGCAGTCAGCGATAGATGAATGCGAGAGTCCACCCGGCTTACGGTTCTTGCTAAATGTTCTGCGTGATCGGCGCTTTATGCCGCTGGTCTCGCCGCACTTCGTCCTGGACAATCAGCAACAAGTGCAGTCATGCAAATATGGATCATCTCAGCTGATCCGTTACTTGCGCCAGTACCTATCATGGGGTCATGACTGAGAGAAAACCAGTTGGGGCGAGGTTAATGCGCTTGCTGGCTGTCGCGTCGTTCACCTTCCTGCTGCTGATGCCGGTGTCGCAGGGACAGTTGCTCGTAGTCACTTTCGCAGTGATGATTGGAGCCGCAACGATGACGATTGCGGTCGAGCGAAAAGTTCTGACGCTGCCGCTCATGGGGGTGGCCTTCTTCACTCTCTTGCTGGGGATGTTCGGGCTCCTCGTCGGGGCGGACAATCCGGGGCTGGTCAATTCAGCAGGCGTGTTCGTCATCGCCCCAGTTGTGTACTTCATCAGCATCTCGGCTATCGACCAATCCACCCTCAAAGCCCTCCTCACCACGTGTGCAGTCATGACGGTGGTCGCTGGGCTTTATATTCTGGTGTACGTCGGTGGCGAGTTGAAAGTCATCCCCCAAGTTATCCCGACGAGTGTCCTGGAACTGACCGGGGCCGGGTTCGGTCAGATTGGCAACGGAACAGAGATCCGTTTCTACGGTCTCTCAACGCTTGCTGCGTCCGCGCCAATGTGGGTGCTGTCACTGGCAGTGAAGCGCGACGATGTATTGCCAAACCTCCCCCTACGGGCTGCGGCGGCGATGGCTGGAGTCGCGGGGGCCATCTTGGGTGGACGCCGCGCCATCATACTAGCCTTGGTACTGGTTCCTCTGATTGCTTGGGTATTGAGGCGCATTGCTACGCGACCGGGCCCGGCGGCTGTTTCACCCGTCCAAGCAACGGCAGGGATTGGCGCCATTTTCGTCATTATCCTTGTTGCGCCGGCCATTATTGCAAACCCGATCGTGGTCAACACTGGGGGTTCGCTCGTATCTTTCTTCTCGGGCGTCGAGGTGGATGTGAGCACCAGTCAGTCGACGCGTAGCGAGCAAGCCGACCAACTTACACGGGCATGGTTGCAGTCGCCTCTTTGGGGACACGGACTGGGGGCGACTATTCCAGGCTACTTTCGCAGCGAAACCCAGCCTTGGCAGTTCGAGCTGCAGTACCACGTGCTCCTCATGCAGACAGGCGTGATCGGTGCGCTCCTCGTCGCGGCAATCGTCGTTATGGTGGTTGTCTCCGCTAAAAAAGCTTCTCGCCTCCGCCCGGATATGAATCCAACGTTGACAGTAACCCTTTGTGCGGGCGTCGCTATGCTCATCGCCAATTCCACCGATCCCTATCTTCAGGCTCCCGCACATATGTGGGCTATTTTTCTTCCGCTCGCGGTTATCAACGTCATGCTCCGCGATCCCGACCCGGGACACATCAAGTCAGGAACGCTGCCCAACCTTCCAATTACTTGAGGCGTGACGGTCTCCGCACAGACTAGAACCGCTATACCTAACTCCCCACTTGCAGCCGCAGCGGCATTCTCTCCAAATTTCCACTGAATGATCCGCTGAGTTGATAGGTGGTGCTGCATCCGAGTTGCACGCCTCAATAAGATACGTGCTTTGAAGTGGCCCGTCTTCGATGGCCTCAATCAGTGCGGAGCGCTTGGTGTGTTTCATCCCGGTTCTTGAAAAATTTTGCCTTCCCGGTGGTGGTGCCGACGGCAATGAAAACTTCAGGCTCACTCACCCAGCTCCACCCCGTCCGGTAGCGCTTTTTCTCCGTGCGCCTGAACGCCCTTAACCACGTCTGGAGTTCGTCTTCCGCCAGCTGATCTCCCTCGCCGGGATAGAGCGCCTTGACAAACTTGCGGACGCACTCGCTTGCGGCGACTTTCCCAGCCGATCCTCGTGTGATTCTTCGACACCTGTTTCATGCTCATTTCTCACTCGTCAGGTTGAGTCTGGCCTTTAGAGCGTCTGCGTGGTCTAATGAACGGTGCCCACAGGTACGCTTTTGTGCGGAAAATACTGGGGAAGCGATGGAGCTGGAATTCTGCTTGCGGGTCGTACGGCGACGTTGGCCCAGCATACTTGCTGCCGTCGTGCTGGGGCTTGCGCTTGCTTTAGGAATAGTTCTCGTTCGGACCCCTTTGTACACGGCGAACAGCCACCTTTTCGTTTCTGTAAATACCAGCGTTCCAGCCGCTGATGTGGCTCGAAGCAATGCTTTTGCGGAAAAGCGAGCCGCGTCGTACGTTAGCTTGGCAACGAGCGCTAAGGTGCTCGGAGCCGTTGCCAAAGAACTTGATTTGAGTGGGGGAGC
>NZ_JBPFDN010000027.1:0-4443 GCF_059414985.1 Arthrobacter sp. SAFR-044 | reverse complement strand
TTGGCCGCTATTTTTCCGCTTCAGCGGCGGCGACTCAGAAAACAATACCCGCACACAACCCCCACCGCAAATCGGGCCACACCGGACCCCAGGGGCCTCGAAAACCCCGAAAATACGCGGTTTTCGAGGCCCCTGGCGAGGGTTTCAGCCCCTTCGACATCAATCCAATGCCTCTGTGGAGTGGCTCACATCTGCGGCATGTCGTTCCCAGTCACCTGGAGGACCAGCTCGAAGGCCGCTTCCCGCGGCTTCAACCGGTATGGCTCCAGAACGCCGGGCCCGCACGCTGCCGTCCCCACACCCCTCATGGCATGGTCGAGGTAGATGTAGGTGCGCCCGTCCGGAATGAGATCCGGCCTGTGGGTTGCCGCCGCCAGGGCCTGCATACTGTACGGCCGGACTGTCAGCGCAAAGGGGCCACCGGAAACGTGCACCTCCCTGCCACCCGTGCTCAACACCGCGGACCGCACGCCGGACCGGGCCCCCGACTCCTGGGGGCGGACGTACTCCACGTCCAGGTCGGCGAGGGGCAGTTCGAACCATCCTGTCCGGGCGCCCTGCCCGGTGTCCGGGTAACTCTGGTGCGGACCTTGGCCGAGCCAGCCCACGGTGGTTGTCCCGGCGCCCAGCACAAGCTCCAGCCCGATGCGGGCCCATTCCACGTCGAAGCCCCCGTTCACCCAGTCGCCCACGGGCTTCACCTGCGTCCGCAGCGCCAAGGCATCCGAGGCGCTGCTCCACTCGTAGTCAACCAACACTCCGAACTGCTTGTCCGCCGCCCCCATGCGCGTGCTGACGCGAAGGTGCTCGCCGCCGTCGGGCGTTATTTCGGCGCTGATGCCAAGCAGGCGGGTGTGCAACCGGTCGAGTCCCGCCTCCTTCCACTGGATGGCAAGCGGCCGCTCGTCGCTGCTCCCCCACTCCCGGCCAAGGTCGTTGTCCGTGGGTGCCCACCACAGGACCAGGCCCAGTTTTTCGACGGGCAGGCCACCGATGCAGGTGGGCATGCCGGTGGCCCGGTCGAATATGGCAGGGCCCAGCCGGAGTTCCTGGTCGCTAACCTCGACGGGATCTACGGCCGGCGGCATGGCGGGTGGCGGCACCGCCCGGACCGCCTGCGCCCACGCCACCTCATGGCCGGCAGAACTCCAGGCAGTGTCCGCGGCGAGGACGCCGCTGACCGTGAGCACTGCAGCCGAAGCCTCCGGCAGGCCCGCCACATACCGGGCGACGCCGGCCGGCAGCTCCACAACAGCCCGCGACTGCGGTGCGAGCGGCGGAACTGCAACTGCCCCCTCAAGCCGGGTGCCGCCGTCGGCCTCCACCTTGTACTGGAACCGAAAAGCGGACGTGTCCGCAAAGTCCTGCCCGTTCCGCACGGTGAAGCTGGCCCAGGAGTCAGCCACCCCGATATGCAGCGGCTCAATCACCTTCTTGAAATCCAGCAGGCCGGGGCGGGGGTTGCGCTCGGCGTCCACCAGCCCGTCCGTGACGAAGTTCCCGTCGTGGATCTCCTCACCGAAGTCCCCGCCATAGGCGAAGTGGTGGCCGCCGCCAGGGGACGGGACGGTGATCCCGTGCTCAAGCCACTCCCAGACGAAGCCGCCCATGAGCCGGGGATACCGTTCGAACAACTCCTGGTACTCGCTCATGCCGCCGGGCCCGTTGCCCATGGCGTGTACGTATTCGCACAGCATGAACGGCATGGCGCGGCGCCGCGCATTGAGTGCGGCATCCTCCAATGCCGGTTCAATGCCCTGCCCGATGAGCTCCGTCTCGGCCTGACTCGCGTACATCCGTGAGTAGACGTCCACGTCGGGCGAGGACCAGTCACCTTCGTAGTGGATGGGACGGCAAGGGTCACGGTCCTTGGTCCAGCGCGACATGGCCGCCAGGTTCCTGCCGGTGCCCGCCTCGTTGCCCAGCGACCACATAATCACCGAAGGATGGTTTTTGTCGCGCTCCACCGTCCGCTGCATCCGGTCCACCAGCGCAGCCTCCCACCGCGGATCATCGCTGGGGTTTTGTGCCCAGCCGGCGCTATGGAAGCCGTGCGTTTCGAGATCGCATTCAAGAACCACGTAGAATCCCAGCCGGTCCGCCAGCGCAAGGAATTCCGGGTGGGGCGGGTAATGCGAGGTCCGGATGGCGTTGATGTTGTGCTGCTTCATCAACCGCAGCTCGGCCTCCACCACATCCGGCGGCACAACACGGCCAAACCGGGGGTGGTGCTCGTGGCGGTTTACGCCGCGGAGCAGGATCCGCCGCCCGTTCACCTTGAACTGGGCGTTTTCGATGGCGATGCTCCGGAAGCCCAGCTGCAGCGAGACCGTCTCGCCGGGGCTGCTGACAGTGGCGCCGTAGAGGCGTGGGGTTTCAGCGGACCAGGGTTCCACGCCGGGAACTTGCTGCTCCACCCCGGCGGCCAGTTCGAGGCCAAGTTCCGGAACGCGGACGACGGCGTCAATCGGCTGCCCCGAGCGGGTCACCTCAACGCGGAGCGAGCCGGCGCCCGTTCCCGGGTGGTAGCCCGCGTGGACAAAGACATCGTCAATGCCGTGCTCCGGCCGGCCTTGCAGCGTCACGTCCCGGAAGATGCCCGGGAGCCACCACATGTCCTGGTCCTCCACGTAGCTCGAGGCGGAGAACTGGGCCACCCGAACCGCCAGGATGTTGGTTCCTTCGACCAGGACGCCGGAGACATCGAATTCGTGGGCCAGCCTGCTCCCGCGGGTAGTCCCCAGTTCCACCCCGTTCAGCCACACGGTCCCGGCCGAATCGACGCCATCGAAGCGGAGCACGGCGTGCGGGAGGAACTCCGAACCTGCCTCAAAGGCCACCAGGTGGTCGCCGATGGGATTGGCATCCGGCACGTGCGGCGGTTCCACCGGGAAGGGGAACTGGACGTTGGTATAGGCCGGGGAGCCGTGGCCGTGCATGTTCCAGCTCGAGGGGACGGGAAGGGCAGTGAAGCCGGACAGCCCGGCGCCGCGCTGCCACCCGTCGTTGGGTGCCGTCCGGATTCCGGAGCTCAGCCGGAACTGCCATTCCCCATTGAGTAAGAGCCTGGGTGCGTCGGATTCGAGGTACGCCCGTGCTGGAAGGCTTCCCCGCCCCGGTGCCGGAGAGGCCAATTCCCGGGCCTCCGCGGCACCAAGATCCAGGCGGCGGGAGGGGGCCGCGGCCGTGCTGTCGGGCTGGAAACCAGCAGTCGCGGCGGGGTTAGGCACTCGCATATGTCTTCCTTCGGCGGGGGAGAATCGTACTGCGTGAACGTTCACGCAGCTGCAGAAGAAGCCTAACCGTTCGATTTCGGTTTGAGTAGGGCTCAAGCGGATTGCCGCAGGACAAGCTGGTGCCGCAGGGTCAGGTAGGCCTCGGGGCTGCGGTCCTTGATCGCGCCGGAAAGAAGACCGTCCACGAGTCCGACGGCGGCGCGGCCCACCGCCCGAAGGTCCACAGACAGGGTGGTCAGCTCAGGGGTGAGCAGCTCGCCGAGCGGTATCCCGTCCATGCCGATGACCGGACAATCGCCTGGGACAGACCTGCCAGTTTCGTGCAGCGCCTTCAGTGCCCCTGCTGCCATCAGATCGTTGAAGGCGAGAATGCCATCGACTCGCCCGCCGCCCGTGGAGAGGAGGGCGATGGCCGATCTGGCAGCAGCCGCGGAAGGCTCCGCCGGCAGGCGGGTGAGGTGCACGCCTGCCTGCTCCGCCTCGGCCGCTGCTGCGGCGCTTCGGCTGCTGGCGTGGACGCCCTGGTCCGAGTCCAGGAAGATGATGTTCCGGCAGCCCCGGGATGACAGGTGGGTGAGGGCGAGGCCCGCAGCGTGACGATAGTCGAAGGAGATCCCGCCGGCAGTGCCCGTGCCCGGGGAATCAATGGCGACGACGGGGCGACGGCCCATTAGCGCCTGCGCTTCATCAGGGTGCGGCGCAAGGTAACCAATCAAGGCGTCCACCTGCGGCGCAAGCCGGGCCGCGGCATCTACTGCGCTGCCGGTGCCATGGCCGTAGTCGTCCATCACCACATTCCAGCCGCGCTCGGTGACAGCCTCCACCACGCTGGAGGCAAAGGCCGGAAAATAGGGGTTTGTCAGATCCGGGATAGCGAGCCCAACAGAAGTCCGGGCGCCCTGCACCAAGCCCTTCGCATAACGGCTGGGTATGTAACCCATCTCCGCGGCCAGTGCCTGAACCCGTTCCCTGGTTTCCCGGCTGATGCCGGCCATGTCATTCATGGCTCGGGTCACGGTCTGGCGTGATACGCCGGCTGCAGCTGCCACATCCAGGATGGTGGCCCGCTTGCCACTGGGTCCTTGGATCTGGGGGGTCATAGACGGTAAGTCTAGGCGTCCGGGGCTTGTGGTGTTGTGGTGGTTAAAGTCGGAGGGCCCTGACATTCCTTGTCAGGGCCCTCCATTAATGATGTTCCGGCGGTGAC
>NZ_JBPFDN010000026.1:1827-5162 GCF_059414985.1 Arthrobacter sp. SAFR-044 | reverse complement strand
TCTGTGTGGTGTAAGTTGTTGGCCTATTAGTACCGGTCAGCTTCACGAGTCGTTAGTCCTCGCTTCCACATCCGGCCTATCAACCCAGTGGTCTGGCTGGGGGCCTCTCACACACAAGGTGTATGGAAATCTCATCTTGAAGCGAGCTTCCCGCTTAGATGCTTTCAGCGGTTATCCCATCCGAACGTAGCTAATCAGCGGTGCACTTGGCAGTACAACTGACACACCAGAGGTTCGTCCGTCCCGGTCCTCTCGTACTAAGGACAGCCCTTCTCAAATTTCCTGCGCGCGCAGCGGATAGGGACCGAACTGTCTCACGACGTTCTAAACCCAGCTCGCGTACCGCTTTAATGGGCGAACAGCCCAACCCTTGGGACCTACTCCAGCCCCAGGATGCGACGAGCCGACATCGAGGTGCCAAACCATGCCGTCGATATGGACTCTTGGGCAAGATCAGCCTGTTATCCCCGAGGTACCTTTTATCCGTTGAGCGACGGCCATTCCACAATGTACCGCCGGATCACTAGTCCCGACTTTCGTCCCTGCTCGAGATGTCTCTCTCACAGTCAAGCTCCCTTGTGCACTTACACTCGACACCTGATTGCCAACCAGGCTGAGGGAACCTTTGGGCGCCTCCGTTACTTTTTAGGAGGCAACCGCCCCAGTTAAACTACCCATCAGGCACTGTCCCTGACCCGGATTACGGGCCGAAGTTAGATGTCCAAAGTGACCAGAGTGGTATTTCAACGATGACTCCACCCGAACTGGCGTCCGGGCTTCAACGTCTCCCACCTATCCTACACAAGCCACTCCGAACACCAATACCAAACTATAGTAAAGGTCTCGGGGTCTTTCCGTCCTGCTGCGCGTAACGAGCATCTTTACTCGTACTGCAATTTCGCCGAGTTTATGGTTGAGACAGCGGGGAAGTCGTTACTCCATTCGTGCAGGTCGGAACTTACCCGACAAGGAATTTCGCTACCTTAGGATGGTTATAGTTACCACCGCCGTTTACTGGGGCTTAAATTCTCAGCTTCGCCGTGAGGCTAACCGGTCCTCTTAACCTTCCAGCACCGGGCAGGAGTCAGTCCGTATACATCGTCTTGCGACTTCGCACGGACCTGTGTTTTTAGTAAACAGTCGCTTCCCCCTGGTCTCTGCGGCCCCGATCCCCTCCACACCGCAAGGGTGTATCAAGGTTGGGGCCCCCCTTCTCCCGAAGTTACGGGGGCATTTTGCCGAGTTCCTTAACCATAATTCTCTCGATCGCCTTAGTATTCTCTACCTGATCACCTGTGTCGGTTTGGGGTACGGGCGGCTAAAACCTCGCGTCGATGCTTTTCTCGGCAGCATAGGATCACCAAATCCCCCCAAACGGGGGTCCCATCAGATCTCAGGCACTATGAGTGGCGGATTTGCCTACCACTCGCCCTACATCCTTAGACCGGGACAACCATCGCCCGGCTCGGCTACCTTCCTGCGTCACACCTGTTAATACGCTTGCCTCCCAGGATCAGGTCCCGCGCTCCACCAAAACCCTTCCATCCAAAGGACGGTCAGGCAGGTTTCGGGCGGTTAGTATCCCCTGTTCAACATGGACGGTTTTTCGCCGGTACGGGAATATCAACCCGTTGTCCATCGACTACGCCTGTCGGCCTCGCCTTAGGTCCCGACTTACCCAGGGCAGATTAGCTTGACCCTGGAACCCTTGATCATTCGGCGGACGGGTTTCTCACCCGTCTTTCGCTACTCATGCCTGCATTCTCACTCGTGTAGGCTCCACCGCTGGTTTACACCGCGACTTCACCGCCCACACGACGCTCCCCTACCCATCCACACTCCTGAACCACGAAGGCTAGGAACATATGTGAATGCCACAACTTCGGCGGTGTACTTGAGCCCCGCTACATTGTCGGCGCGGAATCACTTGACCAGTGAGCTATTACGCACTCTTTTAAGGGTGGCTGCTTCTAAGCCAACCTCCTGGTTGTCTGGGCAACTCCACATCCTTTCCCACTTAGCACACGCTTAGGGGCCTTAGTTGGTGGTCTGGGCTGTTTCCCTCTCGACTATGAAGCTTATCCCCCACAGTCTCACTGCTGCGCTCTCACTTACCGGCATTCGGAGTTTGGCTGACGTCAGTAACCTTGTAGGGCCCATTAGCCATCCAGTAGCTCTACCTCCAGCAAGAAACACGCAACGCTGCACCTAAATGCATTTCGGGGAGAACCAGCTATCACGAAGTTTGATTGGCCTTTCACCCCTACCCACAGCTCATCCCCTCCATTTTCAACTGAAGTGGGTTCGGTCCTCCACGACGTCTTACCGTCGCTTCAACCTGGCCATGGGTAGATCACTTCGCTTCGGGTCTAGATCACGCCACTCACACGCCCTATTCAGACTCGCTTTCGCTACGGCTGCCCCACACGGGTTAACCTCGCGACGTAACACTAACTCGCAGGCTCATTCTTCAAAAGGCACGCCGTCACCAGAATCAGACTGGCTCCGACGGATTGTAAGCACACGGTTTCAGGTACTGTTTCACTCCCCTCCCGGGGTACTTTTCACCTTTCCCTCACGGTACTGGTCCGCTATCGGTCATTAGGGAGTATTTAGGCTTATCAGGTGGTCCTGACAGATTCGCACGGGATTTCTCGGGCCCCGTACTACTTGGGATACTCTCACAGGCGGTACAAACACATTACGGTTACGGGACTAACACCCTCTCTGGCCGGCCTTTCAAAACCGTTCACCTATGCGCGCACATCACACCCCACCAGCCCGGCAGAACTGGTATGGAAAGTCCCACAACCCCGACCATGCAACGCCCGCCGGCTATCACACATGGAACGGTTTAGCCTGATCCGCGTTCGCTCGCCACTACTAACGGAATCACTATTGTTTTCTCTTCCTGCGGGTACTGAGATGTTTCACTTCCCCGCGTTCCCCCCACGCACCCTATGTGTTCAGGTACGGGTCACCAAGTCACCTTGCGGCGCTTAGCGGGGTTTCCCCATTCGGACACCCTGGGATCACAGTCCGGTTATCGACTCCCCCAGGCTTATCGCAGATTCCTACGTCCTTCTTCGGCTCCTAATGCCAAGGCATCCACCGTGTGCTCTTAAAAACTTGACCACAAAGATCAAAAACATTTTCGAGAGAACCACGAAAACCAACCACACCCAACGGACACCACCCAAGGGCAGTACCATCACGCGCAGCCAGATCCAGGTTCATATATCTTGGAAATTGCTTCTTATACAAGATGCTCGCGTCCACTATGTAGTTCTCAAACAACAACCCCACACCACACACCCCACACACACAAACATGCG
>NZ_JBPFDN010000026.1:0-1727 GCF_059414985.1 Arthrobacter sp. SAFR-044 | reverse complement strand
GTTGTAGGTGCTCCTTAGAAAGGAGGTGATCCAGCCGCACCTTCCGGTACGGCTACCTTGTTACGACTTAGTCCCAATCGCCAGTCCCACCTTCGACAGCTCCCTCCCACAAGGGGTTAGGCCACCGGCTTCGGGTGTTACCAACTTTCGTGACTTGACGGGCGGTGTGTACAAGGCCCGGGAACGTATTCACCGCAGCGTTGCTGATCTGCGATTACTAGCGACTCCGACTTCATGGGGTCGAGTTGCAGACCCCAATCCGAACTGAGACCGGCTTTTTGGGATTAGCTCCACCTCACAGTATCGCAACCCTTTGTACCGGCCATTGTAGCATGCGTGAAGCCCAAGACATAAGGGGCATGATGATTTGACGTCGTCCCCACCTTCCTCCGAGTTGACCCCGGCAGTCTCCTATGAGTCCCCACCATCACGTGCTGGCAACATAGAACGAGGGTTGCGCTCGTTGCGGGACTTAACCCAACATCTCACGACACGAGCTGACGACAACCATGCACCACCTGTAAACCGACCACAAGTGGGGGACCTGTTTCCAGGTCTTACCGGTTCATGTCAAGCCTTGGTAAGGTTCTTCGCGTTGCATCGAATTAATCCGCATGCTCCGCCGCTTGTGCGGGCCCCCGTCAATTCCTTTGAGTTTTAGCCTTGCGGCCGTACTCCCCAGGCGGGGCACTTAATGCGTTAGCTACGGCGCGGAAAACGTGGAATGTCCCCCACACCTAGTGCCCAACGTTTACGGCATGGACTACCAGGGTATCTAATCCTGTTCGCTCCCCATGCTTTCGCTCCTCAGCGTCAGTTAATGCCCAGAGACCTGCCTTCGCCATCGGTGTTCCTCCTGATATCTGCGCATTTCACCGCTACACCAGGAATTCCAGTCTCCCCTACATCACTCTAGTCTGCCCGTACCCACCGCAGATCCGGAGTTGAGCCCCGGACTTTCACGGCAGACGCGACAAACCGCCTACGAGCTCTTTACGCCCAATAATTCCGGATAACGCTTGCGCCCTACGTATTACCGCGGCTGCTGGCACGTAGTTAGCCGGCGCTTCTTCTGCAGGTACCGTCACCTTGCGGCTTCTTCCCTACTGAAAGAGGTTTACAACCCGAAGGCCGTCATCCCTCACGCGGCGTCGCTGCATCAGGCTTGCGCCCATTGTGCAATATTCCCCACTGCTGCCTCCCGTAGGAGTCTGGGCCGTGTCTCAGTCCCAGTGTGGCCGGTCACCCTCTCAGGCCGGCTACCCGTCGTCGCCTTGGTAGGCCATTACCCCACCAACAAGCTGATAGGCCGCGAGTCCATCCAAAACCACAAAAGCTTTCCACCAACCACCATGCGACGGTCAGTCATATCCGGTATTAGACCCAGTTTCCCAGGCTTATCCCAGAGTCAAGGGCAGGTTACTCACGTGTTACTCACCCGTTCGCCACTAATCCAGGAGCAAGCTCCCTTCATCGTTCGACTTGCATGTGTTAAGCACGCCGCCAGCGTTCATCCTGAGCCAGGATCAAACTCTCCGTTGAAGTAAAACAGACACAACCAAAACCACCGGAAATAACGGCGGCAAAGGCTGCACAAAATTTGAAACCAGCTAAAAACACCAAACCAATACCACAGGGGCGGCACGATTCGGCACAATCAACCAATTACATACATAATCGGTATCAACAAACTTGGCACACTATTGAGTTCTCAAACAACAGACACA
>NZ_JBPFDN010000025.1:0-7074 GCF_059414985.1 Arthrobacter sp. SAFR-044 | reverse complement strand
TGCCCTACAACCGCCTCGTCGACGGCACCGTGCATGACTGGTGAGGCATGACTGGTAAAACAGGCCACGACTGTCAAGGAATCAAACAATGACTAAACAGCAGATCATCGTCATGGGCGTCTCCGGCTGCGGCAAGTCCACTATTGGAGACCTTGTGGCCCGGGAACTGGGCGTCCCGTTCCTCGACGGCGACTCCCTCCACCCCGTGGAGAACGTGGCCAAAATGGCAGCCGGCACCCCGCTCACGGACGAGGACCGCTGGCCCTGGCTCGCCACCGTGGGCGCGGAGTTGGCCAAGGCGGGCGATGGCGGACTGGTCCTGGCCTGTTCCGCCCTTCGTCGCAGCTACCGCGACGCCATCCGGAAACAGGAACCGGACACGATCTTCCTGCACCTCAATGGCAGCAAAGAGGTCTTGAAGGCGCGGACGGAAGGCCGCACCGGGCACTTCATGCCACCGGCGCTGCTGGACTCCCAGCTCGCCACCCTGGAACCGCTGCAGGAGGACGAGCGCGGCGTAGTGGTGGACATCGCCGCGCCCGTTCCGGACGTGGTGGCCCAGGCACTCAAGGGGATCGCCGCCGTCGTACCTTCACCCAAGGCAGCGCAGGGCACTGCTCCCCGGCAGTTCGACGTCGACCTTGCCGCCGCCCCGTTCAACCTCGACGCCGATGCCATCGCCTGGGTGGAGGGCACCCTTGGCGCCATGACGCTCGAGGAAAAGATCGGGCAGCTGTTCATCAACCACAACAACGACTACTCACCCGAGTACCTCGATGGCGTGCTGGAAAACTACCACGTGGGCGGCATGCGGTACCGCCCGGGTCCGTCCGCTGCAGTGCAGGAACACATCCGCTATGCGCAGTCCAGGACCCGGATTCCGCTGCTGATCGCGTCCAACCCGGAGATGGGCGGAGCCGGCAGCTGCGACGACGGCACTTTCGTCTCGACGCACCTCCAGGCAGGCTCGCACCCGGACAAGACCATTGCCCGGCAAATGGGGCAGGTGGCCGGGGTGGAGACTGCGGCACTGGGGTGCAACTGGGCGTTCGCGCCGATCGTGGATATCCACTACAACTGGCGGAACACCGTCATTTCCACGCGTTCTTTCGGCAACACCCCGGAAATCGTGGTGGAACGCGCCAAGGAATACTTCGACGGCATCAGCGAATCGCCTACGGCCTGCGCCATGAAGCACTTCCCGGGCGACGGGATTGACGAGCGCGACCAGCACGTGGTCACCTCCTACAACACCCTCCCTTACGAGGAGTGGAACCGGACGTACGGCCACGTGTACCGGGAGATGATTGCGCACGGCGTGCAGTCCATCATGGTGGGCCACATTGGGGCGCCGGAGGTTTCCCGGCATTTCCGGCCAGGCCTCTCCGATGCTGAGATCCTTCCCGCCACCTTGTCCCCGGAACTGCTGCAGGACCTGCTGCGCGGCGAACTCGGCTTCAATGGGCTGGTGCTCACGGACGCCTCGCAGATGGTGGGCCTGACGCAGGCGAAGAAACGCAAAGACCTGGTGCCTGCCACAATCGCCGCCGGTTGCGACATGTTCCTGTTCTTCCGGAACCCGGCCGAGGACTTCCAGTACATGCTGGACGGGTACAAGTCCGGGATCATCACCGAGCAGCGGCTCCACGATGCGCTTCGGCGGATTCTCGGGCTGAAGGCGTCCCTGGCCCTGCACCTCAAGGCTGCAGACCAACTGGTGCCGCCCGCCGAGGCGCTTGCCGTCATTGGATCGGCCGAGCATCGTAAGGTGGCTGCGGAGATCGCGGACAAAACGGTGACGCTGGTCAAGGACACCGCCGGCAACCTGCCCATCACTCCGCGGACCCATCCCCGGATCCGCCTTTACGGGATCTCCGGCGGGTCCGATTTCACCCGCGCCGACCCGCTGGCCTACCTGGAGGTGGTCAAGGAGGAACTGGAAGCCGCCGGTTTCGAGGTGCACCTCTTCCGGACCGCTGGGCAGCGCGAGGCCGCGGGGGAGACCGGCGTGAACTTCATGTCGATCATCTCCGAGGAGGCTACGGGGGACTACGCGGAGAAGTACGACGCGGCGTTTGTCTTTGCCAACGTGAAGGGCTTTGCCCAGGAGGCCGCCATCCGGATCAAGTGGTCTTCCCCGATGGCCGCGGAAATCCCGTGGTACGTCACGGAGGTCCCCACCGTGTTCGTTTCCCTGAACCAGCCGAACCACCTGATCGACGTGCCCATGGTTAAAACGGCTATCCACGCGCATGCCGGGACGCGGGAAGCCATCCGGGCTGCGGTGGAGAAGATCCAGGGCAAATCGGAGTTCCAGGGTACGTTCAACGACAACGTGTTCTGCGGATCCTTCGACACCCGGCTGTAAGGCAGTATTGGCATTAGGGCGGTACTGAAGGAGGCGCCACCGCTGTCAGCGGCGGCGCCTCCTTCGTGCCTCAGGCCTGGGAGGTCCTACGCGTCTTCACGCTCCGGGTTCTCCAGCCGGAAGAAGTTGGACTGCCTTCCATCGGACCGCTGTTCCTGATAGATGAAGTTGAGCCGACGGTCGTCAAACGTCTTGAACCACTCCTCCCAGCTGACTTCGCGAAGGTTCGCGTCCTTGTCGCGGAAGTCGATGCGCAGCACGCCCAGGTGGTCCCCGCGTTCCGTGCCGTCGACTGTTGCGGGAACGCCGCCGCGTTCTTCCGCCCACTGCCTGATGACCTCGTGGTGCGTGGTTGCCAGGCTTCGGCCTTCGCGTTCGGGTTCCTCCTCGGTTGAGGTGATTTCCTGCGAGTACTTCAGCGACTTGGATGAATCATCGCCGTAGCGGATCTTGCCGCCGTCAGGCCCGGCGCCCAGGCCTTCCGCGCCATCAGCGCCTGCGTCGACTCGGCCATGATCCGCGCCTTCCTGCCGGCTCTGGGCCACCTCCTTCACCAGTTCTTCCTTGCGCATTCCGGAAGCGCCGGTGATGTGCTCTTCCTTGGCCTCCTGGCGGAGTTCGTCCACTTTCATCTTGCGCAGTTCGGTTTCACTCACATCGGGTGTGTTCGGCGTCTGGTTTCCTGGCTTGTCACTCACGGCATGTCCTCCCTTTTGCAGAGCTCTTTGCAGAATCGACAAATAATAAGGCTGCTTACTTTCTAGCGTGTGCGCGGATGTGGCGTCAAGCGCCGTGGCCGGATGTCACGCTGCAGGTTCCGCATTTCCCCACGCGGGGCTTTGGACTCTGTGGTTACGAATACCCGGCAGGTAGGCTCCACAAGTCCCGGATCCGAAGGAGCCAGCCATGAGCAGTGTGACGTCACGTGTCCAGGCCCCCACAGCGACGCTAAAGAGTGGAAGCCGCGCAGGCATCTGGACACGCACGCCGTTGCCCGGGCTTCTCGGCGCTGTGGCCGCTGCAGGGCTTTGCACGCACCTGGTCCTGCCACGTGCACTGGGGGTCTGGGGACCGATGCGCCGGAAAGGTCGATGCCTCTTCCCGGCGACGAGTTGATTCCCCGTCCCGATGAAGTCCAGACCATGGCAGTGACCGTGTCTGCCCCTCCGGACGAAGTCTGGCCGTGGCTCCTGCAGATGGGGGTGGACCGTGCGGGCTTGTATTCCTACACGTGGGTGGAGAACTGGCTGCTCCATTTGGGCGTTGAGAATGCGGACCGCATCCATCCGGAGTGGCAGGACCTGCAGGTGGGAGACGTCGTTGCCTTCACCCCGGATGGCTATCCGGGAGGGCGCCGCGGGCCGCGTGTGGTGGGCATGGAGAGCGGGCGGCATCTGGTCCTGGACTTGAGCCCTGGTGCAGCGCCGGGGACTGTCACCGGGACATGGCAGTTTGTCCTCCGCGATGCGGGTGACGCGGGGACCAGGCTGCTGCTCCGGACGCGTTCTGGCCCCGGCCGGCCAGTCGGTCTTCGCCTGATGGATTTCCTCCTTCGGCCCGGCTACCTCGTCATGGACCGTGCCATGCTCGTGGGCATCAAAGAACGCGCGGAGGGCGGGGCGCGCAGGAGGCACCCGCCGTCGACGCCGGAGTGACCGCGGAGCCCTCAGTGCTCCGTGGGCTGCGCCCTGCCTGGCGTGCCGGTCCGGCTGCCCTGCTCCAACAGCCAATGGAGGGCCTCGGGTGCGTTGGTGAAGTATGCGGTGGGAGTCAGGGACCGCTGGGAAAAGGCGGCCACAACCTTACCCATGGGGCCATCCCCAACGAGGGCCACGGCCGAGAACCCGCGGTAGGCGTTCATGCCTGCCCTGGCTTCCGGCGTCAATCCCGCAACTGCCGCGAGATCAACGAGAAGTGGCAGGAGACGTCCGCCACTGAGGTTTTCCAGGACCCGGGCAGCCTGAACGGCAATGTCGTACGTGATGAATACTTCCGGTTTCCACTGCAGCTGCAGCACGCCCTTTTCAAAAGCGGCAGTAAAGAACTCGTTCATTCCCGTCCCGGATTCTCATTGAGACCTCGTATTTTGACCAATCGAGGCCCATTCTGCCTGATCAGCACGACATTTGGGCCAGGAGCGGGCCGCGGGTGATTGTGAGGTCCGGCCGTTTTCCGGCTGTGTAGTGTGAATCAGTGGACTTCTCTTGTGAACTCGCTGGCGGCATTGTTCTGCGTCCCGTCCAGATGGGGGATGCAGGGGCGCTGGCTTTGGCGTTCCAGGCGAACCGGTCCCACCTCGCCCCCTGGGAGCCGGTCAGGGCGGAGGAGTTCTATACCGTCGAGGGACAGCGTGAGCTGATCAGGCGACGGCAGGCTGACCTTGATTCAGGCGCAGCGCTTTCCATGGTGTTGAGCGGCGATGAAGGCATCCTGGGCCTCCTGACTCTCAGTTCGATCGTGCGGGGTTCATTCCAGAATGCCCACGTCGGCTACTGGATCTCCCCGGCTGTCCAGGGCAGGGGGCTCATGACGGCGGCGCTGGCCGCGGCGGTGGACATCGCTAAAGACGGGCTCGGCCTCCACCGCCTCGAAGCAGGCACCCTGGTGCATAATGTCGCATCCCAAAGAGTGCTGGAAAAAAACGGTTTTGAGGCCTACGGCACGGCGCGGGCCTACCTCCGGATAGCCGGCCAGTGGCAGGATCACCGCATGTACCAGCGGATTCTCTAACTGCCGCGCGGTTTGGGATATGCCCGACGGCGGCCCCCGGCATCACCGCCCGGCCCGGGCATGACGCTGGCGAGGTTTTTCACCGCGTGGAGCCCCGTGCGAAGATGTCGCCCGAACCCCCTCATGGATGTGAGCGGGACGAGGCGGATATATGGAGGTCATGTGCGCGCGATTGTCATGGACCAGATAGCAGGACCGCTGGCTGTCCGGGAGGTTGAAGAGCCGGAGGTTCCGGTGGGCGGCGTCGTCATCGGCGTGGTTGCCACGGGGCTGTGCCGCAGCGACTGGCATGCCTGGGCCGGGCACGACGATATTGAGCTGCCGCACGTCCCGGGCCACGAGTTCGCCGGCGTCGTTGTCAGTGTCGGTCCAGGAGTGGCGAAGTGGACGGTCGGCGACAGGGTCACAGCACCGTTCGTCGAGGGCTGCGGAGCCTGCGAGTGGTGCCTCGCGGGCAACGCGCAGGTTTGCCCGGAGCAGCAACAGCCAGGTTTTACGCATTGGGGTTCTTTTGCCGGGCAAGTCGTGATCCATGCAGCGGACACCAATCTCGTGGCGATTCCCGATGGGGTCAGCTTCGAGGCAGCCGCCAGCCTGGGGTGCCGGTTCGCCACCGCTTACCGTGCACTCACCGGCCGGGCCCGCCTCACTGCCAACGAATGGGTCACCGTTGTAGGGGCAGGCGGCGTAGGGCTCAGCGCCGTCATGATCGCCAAAGCACTCGGTGGAAAGGTTATCGCCGTCGACCGGCACCCAGCTGCCTTGGAGGTGGCGGAGTCCCTCGGTGCGGACCACGTTCTGGCAGCAGACGGTTCAGATATCCCGGCGCAGGTGCACGCCCTCACGGGAGGAAGCCACGTCTCCATTGACGCCGTCGGCAGTGAGCTGACGTGCGCGGATGCGCTCTTGAGCTTGCGCCGCCGGGGCCGGCACGTCCAGATCGGGCTCCTGCCGCCGGTGGAAGGCCACCCCCGTGTGCCCATGGCGCGCGTGATCGCGTGGGAACTGGACGTCTTTGGAAGCCACGGAATGGCCGCGGCGGACTACCCCGGGATGCTCGCCCTGATTGAGTCGGGTGCGCTTGAACCGCAGAAGTTGATCGAACGCGTGATTGGGCTGGCCGAGGCCGCCGACATGCTGCCACGGCTTGATACCGCCAATGTCGCGGGGATGACGATGATCGATCCGACGCGCTGACGCATCCGCCGCCGGCAGATCGCTGTTCCGTCAAGTCGTGGTGGCCTTCCCGGAGGAGCTGTGCTCATTCCGTGCGGAATGAGAAAGGCCCTGCTTCCCTTTTCACAAGGGAAGCAGGGCCTTTCTACCTGGCGGTGACGGTGGGATTTGAACCCACGTTGGCTTTTACACCAAACAACATTTCGAGTGTTGCACCTTCGGCCGCTCGGACACGTCACCAACCTCAATAGGGTACCGGAGCAAGGCCTGCATCCCCAAAACGTGGGTACGACAGGCCAGTGCTCCCGAGCCGACCCTAATTGTCGTACCCCCTTGCCATGATGTTTTTATGGGGAAAGCGGCGGTGGTGAAGGCGTTCGGGGATATCCGGGCTGCCCTTGCCGTGTTGAATGCGGAGGTGGACGGGCAGGGGGCGTTGCCGTTTTCTGTGGCTGATCCGTTGGCTGGTTTGGCGGATGGGTGCCTGGATATTCTTGCCCGGTCCAGGGAAGTTGAGGCCGGGATCGCGGGTTTGAAGGCGAAGGCTGCGGTGACGTACGCGGACACCGCAGAGGTGGTTGCCGGGCCGGATGTGCCGGTGCGGGCGCAGGAGATGGCGGCGGTTGCGGAGATCGGGTGCGTGCTGGCTTTGGGTCCGCGGGCGGCGTCCTCATTTCTGGCGACCGCCCACGCCGTGACCACCACGTTGCCGCGCACTCTTGAGGGGTTGCAGGCCGGGGTTCTGTCCTGGGGCCATGCGGTGGTCATGGCGGACGAGACCGCGTGCCTTGATGCAGTGG
>NZ_JBPFDN010000024.1:0-12482 GCF_059414985.1 Arthrobacter sp. SAFR-044 | reverse complement strand
CCGCATCGGCCCCACAGTATGCGAAGACGAAGGGCCAATACCGATCGAAAACAGATCAAAAACGCCAACAGCCATGCTGGTTCCTAACTTGAACAGGTGGTTGGGGTGGAGCGGGCAGGACATCCTCTGCGTGCTCGGTCGCGAAGACGCCCGCTAAGCGGATGCTGCCGGATGCCCCGCCCACTCCGCGGGCACGTCACCAAGGCGACTTCCCCGGGAGGGGCCGGAGGAGCCGGACTTTTCGAAAGCCTGCGTCAAAGCGACGAACTGGGCCCACGCCGTCCGGGTTCCCTGCCGAGCTTGCGAGGCAAGGGGGACGGTGGGGCGCAGCAGGCGTGAAAATGTCCGGTCCGCCGGTCCCGAAGGTGACCAGAGCCATGCACTTAGGCGAGGTTTGTGATGGAGGGGTAGAGCGGGTGGGACTTTGCCAAGGCGTCAACGCGGTGACGGAGCCCGGACAGGTCCGCGCCGGCGTCGGCGATCAATGCCTCGGCGATGATGTCTGCAACCTCGCGGAAGGCTTCCTCGCCGAAGCCACGGGTGGCCAGGGCGGGGGTGCCGATGCGCAGGCCCGACGTCACCATCGGGGGACGCGGATCGAACGGGACCGCGTTGCGGTTGACCGTGGTGTCGATCGCGGCCAAGCGGTCTTCTGCCTGCTGGCCGTCGAGTTCGCAGTTGCGCAGGTCCACCAGGACCAGGTGCACGTCGGTGCCGCCGGACACCACGCTGATGCCCTTGGCGGTGACGTCGGGCTGGACCAGTCGCTCGGCCAGGATGCGGGCACCGGCCAGGACGCGTTCCTGCCGCTCGCGGAACTCCTCGGACGCAGCGATCTTGAATGCCACGGCCTTACCGGCAATGACGTGCTCCAGTGGCCCGCCCTGCTGGCCCGGGAACACGGCCGAGTTGATCTTCTTGGCGATGTCGGGGTCGTTGGAGAGGATGATGCCGCCGCGCGGACCGGCGAGGGTCTTGTGCGTGGTGGAGGTGACCACGTGGGCGTGCGGGACGGGGGAGGGGTGCAGGCCAGCTGCCACCAGTCCGGCGAAGTGCGCCATGTCCACCATGAGGTAGGCGCCCACGGAATCGGCGATGCGGCGGAACTCAGCGAAGTCCAGCTGGCGCGCGTAGGCTGACCAGCCGGCCACGATGAGCTGCGGCTTGTGCTCCTGGGCCAGCCGCTCCACCTCGGCCATGTCGATGGTGTGGGTGTCTTCGCGGACCTGGTACGGGACCACGTTGTAGAGCTTGCCGGAGAAGTTGATCCGCATGCCGTGGGTCAGGTGGCCGCCGTGGGCCAGGTTCAGGCCCATGATGGTGTCGCCGGGCTTGATCAGCGCGTGCATCACCGAGGCGTTGGCCTGGGCGCCGGAGTGAGGCTGGACGTTGGCGAACTCAGCGCCGAACAAGGCCTTGACCCGGTCGATGGCCAGCTGCTCGATGACGTCCACGTGCTCGCAGCCGCCGTAGTAGCGCTTGCCCGGGTAGCCTTCGGCGTACTTGTTGGTCAGCACCGAGCCCTGCGCCTGCATGACGGCGGCCGCGGTGTGGTTCTCCGAAGCGATCATTTCCAGGCCGTCGCGCTGGCGGCCCAGTTCGTCGTCGATCTTTGCCGCAATCTCGGGGTCCAGGGCGGACAGGTTTGCGTTCAGGCTGGGGGAGACGACCTGTTCAAAGGCCATGGTGCCCGCGGCGGCCGCGGCGCCGCTCACAGTTCGCCGCCGTTTGCTTCGGCGTATTCCTGCGCGGACAGCAGCGGGCCCTCTTCGGTGACGGTGACCTTGAAGAGCCAGCCGGCGCCGTAGGGATCGTTGTTGATCACGGCAGGGTCGCCGACCACGTCGTCGTTGATTTCCGTGACTTCGCCCGTGACGGGGGAGTACAGGTCGGAGACGGACTTGGTGGATTCGATTTCGCCACAGGTTTCGCCTGCGGTCACGGTGGAGCCAACCTCGGGCAGGTCCACGTACACAATGTCGCCCAGCGCTTCGGCGGCAACAGCGGACACGCCCACTACGGACGGGCCGGAGCCGTCAGCGGCGATCCATTCATGCTCGGCGGAGTACTTCAGTTCAGCGGCAACTTTAGCCATGGTGTGTTTCCTTAAGTTTGGGGTTCAAGAGTGGGGAGCGCTATTTCTGGCGCTTGTAAAAGGGCAGTGCGACGACTTCAAACGGCTCAGCCTTGCCGCGCAGGTCCACGTCCAGGGCGGTGCCCAACTCGGCGTGCTCGACGTCGACATAGGCCAGTGCCACAGGGTAGCCAAGGGTGGGGCTGGGCTGGCCCGACGTCACCTCGCCCACCACGGTTCCGTCTTTGAGGACCGGGTAGCCGCCACGGCCAGCCCGGCGGCCGTGGCCCTTCAGGCCCACCAGTTTGCGCTTCGGGCCGGCTTCCTTGGCTGCCTGCAGTGCTGACCGGCCCACGAAGTCGCCTTCCTTGGACTTAAGCGCCACGACGGGACCCAGGCCGGCATCGAAGGGTGAACGCTCCAGCGAGAGTTCGTTGCCGTACAGCGGCATGCCCGCTTCAAGGCGGAGCGAATCGCGGGATGCGAGGCCGCACGGGACAATGCCGAACTCTTCCCCGGCCTGGGCCACGGACTCCCACAAAGCAGCGGCGCCTTCATTCGGGAGGAAGAGTTCGAAGCCGTCTTCGCCGGTGTAGCCGGTGCGGGCCAGGATGACATCGTGGCCGGCCACGGTCACTTCGTTGAACGCGTAGTACTTCAGGCCAGTGACCAAGGCGTGCTGGGACTCATCCGTGAGCTTGAGCAGGATGGCCTCGGCCTTGGGTCCCTGGACTGCGACGAGCGAGGTTGCCGCCGAAGCGTCCTCCACTGTCACGTCGAAGTTGGCTGCACGTTCGGCGAGGGCGGCGGCCACGGTGGGAGCATTGCCGGCGTTGGGAACCACCAGGTACTTCTCATCGCCGAAACGGTAGGTGATGAGGTCGTCGATGATGCCCCCGTCCTCATTGCAGATCAGCGAGTACTTGGCTTTGCCGTCCGCGATGGCGGACAACTTGCCCACCAGGGCGTAGTCCAGGAACGCACCGGCCTGGGGGCCGGTGACCCAGACTTCACCCATGTGGGAGAGGTCGAACAGGCCTGCGGCGTTGCGGACGGCGTGGTGCTCGGCCAGTTCGGAGCTGTATTTGAGCGGCATCTGCCAGCCACCGAAGTCGGTGAAGGAGGCGCCAAGCTTCTTGTGCTCTTCGTAGAGAGCCGTGTAGTTCTCAGTCATGGGGAATCCTTAGTTTTCGAACTCGGACAGCGGCGGGCAGGAGCAGATCAGGTTCCGGTCTCCACCGGCGCCGTCGATCCGGCCCACCGGCGGGAAGTACTTGTCCTGCTTGAGGTGGTGGACGGGGAAGGCGGCCTGCTCGCGGCTGTAGGCGCGGTCCCAGTCGGAGTTCACGACGGCGGACGCGGTGTGGGGTGCGTTGCGCAGCGGGGAGTCCTCGACAGTGAAGTCGCCGTTGACCACCTGGTCGATTTCCTTGCGGATGGTGATCATGGCTTCGATGAAGCGGTCGATCTCGGCCAGGTCCTCGGACTCGGTGGGCTCCACCATCAGCGTCCCTGCGACGGGGAATGCCAAGGTGGGGGCGTGGAAGCCGAAGTCGATGAGGCGCTTGGCCACATCTTCAGCAGTGACGCCCGTCTTAGCAGTGAGGTCGCGCAGGTCCAGGATGCATTCGTGCGCCACGAGGCCGCCTTCGCCGGTGTACAGCACCGGGAAGTACTCGTTCAGGCGCACGGCAACATAGTTCGCTGCGAGCAGGGCTGCCTTGGTGGCCTCGGTCAGGCCCTCGCCGCCCATGAGCTTCACGTACGCCCAGGAGATCGGCAGGACACCGGCAGAACCGAAGTTCGAGGCGCTGATGGCCACGCCGCGGCCTTCCTCATGCGCTGCCTTGTTGGCGTCGCCGGGCATGAACGGCGCCAGGTGGGCCTTGGCCGCAACAGGTCCGACGCCGGGTCCGCCGCCTCCGTGCGGGATGCAGAAGGTCTTGTGCAGGTTCAGGTGGGAGACGTCGCCGCCGAACTTGCCGGGCTGGGCCAGGCCCACGAGGGCGTTCAGGTTGGCACCGTCAACGTAGACCTGGCCGCCGGCTGCGTGGACAGCCTCGCAGATCTCGGTCACGTCCGCGTCATAGACACCGTGGGTGGACGGGTAGGTGATCATGATCGCCGAGAGGGCGTCCCTGTTCGCCTCGATCTTCGCGTACAGGTCCTCGTGGTCGATCGTCCCGTCCCCGGCCGTGGCAACCACGACGACCTTCATGCCGGCCAGGACGGCGGAGGCGGCGTTGGTGCCGTGGGCCGAGGCGGGGATCAGGCAGACGTTGCGCTGGGTATCGCCGTTGGCGCGGTGGTAGCCGCGGATGGCCAGCAGGCCGGCGAGCTCGCCCTGGGATCCGGCGTTCGGCTGCAGCGACACCTGGTCGTAGCCGGTGATCTCCGCCAGGTCGGCTTCCAGGCCGCTGATCAGTTCACGCCAGCCCTTGGTCTGGGACTCGGGGGCGAAGGGGTGGATGGAGGCGAACTCCGGCCAGGAGATGGCCTCCATCTCGGCAGTGGCGTTCAGCTTCATGGTGCAGGAACCGAGCGGGATCATGGTGCGGTCCAGCGCCAGGTCCCGGTCCGACAGCCTGCGGATGTAGCGCAGGAGTTGGGTTTCGGACCGGTGGGTGTTGAACACCGGGTGCTGCATGAACGCAGAGGTGCGGAGCACCTCTGCGGGCAGGTCGAAGCCCTCGGCGTCCACGACGGGGCCGGCACCAAAGGCGACGGCGATTGCGGACAGGATTTCCGGCGTCGTGGTTTCATCCACGGAGACACCGATGGTGTCCGCGTCAATGTGGCGCAGGTTGATGCCGCGTGCTTCAGCAGCCGTGATGACCTTGGCGGCCTTGCCGGGAACGGAGACCGTGACAGTGTCGAAGAACGTCTCGGTGGCCAGTTCCCGGCCCGCGACCTTGAGCGTGGTGGCGAGGACGCGGGCGTTGTTGTGGACCCGCTCGGCGATGGCCTTCAGCCCGTCCGGGCCGTGGTAGACGGCGTAGAAGGAGGACACGATGGCCAGCAGGGCCTGAGCCGTGCAGATGTTGGACGTGGCCTTTTCGCGGCGGATGTGCTGCTCGCGGGTCTGCAGGGCCAGGCGGTAAGCCGGGAGGCCGGCGTCGTCCTTGGACACGCCCACCAGGCGGCCGGGCATGGAACGCTCCAGCCCCTTGGCCACGGCCATGTAGGCGGCGTGCGGGCCGCCGAAGAACAGCGGGACACCGAAGCGCTGGGTGGAGCCGACGGCGATGTCGGCGCCCTGCTCGCCCGGAGGGGTGATCAGGGTCAGGGCAAGCAGGTCTGCGGCGACGGTGACCAGCGCGCCGCGCTCCTTCGCTTCGGCGATGACGCCTGCGTGGTTGAAGACGCGGCCGGAGACGCCGGGCTGCTGGAGCACGATCCCGTTGATCGCGCCTTCAGGGAGTCCCTTGGACAGGTCGGCGACCTCGACCTCGAAGCCGAGCGCCTCGGCGCGGCCCTTGACGATGGCGATGGTCTGCGGCAGTACGTCGGCGTCCAGGACGGTCTTGCCATCGCGGGCGTCTGCGTTCTGGCCTTTGGCCTTATTGGCCCTGCGCATCATGAGGACGGCTTCGGCGACAGCCGTGGCTTCGTCCAGCAGCGAGGCGTTGGCGATGGGCAGGCCCACCAGGTCCTGGACCATGGTCTGGAAGTTCAGCAGCGCCTCGAGCCGGCCCTGGGAAATTTCGGGCTGGTACGGGGTGTAGGCGGTGTACCAGGCCGGGGCTTCCAGCACGTTCCGGCGGATCACGGCGGGCGTGATGGTGTCGTAGTAGCCCTGCCCGATCATCTGGACGGCGGTCTTGTTCTTGGCGGCGAGCCTGCGCAGTTCCGCAAGCACCTCAACCTCGCTCAGCGCGTCCTTGAGCGCGAGCGGCTTGGACTGGCGGATCGAATTGGGAACAGCGATGTCCACGAGTCCGTCAACGCTGTCGTAGCCAACGGCCTTGAGCATGGTGTCGACGTCAGCCTGGCGGCGTGCACCGATATGCCGGTCTGCAAAGGCAGACGGAAGGGATTGAATCGTCATGAGGAACTCCAGGTTCGGCCGGCCACGGGTGGCTCGGCATGGATCGGGTCCCTCCCCGCTCTGTATTGGACCTGAGAGATTCCGCAAACCTTGCCAGGGCCTGCTTGCACCGTCGGTGAGCGCTGCCTGAGCAGCGCTGCTTTCCAGAGTCGCCTCGCCGTGACGGTACATGGGCCTGAGAGATTCCTGGGGAGGATTTGCTCCTACGGCGCCTGCCCGGTGATGGCCGGGAGAACTCTCCCGCCACAGCTCGAAAGGCATATTGAAATGTGGGTGATTCGGCTCACAGGCTACACGCAAGGTTGAGTGGGGAGCAAATCGGTCCATCATGAAGCGCGCCTGGGCAGCGTCCCTCGGAGGAATAAGGCCTGGCTTGACTTTTGTCCGTGACCGGCGCCACACTGAACCCCGTGATCTGGCCGGGCAGCGGAACTGGCCCAAAGACGCTGGGCGCTCCGTTCGCCGGCAGGGATCACCGGAGGCCCCGCTATCCATCCTGCGGATCACCGCGCCAAGGATGGATGCCCTCTGACAACTGAACACTGATTTACCAAGCAAACGCTTTTGACCTGCGGCGGGAGAGCCCTGCCGGTACGTTCAGCAGGCGCCGTAGGAGCAAACCCTCCCCAGGAAACTCTCAGGCCCACGTACCGCCGCGGTGAGGCAACTCTGGAAAGCAGCCAGGCCCTGTCCTGGCTCACCGACGGTGCAAGCACGCCCCTGGCCGGCATGTGGAAACTCTCAGGTCCCAGACAGAGCGGGGAGGAAA
This sequence comes from Arthrobacter sp. SAFR-044, assembly GCF_059414985.1. Taxonomy (NCBI): domain Bacteria; kingdom Bacillati; phylum Actinomycetota; class Actinomycetes; order Micrococcales; family Micrococcaceae; genus Arthrobacter; species Arthrobacter sp. SAFR-044. The sequence continues at coordinate 5,591 of NZ_JBPFDN010000024.1, read as the reverse complement.
TCCAATCTTTGCGACACCCCGGGTGCCGCTCGAACGATGGAGTTCCTCAATGACGACCCATTCCCCGACGTCCCCCGGCGGCGGAGCCCCGCACCTGGAGCGGCAGCTCAGCAACCGCCACATCCAACTGATCGCCATTGGCGGCGCAATCGGCACCGGCCTGTTCATGGGTTCCGGCAAGACCATCTCGGCCGCCGGCCCCTCAGTGATCTTCGTGTACATGATCATCGGCTTCATGCTGTTCTTCGTCATGCGTGCCATGGGTGAACTGCTGCTCAGCAACCTCAACTACAAGTCCTTCAGTGACTTTGCCGCTGACCTGCTGGGCCCGTGGGCCGGCTTCTTTACGGGCTGGACCTACTGGTTCTGCTGGGTGATCACCGGCATTGCGGACGTCATCGCCATCGCCGGGTACTCTCAGGAACTCTGGCCGGGGCTCCCGCTGTGGATCCCGGGCCTGGCAACGATTGCCATCCTCCTCCTGCTGAACCTCGCCACCGTCAAGGCATTCGGTGAGACCGAGTTCTGGTTCGCGCTGATCAAGATCATCGCCATCGCGGCCCTGATCATCGTGGGCCTCTTCATGATCTTCAGCGGTTTCCAGTCCGACGCCGGCCCTGCCACCTTCACCAACCTGTGGAGCCATGGCGGGTTCTTCCCGAACGAGTTCATGGGCTTCGTTGCCGGCTTCCAGATCGCAGTCTTCGCCTTCGTGGGCATCGAACTGGTGGGTACCACCGCTGCCGAGGCCAAGAACCCGGAGCGAAACCTGCCCAAGGCCATCAACTCCATCCCCATCCGCGTGCTCCTCTTCTACGTGGGTGCCCTCATCATCCTGATGGCCGTCACCCCCTGGACCGAGTTCAGGGCCGGCCACAGCCCCTTCATTGCCATGTTCTCCCTGGCGGGGCTGGGCGCCGCCGCCACTGTAGTCAACCTCGTGGTGCTGAGCTCCGCGATGTCCTCCGCGAACTCCGGCATTTATTCGACCTCCCGCATGGTCTTCGGCCTTGCACAGGAAGGCGACGCCCCGGACGTCTTTGGCAAACTGTCCCGGCGGAAGGTACCCCAGAACGCACTGTTCCTTTCCTGCGTGCTGTTGCTGTCCGGCGTCGTCCTCATGTATGCGGGCCAGGACGTGGGCAAGGCCTTCGACATGGTGACCACCGTCTCCGCCGTCTGCTTCGTCTTTGTCTGGTCGATCATCCTGGCCAGCTACATTGCCTTCCGCCGCCGGCGGCCGCACCTGCACGAGGCGTCGAAGTTCAAGATGCCCGGCGGCGTTGCCATGGTCTGGGTGGTCTTCGCCTTCTTCGCCTTCGTGATCTGGACCCTCACCACCCAGCCGGACACCCTGGTGGCCCTGCTGGTCACCCCGGTGTGGTTCATCCTGCTCGGCGCTGCATGGTTCGTCCTCCGCCGCCGGCCCGCACACCAGGCCCGTTTCGCCACGTTCCAGGCTGAACTGCAGGCAGACCAGGACTTCTCTGACGCCGCAGCCGGCAAGGCTGTACGGCCGGGTGCCGCCGCAGAAGCGGGGGAAGAGCGGGTCAAGCGGTGATCGGCACCAAGGCCCGCCCCACCGGGACCGGCACATCCGAGGCAGACACCTTCGAGGCCGGGCGGCTCCAGTCCGTGACCCCGGAAACCGGCAGGGAATTCGTGCTGACGTTCCACTGCCTGGATGCCCTCGGCATTGTCCAGGCGGTGTCGGCATACCTGCTGGAACAGGAATGCTACATCGTGGACATCAAGCAATTCGGCGACAGGGCAAGCGGCCGGTTCTTCATGCGCATCCACGTAACCTCGCAGGTTGAGCTGGACCTTGCCCGCCTCCGGGCCGGTTTCGGTCAGGTGGCCCAGGAGTGGCAGATGGACTGGCGCCTGGAACGCCACGGACGCAAGCAGCCCATCCTGGTGATGGTCTCCAAATACGAGCATTGCCTCAACGACCTCCTGTTCCGCGCCCGCAGCGGTGAGCTGCCCGTGGAGATCGCCGCCGTGGTGTCAAACCACCCGGACCTGGAACCGCTTGCTACGTGGCACGGTGTTCCGTTCCACCACATTCCGGTGACCCCTGAAACGAAAGCGGATGCGGAAGGGCGCCTCCTGGGCCTGGTGGACCACTACGCCGTGGAACTGGTGGTGCTTGCCCGCTACATGCAGGTGCTCAGCGATGAGGCCACCACCCGCCTGAGCGGCAAGGCCATCAATATCCACCACTCGTTCCTGCCCAGCTTCAAGGGTGCCAAGCCCTACCACCAGGCCTACGAGCGCGGCGTCAAAACGGTGGGCGCCACTGCCCACTACGTCAACTCCGAGCTGGACGAGGGGCCGATCATTTCACAGCAGGTCATCGAGGTGGACCATACTTACTCCGCCTCGGACCTGGTCACGGTTGGCCGCGACGCCGAATGCAAGGCGCTAACGAATGCGGTCCGCTGGCACGCTGAAGGGCGGATCGTCCTCTCCGGCAACCGGACGGTCATCCTCCGCTAATTGCCGGTCCATCCATGCGGCCGGTGCCCGCACTCCTTCTGCCGGAGGGCAGGCACCGGCCGCAGTACCACCACATCTAAAGACAGCCTTTCGAGCTGTGGCGGGAGAGTTCTCCCGGCCATCACCGGGCAGGCGCCGTAGGAGCAAATCCTCCCCAGGAATCTCTCAGGCCCATGTACCGTCACGGCGAGGCGACTCTGGAAAGCAGCGCTGCTCAGCCAGCGCTCACCGACGGTGCAAGCAGGCCCTGGCAGGGTTTGCGGAATCTCTCAGGTCCAATACAGAGCGGGGAGGGACCCGATCCATGCCGTGCCACCCGTGGCCGGCCGAACCTGGAGTTCCTCATGACGATTCAATCCCTCATGCCATCAGCCGCTGCACCGATTCCCGCGGAAGGACAGGCCGGCAATGCCGGGACGGTACTGCCTGTCCGGATGCAGATCAATCCCACGGAGGGTATTGCCGCCCGCGTCCAGGCCGCGGTACCCGCCGGGACACAGCTGACGGTGACGTGCCTGCCCCGCCAAGGCGTGGGGACCACCATCCGCACGGCCATCGAGCTTGCCTACCTTGGCTTCGAGGTTGTCCCGCACCTGGCCGCACGAAGCATCGAAAGCCGTGAGCAACTGGCCGGCGTGGTCCGGAACTGCCACGACGCCGGCATCGCCGAAGTGTTCGCCGTCGGCGGTGACGCCGGGGAGCCGGCCGGTCCCTATGACAGCAGCCTTCCGTTGCTGGAGGACGTCGCGGAGGTGTCCGGCGGACGGATCCGGGCCGGAGTGGCGGGTTACCCCGAGAGGCACCCCGGCCACGGCGAACTGCACATGCTTGATGCCCTGCTGGAAAAGCAGCATCTGGCATCGTCAATGGTGACGCAGCTGTGCTTTTCGGCTCCCCGCATCCAGTGGTACGCCGAAACCCTGCGCCGGGAAGGGGTGACCCTGCCTGTATGGGCCGGAGTGGCTGGTAGCGTTCCCCGGGCCCAGTTGATTTTGCTTGCCACGAAGATCGGCGTGGGCCCGTCCCTCAAACTGCTGAACCGCCGCGGCCCCCTCGGCCGCCGACTGCTCCGTGGCGGCCACTACTCCTCCCAGTCAATCCTCGCGCAACTGCAGGACGGCGGAGCGGTGAAGGGTATCCACCTGTACACCTTCAACAACCTGCACGGTCTCAACAGCTAAAAGGGCCGGCGGCGCCAGCTGGAAGGCCGGCGGCCGGGGCTGCCTGTGGCGCGGAGCGGAAAGTTCAGCATGCTTAGTGTTTGTCCACATAGGATGGGATAAGCACGGCAGCCTACCCGCTGCAGGTCGATTTGAATGAAGGTGACCATGGCCAGGCGCAGCAATCCCGCAGTACGAATCGCACAGGAAACCGCCCACAACGCAATGTTCGATGCCGACGGCAAACCCAAACCCGGCGTCCACAACATGCTCCTGAAGGCGGTGCAGATCCAGCGGCCCCTGGTGGTGGCCTACATCCGCCGGCTGCAGAAGAAGCATCCGCGGGCCACCGCCGCGCAGCTGGCAGACATCGCGGAGCGTGACTACCTGCGGGCCGTGACCGGCGGGGGTGCGCTGGTGGGTGCCACCGCCGTCGTCCCTGGTGTGGGAACCGTGGCGTCGCTTGGGCTTTCCGCAGCCGCAACCGTCGGCTTCCTGGAGGCGACGGCCCTCTACGCGACCTCGCTGGCAGAGCTCCACGGCATCCGCCTCACCAATCCCGAGAAGGCCGGGACCATGGTCATGGCCATCATGCTTGGCGAGGAAGGGACCGCCCTGATGGGCACTCTCAGCGGCCAGGCGGCCGGCGGCGCCAAGCCCGCCGACGTCTGGGGAAACATGCTGTCCAAGTCCTCGATGCCGGGGTTCGGCAACGTCCGGAAGAGGATCCAGCACGCCTTCCTGAAGAACCTGCTCAAACGCCAGGGCACGGCACTGTTCGGCAGGGCCCTTCCCTTCGGCATAGGCGCGGTTGTGGGTGGAGCCGGTAACCTCGTGATGGGCCGTGCCGTGGCGCAGAACGCCAGGGAGGCGTTCGGGCCCATGCCGGATACCATTCCCGGGGAGCTGACCGCTGCTGCCGGGCCGGACAACCTGACCCTGGAAGGCAACATACTTGGATCTCAACGCTGACGTAGGCCAATCATTCGGATCCTGGACCGCGGGAGGCGATCCGGCGATGTTCCAGCTGGCCACCAGCGTTAACGTGGCGTGCGGCCTCCATGCAGGCGATCCCGTCACCATGCTGGACAGCTGCCGGGCGGCCTACGAGCTGGATGTCACCGTAGGTGCACACGTTGGCTACCGCGATCTGGCCGGCTTCGGCCGGCGCTCACTGGACATGAGCTTTGATGAGCTTTTTGGTGACGTGCTGTACCAGCTGGGCGCGCTCGACGGCGTCGCGCACGCCGTGGGTGCTTCGGTGGACTTCGTGAAACCGCACGGTGCGCTGTATGACACCCTGGTCCATGATGCCGAGCAGGCCTCCGCCCTGTTGGCGGCGGTGAACGCCTACGATCCGGGCCTTCCCATCCTGGGCTTCCCCGGCTCGGAGCTGTTGAAGCAGGCCAAGGAGGCAGGCCACCCCGTGTTCACCGAGGCTTTTGCTGACCGCGCCTATTTCGCCGACGGCACGTTGGTGCCGCTTTCGCGGGAAGACGCCCTACTGCACGACGTCGACACGATCGTCGAGCGGGCAGTTCGCCTGGCAACAAAAGGCGAAGTGGTGGCCATCGACGGGTCCTTGGTCGCGGTCCGGCCTGACTCGCTGCGTATCCACGGCGAGACTCCTGGCGCCGTGGAGGCTGCAGCCCACATTCGGGCAGGTCTTGAGGCCTCAGGCGTGGAGCTGGAGGCCTTCGCGTAGAAGGCGGTGGCGTGCTCCGGACCCAGTGACTGCTGATCGTGGCCAACATGTAGTGTCCAGGGCTCGCATCATCCCGACGGTACTAGTGGCGTCGTGAGGAGTTCGGCCCAGAGTGGATCGTCGGCTGGCAGGTCGTCGAGGTCCACGTACCTGTCGTCGTCGGGTTCCCACAGGGGAAGGTCTTCGAGGCTGGCCTCCAGGCACTGGCATTCAGGGGGCGAGACCCA
>NZ_JBPFDN010000023.1:0-14840 GCF_059414985.1 Arthrobacter sp. SAFR-044 | reverse complement strand
GCGTCGGGGTCGAAGAAGTGCGCCACCAACCCGGCGGCACCGGCGGCACCGGCGGCATCGAGGCCTTCGGTTTCGTCGGCAATGATCTTCGCGTGCTGCCACGACACCGTGCCCGCGGACAGGGCCTCGACCACGGGCGGCAGGGAACAGATCCGGCGGGACTGGTCCACGAACGCGCCTGCTGCGGCGGAACTGATGGTCAGGATCCCCGCGATCTCCTCGACAACGGATATCCCCGCGTAGGTGCGGTCCTGGATCGAGGCATTCGGCGGGGTCATGGCCTGCTGGAACTCCATGGCGTCGGCGGCGTCCCGCGCCTGATCTGCGCTGAGCCGCGCCGTGAGGCGGGACCGAAGTTCCAGCCGTTCCAACCGGATCTCGTACCGCCGCTGCAACACATCCCTGTCGGTGTGAACATGAGCCCCGGAAGCCAGGGAAGCGTCCTCAAGAGCCAGCGCATCAAGGGCAGCAACAGAGGCACCAATACCTTCCGATACTGCCGCCCTGTCCTGGATGATTCCCATACCGACATCATCCATCGAGGCACTGACATTTGAAGCCGCCCCTGCCTAACCGCCAGGCCGCCCCGTGCGAAAGTCACCCAAAAATCAGCTGCGCCACCGTGAAAATCACCAACCCGGCCAGGGATCCCACCACGGTGCCGTTGATGCGGATGAACTGCAGGTCCTTCCCTACTTGGAGCTCGATTTTCTGCGAGGTCTCCTCGGCATCCCAGCGCGCAACCGTGTCCGTGATGACGCCGGCGATGTCTGAACGGTAGGTCCGGACCAGGTATCCCGCGGCGTCGCCGATCCAGGTGTTGACCTTCCCGGCCAGTTCCGGATCGTCTACCAGCCGCGACCCAAAATCGCGCACCGCGGCCTTGAACTTGATGGTGAGCTCGCTGTCCGGATCGTCCACGGCACCAAGCAGCGCATTCTTCACGGTGCCCCAGGTCCGGGACGCGAGCTCGCGCACCTCGGGATCACCCAGGACCTGCGCCTTGATGTCCTCTGCGCGTGCAATCATCGCCGGATCATGCTGCAGGTCCTGTGCGAGGTCGCTGAGGTAGGTGTCGATGGACTGGCGCACCTGGTGCCGGGGATCGGCCTGCACGGCCCGCACGAACTTGAGGATCTCGAGGTAGACCTTGTCGCCCACCAGCCCGTCCACGAACTGCGGAACCCAAGTGGGGGAGCGGTCGGATACCAGGCGGGTGACGGTCTCGTGGTTGTCATCCACCCAGTCCGCCGCCCGGTCCACCAGCAGGTCCACCAGCGTGCGATGGTGCCCGTCGTGGAAGATCCGCTCCGCGAGCCTGCCCACCGGCGGCCCCCACGGCGGAGTGAGCAAGTGCTTGCGGACCATGCCTTCGATGACGGCCTGGACGTCGTCGTCGTTCAAAACCTTGAAGGCGCCGCGGATCACCGCAGCCCCTTCCTTTGCCACCCGGTCCGCGCCGCCGGGCGCAGCCAGCCATTCCCCGGCCCGGCGGGCGATGTTGACGCTGGCCAGCTTGTCCTGGACCACCTGTTCGGAGAGGAAGTTGGTTTCCACGAACTCACCCAGGGAGGCGCCAATCTGGTCCTTCCGGCGCGGAATGATGGCGGTGTGCGGAATCTTGATGCCCATGGGGTACTTGAACAGGGCCGTCACGGCGAACCAGTCGGCCAGCGCGCCCACCATGCCGCCCTCGGCAGCCGCACGCACGTACTGCAGCCACGGGTAGTCCTTCTGCAGCGCGAACGCGAAGACAAAGATCACGGCCATGGCGATCAGCAGGCTCAGTGCCAGCAGCTTCATTTTCCGCAGCGCTGCCGCCTTCTCGGCGTCGCCGGCACCAAGCTGGCGGCTTACGACGGCGCCTGCCGCCATCCTTCCCGGCGGCACCTCCCGCGCTGCCTCCGCGGGTGCTTCCTGCGTGGTTGGCCCGGTAGTTGCCTCAGAGTTCACCTGCATGAGCCAAGCCTAGCCCCGAAGGCGCGGGCCGGTCGGCTACCGTGTGTCCATGACAATTGACGAGTCAGTGCCGCAGCGGCCGCTGGTCTTTGCCCACCGCGGTTCCAGCGGAGCATATGCCGAACACACCCGCGCCGCCTACCTGCAGGCCCTGGCTGACGGCGCCGACGGAGTTGAATGCGACGTCCACCTGACCCGGGACCAGCACCTGGTCCTGCTCCACGACGCCAACCTGGACCGGACCTCGGACGGAACGGGGCCGGTGGCGGAACGGAGCCTGGACGAGCTGCGCCAGCTGGACTTCTCGTCCTGGAAAGGCGTCCGCATTCCCGAAACCTACGGAGCGCGGTCCGAACAACTCCTGACCCTCCCGGAGCTGCTGGACATCCTCCGCGGGGCGGGCCGCCCCGTGAAACTCGCCATCGAGCTCAAGCACCCAAGCCCCTACCAGCTCAAGCTGGAGGACAGGGTCCTGGAGGTGCTCCGCAGCGAGGGCTGGGACCCGCAGAGCTCCACACTGGACAAAGTGGCTGTGACCTTCATGAGTTTCAGTCCCGATTCGGTCCGGCACCTGCTCCTCTCCGTCCCGCCGCAGTACATCTGCCAGCTCGTGGACGACCTCACCATCCATGAGATCCGTGGCGGGCTGGGGGTGGGGCCAATTACCGGCGGCGCCATCGCCAACCTGATGAAGGCCACCCAGCTGGAAGGCGAACGGATCCTGGACGACCAGGAAGTGGGGATGGCCGGACCCGGCATCGATTACGTGCGTGAGCGTCCCGCCACCGTCCGGCGCTGGCTGGACTCCGGCCGCCGCTTCAGGGTCTGGACCGTGGACTCACCGGAGGACGTGGCCCTCTGCCAGGAGTTGGGCATCCAGGAGATCACCACCAACGTGCCGGCCCGTGTCCTTGACCAGTTGCGCGTGGCCGCGCCGCAGGGAAAGTAGCGCGGGCATGGGCGCCCTCAGCGCGTACTCCGGGCCCCGGTGGTGGACCGGACCGCTCGACGTCGAAGGCCTGGCGCTGCAGTCCGTGGAGGCTGCGGCGGAGGCCCTGAACCTGTACGCGGGGACGCCTGGCCGGTTCAGCACCGCCCCGGTGCTCACGGCAGCCGCGTTCGATTCCTTCGGGCACCTGCGGATCGCGGGGCGCAAGCCGCAGGGCTTCGCGCCACTTTCCGGCTTCCGGAAGACCTCCGACGGCTGGGTCCGGCTGCACGCAAACTACCCGCACCACGAGCAGCGGCTCCTCAAGGCCCTGGATGCCACCTCCGCGGAAGGGGTGGAACGGGAACTTCGCTCCATGGCCGCGCTGGAAGCCGAGGCCGTCATCCAGGGGCACGGCGGGATTGCCGCAGCTGTCCGGACGCGCAACGAGTGGCTTGCAACGGACATGGGCCGGGCGGCCGGGTCAGGACCTTGGGTCGCTGTGGAGCACGCCGACGGCACAACCAGTGGCTTCGGGCTGGGGGATGTTGGGGCGGCAACAGGCACTGGCACCAGCAACCGGCAAGGTGCCGACGGCCAGCCCCTGGCCGGAATACGGGTCCTGGACCTGACGCGGGTGATCGCAGGGCCGGTCGCCACCCGGCTGCTGGCCACCCTCGGAGCAGACGTCCTGCGGATCGACCCGCCCGCCTTTCCCGAAATCGAAGACCAGTTCGTGGACACGGCCTTTGGCAAGCGCAGCGCAGCACTCGACCTGGGGCTCGCGGAAAACCAGCAGCACCTCCAGCGACTCCTCGCCCGCGCAGACGTTGTGGTGATTGGCTACCGGCACGGTGCCCTGGACCGTTTTGGGCTCAACCCGCCGGCACTGCTGGCAGCACATCCGGGACTGGTGGTGGTCAGCCTGGACAGCTGGGGAAGCAGTGGGCCGTGGAGCGGCCTGCGCGGCTTCGACAGCATTGTCCAGGCCGCCAGCGGGATCGCGCATCTTTACGGAACAGAGAATGACGACGGCGGGTGGCACCCGGGTGCCCTTCCGGTCCAGGCGCTGGACCACGCCACCGGTTACGGCGTGGCCGCGGCTGCCGTTCGTCTGCTGGCCGGCCGTCGCCAGACGGGCGCGGGCGGTACCGCGCACCTTTCCTTGGCCCGAACGGCGGAGGAGCTGTTTTCCCTGGGCAGCATGCAGAACCCGGTCAGCATGCAGAACCTCGGCAGCATGCAGAACCCGGCCAGCACGGAGATCCCGGCCGGCGCGGCAAGTCCTGTGGAACTCCCTGCGCCTCAAGACCGGTTCATGGCCAGCAGTTACGGGGACTTGCGCTATGTTGGGCCGCCCCTGCTCGACGCGGGGCAGTCGCTGGATTATCAATCCCCGCCGCCACCGTATGGAACTGCGCAGCCCGCCTGGCTGTGAAGCCGTGCGGCGCCGCCGGGGTGCGGGCTCAGCTTGCCCAAGTCCTGGTTTCTGGGCGGCGCTTTGGCTGTGATTGAGTGGTTCCATGTCTTTTCCCAGGTCCGGCCCCGCAACTAAGGGCCTGTCCGCTCTGTCCCCATGCATTCACGCACCGGCCCTGCAGCACCTGTCCGCGGCTGCCATGGGAGCCCTCCTGCTGGCCAGCGCCGGCAAGCATTTCAGGGATCCCGCCTTCTACCGCGACGTCGTTCCGGAATATCTGTGCCGGCAGGATCAGGCACCGGGCGCCACTCCAAGCGGCGCCACCCAAGAAGGCACCGCCGAAAACAGTGCGAGCCAAAACAGCGCGACCCAAAGCAGCGCGACCCAAAGCCGCACGACCACAGGCGCCGCAACCCAGCATCCGTGGGCCGTCCTGTCCCGGGACGAGTGGATCGCCGTCAGCGGCCTGCTGGAGCTCGCAGCCGCCGTCGGAATTCTCCTCCCGCCCACTCGAAAGCTGACGGCCACTGCCATCACGGCGATGTTCACCGCGTTCCTGGCCGGGCACGTCGATGCCCTCGTGGGGGCGTACGGACCGGAGGGCACTCCCCGCCGGCGGAAGATCCATGCCGTGCGGCTTCCGCTCCAGGCGCCGCTGATCCTGTGGGCCTGGAGCTTGCGGCATCCGGCGGCGGCTGGCCGAAAGCACGGAGGCCGGGGGTGAAGCTGCTGGCATCGCCGGCGGTCAGGGTGGGTATCTCCATCAGTATTGCCACCGGCCTTTACGGCGTGTCATTCGGGGCGCTCGCGGTGACGTCCGGGCTGGACTTCTGGCAGACCATGGCGTTGAGCCTGCTCCTTTTCAGCGGCGGCTCGCAGTTCGCGTTCATCGGGGTGGTGGCAGGCGGAGGTTCAGGCCTCGCGGCCATGAGCGCCGCCACGCTCCTGGGCATGCGCAACGGCATCTACGGCATGCAACTGAACGCGCTGCTCCGGCCCACCGGCTGGCGCAAGTACGTCGGCGCGCAACTCACCATTGACGAATCCACCGCCACCAGCACGGGCCAGACGGACCCGGCCGAACAGCGGCGCGGTTTTTGGACTGCCGGAATTGGTGTCTACGTGCTCTGGAACCTCTTCACGGCTGTGGGTGCGCTCGCCGGCAGCGGCTTGGGTGACCCAAAACAGTGGGGGCTTGACGGGGCCGCCGTCGCCGCGTTCCTGGCGCTGCTCTGGCCCCGGCTCAAGGGGCGGGAGCCCATCGCCATCGCGGTGGTGTGTGCCGTGGCTACTGTAGTTGCTGTTCCCTTCGTTCCTCCCGGCGTGCCCATCCTGGTGGCCGCCGTCGTGGCCGCGCTGGTGGGGTGGTTCAGCCACGGCCGCCGCGACGAAGGCCTCGAACCCGACGTCGAGCCCTATGGCATTAGGCGAGGCACGGACCCGGAGGCAGGGGCATGAATCTGTGGATCTGGCTGCTTATTGCCTGCGCGCTTGCCTATGCCTGGAAGCTGGTGGGCTACTTTGTTCCCGCCAAGTTCCTCGAGGACCCGCGAGCATCACGCGTCGCGGGAACCATGACCATCGGCCTGCTGGCCTCGCTCACAGTGGTGAATGCGGTGGTGTCGGGCCAGGCTCTCGCCGCAGACGCCAGGCTGGGAGCGCTGGCCGCCGCCGCGATCGCCCTGGTACTCCGGGCACCGTTCCTTGTGGTGGTGGTCGCCGGAGCCGGCACGGCGGCACTGTTGAGGATCTTGGGCTGGAATTGATCCCCTAATTGATGGTCAAAGTGGTGATCCAGGTCACTTTATTGGGCGTGTACCGGCTGTACTATGGGATCGGCTTATGCAGTTGGCCATGGAATTTCCTATTGAACGGCAACCATGGAAAATCAGCTGCACCCTGCGGGCGGCTTAGCGGGCAGGCTTCGCCATAAGAACGCCCGACGGCGGGCAGGCCTTCCTGCCAAACGCTTCTTCAAGCGCTTTTCCGGACTTTCGGACGTCCCGGAAGAGGACCTGGAACTTCTCTCCCAAAGACTTCGGGATGCACTCGACCTGGATCCGACGTCGTCCGTGCCTGCCCTTCAAGCCTTGGTGCGCCGGGAGATCTGCAAGCGGGCGGACACAGGCAGCTCGTAGCGGCCCACCATTCCGGGTGCCATCTGTGATGGACTGGAAGAGAGGCAGCCCACACCCAGGCGGCCACCAAAGGAGGAATCGAGATGGACGACGAGTCACGGCCTGTTGAGCCGCAGGACGGCCACGGCACCGATGAGACCGGCAAGGACGCCAGGGGAGAACACGGCACCGGGGTGCCGGCCGGGGAACAGTCCGCAAAGTCACGGGCCGCCTATCTTGACCCGCGCGGTTCGGAGTCAACCCGCGAGCTGCGCGATACCGCCAGGAGGCGCCGGGACGCGGAAGAAAAACTCCAACAACACCTGATGGAAGCGAAGGACCACGTTCCCAACGAGTTCCATGAACATCCCGGACACGGCTACGTGGGACACGGACACGAAGGACATGAGCACCCGGCCCATGCGCCGTCCGGTCATGAGACGCCAGACCAGGAACAGACCGGCCAGGAGCAGGACAGCCGCACCGGCGATAAGGGCGCGGACAAGCCCTGATCAGCAGTGGAGTCCCTGGCCGGTTAGCCCCCTGCCTGCGGCGGCCGCCACAGACTTTCGGCCGCCGGACCCCTGGAACAAGCGGTGGTTTAAGCTACGCCGTGGGCAGCGCCGTCAGGTGACACGGACCTGCGGCACGTTTCCTCCACGCCCATCTCGTACCAGACCTGCGCGCCAAACTCGGGTTCAGGGGTATCCAGGTTCTGGTACAGGGCGTCAAGCAACTCGACCAGCTCGCCGGCGGGCAGTGTAGGCAGGACTTCCTCCGGCCCGCGGGGATCGGTCAGGTAGTGGAGAAGCTTTGAGTGGTTCATTGCAGTGCTGCCGTTGTGTGGGGGACAGGCGCGAAGGGCATGGGGTAGCTCCAACGTGGAAGTGCCGAGGCTGACTGCCTAACCCCAATTCAGAGTGTATTGCACGTACTTACTGGTAACAATGGAGTTGGCCCACAAGGCATCTGCCACCAGGAAATTGCCGCCATCGAACTACCGTCAACGAATTGCGGCAGCCGGCCGCGGCACGGCTTACTCCGGCAGTGCTCCGGGCCGGCCGGGCACTGTGGTGATGCCCGGGGCCGGCGGCACCGGCACGAACACGGGGAGCGGGCGCGACGGGCGGACCGTGCGGATAGCATCCTCCACCAGCGCCAGCGGGCGGCGCCACGCATCAGAACCGGGTTCCATGGTGTCCACCACGCCGATCAGCATGGCCAGCAGCCGGAACATGTCCGTCATGGAAATGTCAGTGCGCAGGCTTCCCTGGCCTTGGCCGCGCGCCAGCAGGATGCTCATGGATTCCATCAGGGAACCGGTGATTCCGGTGAGGAGTTCGCGCCGGCCGGCCACCGCGCACAGCAGGTTGGCGTCGTCGCTCGCGGCCCCCATCAGGGCTTCGAGGACGCGCAACAGGCCTGCGGCGGCGTCGATATCGGCAAGGGCGCCGTCCATGACAGGGTCAACTGTCAGCCGGAGCTGCCGGTTGAGTGCAGCAAGCACCAGTTCTTCTTTGTCGGCAAAGTTGCGGAAGAGGGTTGCCGGGCCTACTCCGGCGGTGGTTGCGATGATCTGGAGCGGTACCTCCGGTCCGAACTCCCGGAAGCACTTGCGCGCAGCTGTGATGATCTTGTCCACGTTCCGCGCTGCGTCTGCGCGGAGGGGTTTTCGGGCAACTGCGAGGCTCATGCCCAAAAGGGTAGCAACGGAGCCTGCGGCCAACACGGTTACTGCGGGGTAGGCCCTTATGTGACGGCCCCGGCCGGGCGTCCGGGCACGCTGCTGTCCTACGACGCGTGGGAGACTGGGGAGCATGTTGCTTGCATTTTCTGTTGCTCCGTCAGGCGTTCCCAGCGAAGGTTCCAGGCCCCACGATGCGTCAGTGCACGACGCCGTTGCGGCCGCAGTGAAGATCGTCCGGGAGTCCGGGCTGCCCAACCAAACGGATTCCATGTTCACCACGATTGAAGGCGAATGGGACGAGGTGTTCGACGTCGTAAAGCGCGCCACCGAAGCCGTGGGCCGCTATGGCAGCCGTGTTTCATTGGTGATCAAAGCAGACATCAGGCCGGGGTACCGCGGCGAGCTGACCGCCAAGGTAGACCGCCTGGAGAACGCGTTGGCACAGGAACCCTAAGCGTCGTTCGGGGGCCATATCATCTGGACCCCCGGCACGCCGCGTGCCAAACTGTGGCAATGTTCGAGCACAAACCCCGGCCGGAATGGATTGCCACCGAGGAGTTCCTGTCGGAAACCGTGGTGCATCCGGACAGTGCCGTCCAACAGGCCATCCACGCCGCGGCGGAGGCCGGGATGCCCGCCATCGAGGTGGCGCCGAACGCGGGAAAGCTCCTGAAGCTCCTGGTCCAGCTGTCCGGTGCCAGGCGCATCCTGGAGATAGGGACGCTCGCTGGATACAGCACCATCTGGATGGGCCGCGGCCTGCCCCCTAACGGCACCCTGGTCACCTGCGAGTACCTGCCCCAGCATGCGGAAGTGGCGTGGGCCAATATTGATGCGGCCGGCCTGGGGGAAAGGGTGGAGATCCGGCTGGGCCCTGCGCTGGAGACCTTGGCGGCCCTCGAGGAAGAGGAACGGGAGCCGTTCGACTTCATCTTCATCGACGCCGATAAGCAGAACAACAGCCGCTACCTGGACTGGGCCGTCAGGCTTGGCAGGCCCGGTGCCGCGGTGGTCCTGGACAACACCATCTGGGAAGGCGCGGTGCTGGACCCGGACATGGACCCCGTCAACGCGCCGGGGATCATCGATGCACTCAAGCTGCTGGGCGACCACCCCCGGCTGGACGCCACCGTGATCCAGACCGTCGGCTCCAAAGGCTGGGACGGGTTCGCCCTGGCGCGCATCCTCCCGCAAAACAGTAAGTAAGCTGTGGAGATGCGTCCGGTGCCCGCCGGACATCTCTCCTGGAGGACGTATTTGCAAGCGCCACTTACTCCTGTGCTCCTCAGTTCCGCCCCCGCTGAGCTCTCCCCATGGGGTTCCCTCCTGGAGTCATTCGCCGGTGCCGTGGGCGATGTGCCGGCCCTGCTGGCCCTCGCGGTCGACGCCGGACGGTCGTGGCCACGGCCTGGTGAAGGACGCACTGCAGAGTTGTGGGAGCTCCTGGCGTCTGTGGCCGCCGCTGATGTTGCCGCCGCCAGGGTGCTCGAGCCGCACCTCGACGCCGTCGCTATCCTTGCCCAGGCCGCCCAAGCGTTTCCGGCCGTCCACCCCACACCCGATGGTGCCGCACAAGCTGCGTGGGGCGTGTTCGCCGCAGAGGCACCCAACGCCAGGCTGGAGGCGCGCTCTGGAAGTACCGGCATTGTGCTCACCGGAACCAAGCCTTGGTGTTCACTTGCCAGCCAGCTGGACTGCGCCGTCATCACCGCGCATACGGACGACGGCGGCAGGGCGGCTTTTGCCGTCAGTCTTCGCCACCCGGGCGTGGCATGTGAGGAACCGGAGTGGATTGCGCGCGGGCTCCGGGAGATCCCCAGCGGAAGCGTGCGCTTCGACCAGGTCCCGGCGACGCCGGTTGGCGATACCGGCTGGTACCACAGCCGGCCCGGCTTTGCATGGGGCGGGATGGGCGTCGCCGCCTGCTGGCTGGGCGGAGCAGTGGGGGTGGCACGGGATTTCCGTGCCGGCCTGCTGGCAGGTGCGGATAACGGGCGGGAGCCGGACCAGCTGGCGCTCGCGGCATTGGGCGAGGTGGACCGGATCCTCGCCGCCGCCCTGCAGTACCTTGCCCGGACGGCAGCCCGAATCGACGACGGCACCCTCGGTGCCGACGGGAACCAAAGCACCTGGAGCGAGGCCCAGCGCGTGCGCGGAACCGTTGCGGCCGCCGTCGAACGTGTCCTTCACCTGGTGGGCTCCCACCGGGGGCCCGGGCCACTCGCCTTTGATGAACCGTATGCCAAAAGGATGGCGGACCTGGCGCTGTATGTCCGGCAGCATCATGGGGTACGTGATGATGCCCAACTGGGCCGGCTGGCGCTCAAGGGGGACTGCCCGTGGTGACCTTTTCGCATACAGACCAGGGGACCGCCGAGGAAGCGTGGGCCCGGAGCGGATTGGCTGCTGTGCCGGAGCTGCCGCTCGACGCGGCCGAACTGGCGGGCATGCGCTTCGTGGTCCTGGCGGCCCATCCTGACGATGAAACACTTGGCGCTGGGGGGCTCATGGCCTCGCTCGTGGCCCTGGGAGCCGAGGTGGAAGTCCTGCTGTGCACCGCGGGGGAGGGGTCGCACCCGGATTCGCCCACCACCACTCCCGGGCAGCTGGCCGCGGTCCGGCTTGCCGAGTTTTCCGCGGCCCTGGCCGCCCTGGGCCTGGCGGACCGCTGGACGTTCCTCGGCTTGCCGGACCGTGGACTGGGCGGCCATGCCGAAGCGATCGCCACTGCTGTCCGGGACGCTGCACAGCGGCTGGCCGGCGCCCCGGACCGGCTGGTCCTGGTGGCGCCGTACCGTGCCGACGGCCACGGCGACCACGATGCCCTTGGCGCGGCAGCGGCAGAAGTGGCCCTGCGCGACGGCCACGCCCTCCTGGAGTATTCCATCTGGTTTTGGCACTGGGCCACGCCCCAGGACCAGGACTGGCAGCAATGGGTCCGCTTCCATCTGGACGACCCCGCCCGCACGGCCAAGAAGCATGCCATGGAGGAGCACGCAACCCAGGTTCAGCCGCTGTCGCCTCTTCCCGGTGATGAAACGTTGCTCAGCGGGGCATTCCTGGAGCACTTCTCGCGTGGCTACGAGGTCTTCGCCTGGACGCCCGCACCCCCTTCGTCCGGACGGCCGCATTCCAGCAGTGACGCCGAACTGGTCTTCGACGGCGTCCATGGCGGTTCGGAGGATCCCTGGAACTACGGCACAAGCTGGTACGAGCGGCGCAAACGCGCGCTCACCCTAGCAGCCCTGCCGGCGGAATCGTATGAGCGCGGCCTGGAAGTAGGTTGTTCCATCGGCACGTTGACGGCGGATTTGGCTACCCGGTGCCGGAAGCTGCTGGCGGTGGACGCCAGCGGGACCGCAGTGCGCAGGGCCGGCCAACGGCTGGAAGGCATACCCGGGGTCCAGGTGGAGCAGCGGGTCCTGCCCGGATCCTGGCCCGGAGGAACATTCGACCTGGTAGTGGTTTCCGAAGTGGGTTACTACCTTGCCCCTGAAGAGCTGGCCCAGCTGTGGGACCGCGTGGAGGCCACCCTGGAACCCGGCGGAACCCTTCTCCTGTGCCACTGGCGGCATCCCATCACCGGCTGGGAGCTCGATGGGGACACCGTCCACACGCTGGCCAGGCAAAGGCTGGGATGGCGGACGGCCGGGCTTTACCAGGAACGCGACTTCCTGCTGGAAGTCCTGGTTGCTCCGCGCGGGGCGACGGGATGATGCCGGCCGGTCCGGGGGACGATGCTTCAAGGCCGCCGTCCGTCCAAAGCGCCAACGGCATCCAGCATGTTGCGGTCGTCGTTCCGGCCCACAACGAGGAGCAGCACCTGGAACGGGCGCTCACTGCGGTCAGCTGCGCGGCTGACCGGGTCGAAGCGGAACTGCCGGAGGTTGCCGTGCAGGTGGTGGTTGTCCTGGACGGCTGCACGGACCGGTCCCCAGCGGTTGCCGCGCGGGTGGCTGCCGGGGATCCGCGGTACCTGCTCCTTCCCGTCAGCTTCGGGAGCGTGGGAAAAAGCCGGCAGGCCGGCGTCAGGGCCGCGCTGGAGAACTCAACCACGCGTACGCAGGCTGGCCGGGCGGGAGGGGGCCATTCCATGCGGGGAATCTGGCTGGCCAACACAGATGCCGATTCCTGCGTGCCTTCACACTGGCTGGTGCGGCAACTGGAACTCGCTGAACTCGGTTTCGATGTTGTCCTTGGCACCGTGCAGCCGGACCCCCACGGCATGCACCTCGAGCTGTTGGCCCGCTGGCATGCGCGGCACGCCGGCACCGAGGACCACTCCCATGTGTACGGTGCCAACCTTGGAGTCCGTGCCTCTTCCTACCTCGCTGCAGGTGGCTTCCCCGGCGTCGATTTCGATGAAGACCAGGCGCTGGTGCGCCGGCTTCGAAGCAGTGGCGCGGGCATTGTTGCCACCGACACCACGCGGGTCCTCACATCAGGACGGACGGCGGGACGGGCGCCGCGCGGGTTCGCCGCGTATCTCCTGGCCCTGGCGCAGCCATAGGGCCCGGCGGAGTCACAGCAGCGGCACCTGACCCAAGAGCTGCCGGGGCATGGAAAAGGGCTGCTGCCCTGCGGCAGCAGCCCTTCGTTCCGGGAACTCAATCTCCCGCGACAGCGTCCCTGACCTTCCCGGCCGCCGGCTTCGGCCGGCGCTTCCGCTTCGTGTCAGACCAGGTCCGGAGCGCTGGCAACGATGTAGTCCGCCGCAGTTGGCCCAGTCATGGAGAGGTTGTTGCTGTCCGGGTTGATTCCGGCATCCTGCAGGGCCTCCCAAAGAGCTTCCGGCGGCTGGAGTTCGGCCTTGTGCAGGAGGCACCAGCTTGTGTAGAGGCCGTATAGCTCGTCGCGCCTGAGGCCCAGCCCGGGCTCCCTGTCCGCGACAACTGCTTCGGCGAGAAACTGTTCAAAATGGGTAGCAGGCATGTCCGCTCATAAAGGGTCGACAGTAGTTCCGCCGTCTGCTTCAGCGGCCTTGCCGGTTTCCGGGGGATCCCGGCGAGGTAATCAAGAAATTATTGCAGTTCTCCGTGCTTGTCCAGTTTGACCCGGCCCGGTTGCGCGTTGCCTGGCCACGCCCTGAACCGTGGCGCGTCGAAAAGTGGCGCCCGGGTGCCGGGCGGGATTTGAGGGGGGCCGACGGCGACTGGGGGGACTGGCCTCGGTCTCAGAAGAGGCCATCTCACCGCCGACCCCGTATTGCCCCGGGTGTACTTCAACCCAGGAAGACAAACAGGACCTTCAAGATGAATTTTCCTCCATCTCGAAGGTCCTGCCTAGTCCCCCCGGGCAGCGGCTGAACCTGCCTGCCTAAGCGCTCCCGCCTGGCTCGCCGCCGCCGTCGGGCTCCCCGTTGCCGGCCCGGTGCTGCACCTTCTCGCGGACCCTGTCGCGGTGCCGCTCGCCTGGCCGGAGTTCGTTCTGTTCATTCCCCGCAGGCTGCCCGTCGGGGTTATCGCCCGAATCGTGCTGCCCGTTCTCCGAGGCATACTGCTCCCGCAGTTCACGGCCGTGCTTGATGTCCTCCTCGATCTGCTTCTGCAGTTTCTCGCTCTTCTTCGTGTCGCGCGGCGGAAGCTGGATTGTTTCCTCTGCCTTGATGCCGGCCTGGAGTTCGCGGCCGCGCTCCACCTCAGCGTCGAACTCAGCGCCGAAAAGAAGGGACATGTTCAGGATCCACAGCCACAGCAGCATGATGATCACGCTGCCCAGTGCACCGTAGGTCTTGTTGTAGTTGCCGAAGTTGCCGACATAGAAGCCGAAGCCCAGCGAGGCGATCAGGAAGACAAAGAGGGCAATGCCGGACCCCATGCTCATCCACCGGAACTTGGGCTGCTTGACGTTCGGGGTTGCGTAGTACAGCACGGCAATGATGGCGATGATCAGCGCGATCATGACCGGCCACTTGGCAATGTTCCAGACCATGAGGAAGGGCCCGCTGAGGCCGATCAGCCCGCCCACTGCCTCAGAAACCGGGCCGCTGAGGACCAGCATGCCGGCCAGCAGCGCCACGATGACCACGGCCAGGAGCGTGACGCCAAGCATGGTGCCGCGGAGCTTCACGAACGCGCGCCCCTCATCTACCTCATAAATGCGGTTCATGGCGCGCCCGAAGGCTCCGACATATCCGGACGCCGACCACAGCGCGGTGACAAGGCCGATCACCAGGGTGAACCCGGCCGCCGGGGCGCTGGTCAGTTCCGACACCGGACCGCTGATGGTGTTGACCGTCTCCGCCGGGGCGAATCCGCGCACGATTTCCAGCAAGGCGTTTGTGGTCTTCTGCGGATCCCCAAAGAGGCCAAGGAGCGAAACCAGTGCCAGCAGTGCCGGGAACAGCGAGAGAACGGCGTAATACGTCAGGGCCGCTGCCAGATCGGGGCATTGGTCCTTGGTGAACTCCCGGAGCGTCTTCTTGGTGATGTATTTCCAGGAAGGTTTATCCAGGTCCCTCGGGCTGGCAGGTTTCCTTGAATCGTTTGGATCCGGAGCCTGCCCCGCCTTGGCGGTGCTGGTCTCGGAATCGTCGTGAGTGGCCATGGGGAAGTCCTCTCAATCAGGGGGCCAAGCGGACAGGCCGGCCCGCGGATGGCGGTGCCGGCCTGCCGATCAAACTGTTGCCTTACGGTGCCGCTGTGGGCTGATCAGGTGTTTTGGATGTTGTCTTTGGCGTCTGTTGCGCGGTCTTTGACGTCGGTGGCTGCGTATTGGCCTTCGGTTTTG
>NZ_JBPFDN010000022.1:0-36502 GCF_059414985.1 Arthrobacter sp. SAFR-044 | reverse complement strand
TGCTGCGCCGCGTCCTCCTCCCCCTCACGGACAATGAACCCGCCACCGACCGAGAAGAACGTCGCCGCATGCACCACGGAACCCTCAGCATCGGTAACGGTGAACGTCATCCCGTTCGTGTGCCGCGGCAACACCGTCAACGGCCGCAGCACCATGTCGCCCACCCCGTACGGCAGCGGCACCGCACCGGCCAGGTTCAGGATCCCCGTCTCCGCGATCGAAGCCAGCCGCTCCTCCACCTCCTCAGGCAGGATCAACTCCGGATGGAACCCCTCCAACCCCAGGAGAATGGCGGTCATCGTCCCGTGCCCGTGCCCCGTCGCCGCCAACGACCCATACAAATCCACCCGCAACCCCGCCACGTCCGCGAGCTTCCCCGAGGCCTTCAACTCCTCAGCGAACACAGCAGCAGCCCGCATCGGCCCCACAGTATGCGAAGACGAAGGGCCAATACCGATCGAAAACAGATCAAAAACGCCAACAGCCATGCGATTGGTTCCTAACTAAAACAGTGTGGTCGGGTCACTCTGGGTGGTTGGGGTGGAGCGGGCAGGACATCCTCTGCGTGCTCGGTCGCGAAGACGCCCGCTAAGCGGACGTGACGCTCCCTTAGACGCACGCTGCCGGATGCCCCGCCCACTCCCGAGGCACACGGCACCAAAGCGACCCGGCAGGCAGGCAACGAGCAGGCTGACAACGATCGTGAGTGCCGGGGAAAGAAAACACACACGTAGTCCGCGCCCTCCCGTTTCCTCTAAGCCGGCCCGTGGCCTGCGACTGACGCGACAGGCGTGCAGGCGCAGCCAGGACACGGGTTGCCCGGACAGGAAAACACACATGGTCCGCCTCCACCCGCTTCCTCTAGGCCCTGCTGTCTTCCCCGCACCACCGCGACTTTCGCACGAGGGGCCGGCGGAGCCGGACTTTTCGAAAGCGTGCGTCAAAGCGAGGAACGAGCAGCACGCGTGAAAATGTCCGGTCCGGCGGTCCCGAAGGCGACCACCATCCGCGGGTACCGAAGGTGACCACGGCGAGGCACATTACTGGGCGCGGCGGTAAAACGGGAGGTCGACGACTTCGAAGGGCTCTGCCTTGCCGCGGAGATCGATATCCAGGGCAGTGCCGGGTGCGGAATACTCGACGTCGACGTAGGCCATGGCGATCGGGTACCCCAGGGTGGGCGATGGCTGGCCGGAGGTGACTTCGCCGACGGTCACGCCGTCCTTGAGCACGGGGTAGTGCGCGCGGCCTGCGCGGCGGCCCTTGCCTTTGAGCCCCACGAGGCGGCGGCCGGAGGTGCTGCCGGCGCCCGCTTCCTTTTTGGCTGCCAGGGCGGCCTTGCCAACAAAGTCGCCTTCCTTGAAGAGCGCGACGACGGGGCCCAGGCCTGCAGCGAACGGGTCGCCCTGCAGCGACAGTTCGTTGCCGTACAGCGGCATTCCCGCTTCCAGGCGAAGGGAGTCGCGGGAGGCCAGGCCGGCGGGGGTCAGTTCCCCTTCGTCGGCAATGGCGACCAGTGCCTGCCAGAGTGCGGGGGCGTCTGCGTTGTCCACGAAGATCTCGAACCCGTCCTCACCGGTATACCCGGTGCGTGCGAGCAGGAGTTCCTTGCCGGCGCCGCCCACCAGAAACGGAACCTCCACGGCGGCGTAGTACTTCAGCTCCGTCACCAGGGAGTGCTGTGCGGCCGGGACCAGGCGCAACAGGAGTTCCTGGGCACTGGGGCCCTGCACTGCCACCAGCGAGGTACCGGCAGAGGCGTCCTCCACCAGCACGTCAAACCCAGCGACCCGTTCCTGCAGGGCTGCCGCCACCACCGCGGCGTTGCCTGCATTGGGCACCACCAGGAAGACGTCCGTGCCGTCTTCAGCGGCGGGACGGCGGTAGGTGATGAGGTCGTCGATGATCCCGCCGTCCTCGTTGCAGATCAGCGAGTACTTGGCCTTGCCGACCGCCAGGGCGGAGATCTTCCCCACCAGGGCGAAGTCGAGGAAGGCCGCAGCGTCCGGACCGGTGACCCAGACTTCGCCCATGTGGGAGAGGTCGAACAGGCCTGCGGCCTTTCGAACCGCGTGGTGTTCGGCCAGTTCGGAGCTGTACTTCAATGGCATCTGCCAGCCGCCGAAGCCGGTGAAGGAGGCGCCCAGCTTCTTGTGCTCCTCGTACAGCGCGGTGTATTTCTCGGTCATGGTGGCAGCCCTCAGTTCTCGAACTCTTCGAGCGGCGGGCAGGAGCAGATCAGGTTGCGGTCGCCTGCGGCGCCGTCGATCCGTCCCACCGGCGGGAAGTACTTGTCCTGCTTGTGGTGGGCAGGGAAGGCTGCCTGTTCCCGCGGGTAGGCGCGGTCCCAGTCGGAGCTGACGACGGCGGCTGCCGTGTGGGGTGCGCGGCGCAGGGGTGAGTCCGCCACGGAGAAGTCGCCGTTGGCCACCTGGTCGATTTCCTTGCGGATGGTAATCATGGCCTCGATAAAGCGGTCGATCTCGCCCAGGTCCTCGGACTCCGTGGGTTCCACCATCAAGGTGCCTGCCACCGGGAACGCCAGGGTGGGCGCGTGGAAGCCGAAGTCGATGAGGCGCTTGGCCACATCCTCGGCCGTAACGCCGGTCTTCGCGGTCAACTCGCGCAGGTCCAGAATGCATTCGTGCGCCACGAGGCCGCCTTCGCCGGTGTAGAGGACCGGGAAATACTCGTTCAGGCGGGAGGCAACGTAGTTCGCTGCCAGCAGGGCTGACTTGGTGGCCTCGGTCAGCCCTTCGCCGCCCATCAGCTTCACGTAGGCCCAGGAAATGGGCAGCACGCCTGCAGAGCCGAACCGGGACGCCGCAATCGGCACGTCAGTGGCGCCGGACCCAGGGGTCCAGGTGGTGG
Source organism: Arthrobacter sp. SAFR-044 (assembly GCF_059414985.1). NCBI lineage: Bacteria > Bacillati > Actinomycetota > Actinomycetes > Micrococcales > Micrococcaceae > Arthrobacter > Arthrobacter sp. SAFR-044. The sequence goes on along the minus strand of NZ_JBPFDN010000022.1, from coordinate 33,631 downwards.
CGTCGCCCGGCATGAACGGTGCCAGGTGCGCCTTGGCTGCCACGGGTCCGACGCCGGGCCCGCCGCCGCCGTGCGGGATGCAGAAGGTCTTGTGCAGGTTCAGGTGCGAGACGTCGCCGCCGAACTTACCGGGCTGGGCCAGGCCCACCAGGGCGTTCAGGTTGGCGCCGTCGATGTAGACCTGTCCTCCGGCTGCGTGCACGGCATCGCAGACCTCGCGGACGTCCCCGTCGTACACCCCGTGCGTGGACGGGTACGTGATCATGATGCAGGACAGGACATCCTTGTTGGCTTCGATCTTGGCCGTCAGGTCATCATGGTTGATGGTGCCGTCCGCGGCCGTAGCCACCACGACCACCTTCATGCCCGCCAGGACGGCGGAGGCCGCGTTGGTGCCGTGGGCCGAGGCAGGAATCAGGCAGACGTTGCGCTGCTCTTCCCCGCGGGAGTGGTGGTAGCCGCGGATGGCCAGCAGGCCCGCGAGCTCGCCCTGCGATCCGGCGTTCGGCTGGATGGACACCTGGTCGTAGCCGGTGATCGCGGTCAGGTCCGCCTCCAGATCGGCGATCAGTTCACGCCAGCCTTCGGTCTGGGAGTCCGGCGCGAAGGGGTGGATGGAGGCGAACTCCGGCCAGGAAATGGCCTCCATCTCGGCGGTGGCGTTCAGCTTCATGGTGCACGAGCCCAGCGGGATCATGGTGCGGTCCAGCGCCAGGTCCCGGTCCGACAGCTTCCTGATGTAGCGCAGCAGCTGCGTTTCGGACCGGTGCGTGTTGAACACCGGGTGCTGCAGGTACGCGGAGGAACGTTCGACGGCGGCCTCCAGTCCGAAGCCGTCAGCCGCGGCAACGGAAGCGCCAAAGACGTCCGCGACGTCGGCGACGATGGCCACCGTCGTGGTTTCATCCAGAGAGATGCCAACCGTGTCGGCGTCGACGGAACGCAGGTTGATTCCACGTGCCTCGGCATCGGCGACAAGCGCTGCAGCGCGGCCGGGGACGCGGACGGTCAGCGTGTCGAAGAAGCTCGAGTGCAGCACCTCCACGCCCGCGGCTGCGAGCGAGGTGGCCAGGGTACGCGCGTGGCGGTGCGCCGCCTCGGCAATGGCCTTCAGTCCGTCGGGGCCGTGGTAGACGGCATACATGGAGGAGACGATGGCCAGCAGGGCCTGCGCCGTGCAGATGTTGGACGTGGCCTTCTCGCGGCGGATGTGCTGCTCGCGGGTCTGCAGCGCCAGGCGGTACGCGGGAACCCCTGCATCGTCCTTGGACACGCCCACCAGGCGGCCGGGCAGCGAACGCTCCAGGCCCTTGCGGACGGCCATGTAGGCGGCGTGCGGGCCGCCGAAGAACAACGGCACGCCGAAGCGCTGCGTGGAGCCGACAGCGATGTCGGCGCCCTGCTCGCCCGGAGGGGTGATCAGGGTCAGGGCCAGCAGGTCAGCGGCCACGGTGACCAGTGCACCGCGGTCCTTCGCCGCCGCAACAGTGGCGGACTGGTCCCAGACCCGGCCGGAGGCTCCGGGCTGCTGGAGCACGATGCCATTGATGTCGCCGTCGGGCAGGCCGTTGGACAGGTCGGCGACCTCAACTTCGAAGCCGAGCGCCTCGGCGCGGCCCTTGACGATCGCGATGGTCTGCGGCAGCACGTCGATGTCCAGGACAGTCTTGCCGTCCGCTGCAGGCTTGGTCTTGTTGGAGCGGCGCATCAGCAGCACGGCCTCGGCCACGGCGGTCGCTTCATCCAGCAGCGAGGCGTTGGCGATGGGCAGGCCCACCAGGTCCTGGACCATGGTCTGGAAGTTCAGCAGCGCCTCGAGCCTGCCCTGGGAAATCTCAGGCTGGTACGGAGTGTAGGCGGTGTACCAGGCCGGGGCCTCGAGGATGTTCCGGCGTATCACGGCAGGGGTGATGGTGTCGTAGTAGCCCTGGCCGATCAACTGGACGGCGGTCTTGTTCTTGGCGGCGAGCCTGCGCAGTTCCGCAAGCACTTCAACTTCGCTGAGGGCATCCTGCAGGCGGAGGGCGGTTTCCTGGCGGATGACCTTGGGAACGGCGGTATCAACCAGGGAATCCACCGTGCCGTAGCCAACGGCTTTGAGCATGGTGTCGACGTCGTCCTGGTGGCGTGCGCCGATATGGCGGTCTACGAAGGTGGTGGAGGCTGGGGTAACCGACACGAAGGAACTCCATTTTTTCAGGCGGCGCAGGGTACGCCACAGCTATTCGGGTCCCTCCCCGCTCTGTATTGGACCTGAGAGTTTCCGCGTTGCCTGCCTGGGCAGGACCCGCTTGCACCGTCGGTGAGCACAACAGTCGTTTCGCTCCCGAGGGGAGTCCAGATAACTGCCTGCTGCTTTCCAGAGGCGCCTCGCCGCGGCGGTACAGGGGCCTGCGAGATTCCTGGGGAGGATTTGCTCCTACGGCGCCTGCCTGTACTTCGGGCAGGACTCTCCCGCCGCAGATCAAAGGCTATTCAGTTGTTGGATTATGACGGCCGGTGACAGCCCTCACAACTCTCCATTGTCCTACGCCACAACCCCTCCCGGCAAATGGCGGAACTACCTGCGGAGCCGCTCCAATGCCGCGAGAAGCTCCTCCACATCGGCGGCCGCTCCCCCTGCCGGCGCAGGGCCCACGGACAGCATCGCATTGAAGTACAACCCGTCTCCCATGTACAGGACGGCCTTGGCCAGCCCGGGGCCCACATCCGCTGCGATCTCGTCCAGCCATCGCTGCTGGATGGCCGCGAACCGTTGGCGCGTCTCCTGGTGCGCCACCTCGGCAAGCCGCGTGGCGGCCACGATGGACCGGTCCAGCGGAGTATCCGCCCAGACGGAGGAACGGATGAAATAGGCGGCGGCACCTTCGTTGGCCGAAGCCATGGCATCGGCATCTGCCCTTGCCAGTTCCTCAAGGCGGTCAAGCAGCACGGCGATGAGCGCTTCCTTGCTGGGGAAGTGGTACAGGAGGCCCCCTTTGGACACTCCGGCCTTCTTGGCAACGGCATCCAGGGTTGCCGCCCGCTCCCCCACTTCGATCAACAGGGACTCGAAGGCGTCAAGGACCGCATCACGCGCTACAGGCTTTCGGGGCATAACCCCCATCATGCCCTCCGCCTGGACGGAAAACGGAATAGCCTCGCTTCGAAACTATACCGTCCGGACGGTATAGTTATTTTATGACGATCTCTTTCAGCCCCCCTCAAACCCACGGGGACAGCACGCTTGCACGCCGCCCGTGGCGCGATTGGCTTGCGCTGGGGCTGCTGATGTTTCCCGTGCTGCTGGTGGCGGTGGACAATACGGCCCTGACGTTTGCCCTGCCTGCCATCGCCCGCGCCCTGGAACCGACCGGCCTGCAGCTGCTGTGGATCATTGACGCCTATCCCTTGGTCCTGGCCGGGCTGCTGGTGTCAATGGGAAGCCTCGGCGACCGGATAGGGCGCCGGCGGCTGCTGGTTATCGGCAGCATGGGCTTTGCCGGGCTCTCCGCCGCTACAGCCTTTGCCCCCACCGCGGAGTGGCTGGTCGCCGGGCGCGCCGCGCTGGGATTCTTCGGCGCCATGCTGATGCCGTCCACCTTGTCGCTGATCCGCAACATCTTTCCTGAGCCCAACCGCAGGAGGCTGGCCGTTGCCATCTGGGCCGCAGGCTTTTCCGGCGGCGCCGCCCTGGGGCCAATCCTGGGCGGATGGCTGGTGGAGCACTTCTGGTGGGGCGCCGTCTTCCTGGTGGCCGTGCCGCTCATGCTCCCCCTGCTGGCGCTGGGGCCGGCCCTCATTCCGGAATCCAGGGACCCCGCGCCGGGCAAGGTGGATATCCCAAGCATCCTGCTCTCCATGCTGGTCATGGTGCCCGCGGTCTACGGCATCAAGTCCGTGGCCACCGAAGGTCCGGGCCCTGCCGGGCTGGCCACCATTACTTTCGGACTGGCCATGGGCGTCGTTTTCGTGCGGCGGCAGTACCGGCTGGAGCACCCACTGCTGGACATGTCCTTGTTCCGGAACAGGGTATTCAGCATGGCCATCAGCGCCAATATCCTTGCCCTGTTTTCCTTCAACGGGTTCATACTGTTCCTTGCCCAGCACCTCCAACTCCTCGAAGGAATGACTCCTTCGGCAGCGGGCGTTGCCATGATCCCGGCGCTGGCAGCCACGGTGGCGGCAGGCCTGGTGGCGGTGCCACTGGTTCGTAAGGTCCGCCCCGGATACGTGGTGGCTTTGGGCCTGGCCTTCAGCGCATGCGGCTACAGCATGGTGGCTTTCGGAAACCACGACGGCGGGCCCTCGCTCCTGCTGGCGGCGCTGCTGGTCCTGGCGCTTGGCGTGGGGACGGCGGAAACCATCTCGAACGACCTCATCCTCGGCTCGGCCCCGCCAGCCAAATCAGGAGCTGCGGCGGCGATTTCCGAGACCGGCTACGAAGTTGGCTCGCTGCTGGGGACCGCAGTGCTGGGCTCCATCCTGACGGCGTCCTACCAGCAAAACCTTCGGCTGCCGGCGGGACTGGAGGCCATGCTGCCCGGAGCCTCACTGCACAACGCAGGGGAAACGCTGGCCGGCGCGGTAGAGGCGGCCAATCTGCTGCCGGATTCACTCGCCGCCGCGGTCCGCGCCGCCGCAGCGGCCGCGTTCGATTCCGGCGTGCACATCACTGCCGCGATTGCGCTGGTACTGATGTCGACGGCGGCAGTCCTGGCCGCCGTCGTCCTTCGGAAAGTGCCCAAAGCGACGTAGCAGCACCCAGCCCAGGCCGGTGGGCAGCGTTAAAAAGGCGTCCGGCGCCGGGGCAACCCCGGCGCCGAACGCCCCTCGGGACGTGCGCTACTTGGAATCAGCGGCCGTGACCTTGGCGGTGGGCTTCATGTTTTCCGCCTGCACCATCCAGGCGAACTGCTCCAGCCTGGCGATGAACTCGTGCAGGAGGTCCGCGGAGGTGGGGTCTTCCTCATCCACTTCGTCATGGACTTTCCGCATGGTGCCAACGGCAGCTTCCATGGCGGCAACGATCCGCTCAATGGCATCCCTGGTGCTGATGAGCCCGTCAGGGAACTGGGCCAGGCTGGTGGTTTCGGCAACGGTGGAGCTGCGGCCATCGGGAAGCGCGTGCAGGGCACGCATGCGCTCTGCAGTGTCGTCGGCGAACTGGCGGGCGGCGTCCACGATCTCATCAAGCTGCAGGTGAAGGTCGCGGAAGTTGGTGCCCACGATATTCCAGTGCGCCTGCTTGCCCTGGACATGGAGCTCGATCAGGTCCGCCAGGACAGCCTGCAGGTTGTTGGTCAGCGTCGGTGAAGCTTTCATGCATCCTCCTCAATTGGTCCAGTACGGCAGACGCTACCAGCCGTGGACGGCGTGGCGGCAGGGCCAAAGGCAATTTCTCAGTGAGCTTACTAATTTCGAAAGTGAGTCATAAACGAATGGGATTCATATTGCGTCTTGCATCACAGCGGCGGCACCCGCATACTAAATGAACGCCATTCATATAGTGACCTCCGTCTCACAGCCTTCCAGAAAGTGGTGCCATGACAGAGATAATCCGCACCAGTACGGCCAAACCCGGTCCGGACGCCCACGCGCCGTCCGCGGACGGCGTCAGCGCCAAGGGACTCAAGGGCGGCCAGCTCGGACTCCTGGCCGTCGTCGTCCTGGGCATTTCAACCATCGCCCCTGCCTATACCCTCACCAGCGCACTCGGACCCACCGTCAACGAAGCCGGCCTCCAGCTGCCCGTCATCTTCCTGATCGGGTTCATTCCGATGATCCTGGTCTCGCTCGCCTACCGGGAGCTCAACGCCGACTCCCCGGACAGCGGCACCACCTTCACCTGGGTGACCAAGGCGTTCGGCCCCTGGATCGGCTGGATGGGCGGCTGGGGCCTGCTGGCCGCCAACATCATCGTGCTGTCCAACCTGGCCGGCGTCGCCGTCGACTTCTTCTACCTTTTCCTCTCCCAGCTCACCGGCTCCCCCGAGCTGGCGGAACTGGCGGACAACAAAGCGTTGAACGTCATCACCTGCTTCGTCTTCGTGGCGCTGGCCGTCTGGGTCAGCTACCGCGGCCTGCACACCACCAAGTTGGTGCAGTACAGCCTGGTGGGCTTCCAGCTGCTGGTGCTGGGCCTGTTCGTCGCCATGGCCTTTGCCAACTGGTCGACATCGGAAACAGCCATCCCCTTCAGCTGGGACTGGTTCGACGTCACCAGGATCGAAACGTTCGGGCAGATCGCCGCCGGCATCTCCCTGTCCATCTTCGTGTACTGGGGCTGGGACGTCTGCCTGACGGTCAATGAGGAAACGGCCAACGGCAAGAAGACCGCCGGCGTTGCGGGCACCCTGACCGCCGTCATCGTCCTGGCCATCTACCTGTTGGTCAGCATCGCCACCATGATGTTCGCCGGCGTCGGCGATACCGGCAACGGCCTGAACAACGCCGAAAACCACGAGAACATCTTCACGGCGCTGGCCTCCCCCATCATGGGCCCGTTCGCCATCCTGATGTCCCTCGCCGTGCTCTCCAGCTCTGCCGCCTCCCTGCAGTCCACCTTCATGTCGCCGTCGCGCAGCCTGCTGGCCATGGCCCACTACGGCGCTCTGCCCGAGCCCTTCAGCCGGATCAGCAGGAAGTTTTCGACGCCGGGCTTCGCCACCATCGCCGCCGGCGTCATGTCAGCGGGGTTCTACGCAGTGATGCATGTGGTCAGCGAGAACGTCCTGAACGACACCATCCTGGCCCTGGGCCTGATGATCTGCTTCTACTACGGACTTACCGCGCTGGCCTGCACCTGGTACTTCCGCCACAGCCTGTTCAACAGCGTGCGCCACTTTGTGCTCCGGCTGGTCTGCCCGGTGGTGGGCGGCGTGGGGCTGTTCGTGGTGTTCGTCCAGACCGCCGTGGACAGCCTCGCACCCGAGTTCGGCAGCGGTTCCGAGGTGTTCGGCGTGGGCCTGGTGTTCATCCTTGGCATTGGCATCCTCGCCCTGGGCGCCGTGGTCATGCTGGTCGTGTCCCGCACGCACCCGGGCTTCTTCCGCGGGGAAACCCTCAAGCAGGACACCCCCGCGCTGGTAATTCCGGAATAAGGCCCCAACAGAAAGGTGCCGTGCCCCTGCCAGGGGCACGGCACCTTTGTTGTCGCCGACGACGGATGGCTCACCAGTAGTGCGCCACGTCCACCACCAGGCGGGAGCCGGAGCCCGGACCGTCAAGCGTGAACACCCGGAACGGCAGGCGGCCACGGACGCCCAGGCCAATGGTGGTCTGGCCCTCGAAGCTTCCGGCCCAGACCACCTGGCGGAAGGTCTGGTAACCCGAAACGTTGGAGAGCTCAGCCTTGTCGGCGGGGGTGTAGGTGGACTGCCCGTTATTGTCATAGGCCGGCGCTTTGACGACCACCTGCAGCCGGGCGCCGCCCCGCGTTGGCACGACCGCCCCCGAGCCGTCCTGGATAACCTGCGGGACGTAGCGGACGGTGTAGCCGGGTGCCGGCGAGCCGCCCAGGTCAACCACCAGCCGGTCGAAGCAGTAGTGCTGCCCGGTCCGGACGTCGGTGACGGGCGCGCCGCTCATGGCGCCGTCGGATTTCATCAGCGAACCCCAAGTGAGTCCGCAGTACGACGTGGTTGCCGAGGCGGCCCCCGGAACCACCAAACCCAGGCCTGCGGCGAACAGGACTGCCACAAGCCACATAATGAACTTCTTCATGCCGTGCCATCCAAAATAAGAGCCGTTGGATGCTTCCAGCGTAGGAGCGTTCGCGGGCGGAAACGAGGGTCATTTTGATAACGACGGCGGCGCGGGACAAAGCGGCGGGGGACAAAGCAGCGCCGGCCACCTCGGGGAGATGGCCGGCGCCGGGAAAAGCAGGATGGAAATTTAGCCTTCGCAGTCGCGGCAGTACTTCAGGCCGTCCTTCTCGCGGGCAACCTGCGACCGGTGGCGGACCAGGAAGCACGACGAGCAGGTGAACTCGTCAGACTGCTCGGGGACCACAATGACGGTCAGTTCCTCATTGGAAAGGTCGGCGCCGGGCAGGTCGATACCTTCGGCGGTGTCGTTCTCGTCGACATCGATAACCGCGGTCTGCGCGCTGCCGCTCCGTGATGCCTGGAGGGCCTCGAGAGAGTCGGCCGGCGACTCTTCTTCCTGCTTGCGTGGAGCATCGTAATCGGTAGCCATAGCATGTTCACTTTCGTTGCTGCGCAGCGCCATTTCAGGCACCTCAGTGAAGCAGTTTAGGGCATTATCCCGCTACCGGCGCAATAGTGTGCTTAACCAGACATTGGGCCCGTTCCAGGCACTTCTCCTGCGTGCTCCGAGCGGGCCTGGCCGGCCCCTATGGTCACTCCGCTTAGGGCCGGCAGCCAGCCCCACCGGGTGGCGTCGGCGGCATCGGATTCGGACTCGTAGGTGAAAGTGTCCAGCAGCCAGTCGCGGAGCCGGACGTACAGGGTAGCCGTCATGCCTGAAACCTACGCAGCCATTGTTGTGGCCACGTTTCGCCGCGGTCTCCGCCGGATTAACGGCGACGATTGATTCCGGCGACGCTGACGTTACCGCCCGGGCGGGGCCGTGCTGCTGCGCAGGACCAGTTCAGGCTCCACCACCAGGGTCCGTGGCCCCTCCATGCCCTCGAATGCCGTGAGCATCATGTCCATGCACCGGCGGCCCAGCTCTTCAAAGTCCTGCCGGACCACGGTGAGGGGCGGACTGAAATAGCCGGCCTCGGGCTGGTCGTCGAAGCCCACCACGGATACGTCCTGCGGCACCCTGATGCCCGCCTCGTTCAGCGCGCGCAGGACCCCCAGCGCCATCTGGTCGTTGCCGACGAAAAGGGCAGTGGCATGGCCGCCGGCTGCCAGCCGCCTGCCGATCTCATAACCGCTGCCCGCACTCCAGTCCCCCTCGGCAATCAGGTCTGCGGTGAGTCCGGCGGAGGCCAGGGCGTCCCGCCAGCCGTTGGCGCGGGCCACGGCGTCGATCCATTCCTGGGGCCCCGCGACGTGTCCGATCCGGACGTGCCCCTGCCCGATGAGGTGTTCCACTGCCAGTTCGGCCCCGCGGTGCTGGTCCACCTTGACGCCGCCCACGGTGTCATTTCCGGTGGGACCCACGGCCACCACCGGTACTCCGATGGGCAGTACCGCCAGGGCGGCCAGCGTCTCCAAGTGCGGAACGATCACCACGATTCCGTCCACCGACTGGTCCAGGAAGTGCCGGACGGCGTCCAGGATCGCGTCCCGGTTGACCTCCCGCAGCGCCGCGACGCTGACGAAGTATCCAGCATCCCGCGCCGCACGTTCCACCCCCAGCAGGGTGTTGGCAGGGCCGTACTGCGAGAGCTCGCTGCCCAGGACGCCGATGGTCTGCGAGCGCCGGGTGACCAGGCTCCGCGCGGCGGTGTTGCGGCGGTAGCCGAGTGCGGCAATCGCCGCTTCCACCTTCCCGCGGGTCCCGGGGCTGACGTTGGGGTGGTTGTTGACCACCCGTGAGACGGTCTGGTGCGAGACCCCGGCCAGTTCCGCCACGTCCTCGAGCCGGGGCAGGCGGCGTGGCCTGCCGTCCGTCACGGGGTTCCTGTCCATGGCGGCCGGCGTGGCCGGGACCTCACCGGTGGCACTGGATCAGATCCCACCGGCCAGTTTGTAGTAGGCGGCGTTCCAGTTCAGGTCCTTCTTGAACTGGCGGATGGTGGTGTCTTCGTCGATGGTGAGCAGTTCCGTTTTGGCGATGTCGGCGAAGTCCTCGAAGACGTCCATGCCCACCTGGGTGGAGAGCACGGTGTGGTGGGCGGCGCCGGCGGTGAGCCAGGCGGCGGCGGAGGTGGCGAAGTCCGGCTTCGGCTCCCACAGGGCGCGGGCCACGGGGAGGTTGGGCAGCGGCTGGTCGAGCGGGACGACGTCGACGGCGTTGGCCACCAGGCGGAAACGGTCGCGCATGTCGGACAGGGCGACGACGACGCCCGGGGAGGCGTCGGCGTCGAACACCAGGCGGACGGGGTCTTCTTTGCCGCCGATACCCAGGGGGTGGATTTCCAGCCGCGGCTTTGCTGCCGTGAGGGAGGGGCAGACCTCGAGCATGTGGGCGCCCAGGATCTTCTCGGAGCCGGGTTCCAGGTGGTAGGTGTAGTCCTCCATGAGGGAGGCGCCGCCGGGCAGGCCGGCGCCCATGACCTTGGCGGCCCGGACCAGGATGGCGGTCTTCCAGTCGCCTTCGGCGCCGAACCCGTAACCGGCGGCCATGAGCCGCTGCACGGCCAGGCCGGGAAGCTGGCGGAGGGCGCCGAGGTCCTCGAAGGAGGTGGTGAACGCGGCGGAGCCGTTGCCTTCCAGGAAGGACCGCAGGCCCAGTTCGATCCGGGCGCCGTACCGCAGGGAGTCGTGCCGGGCCGCGCCTGCGCGGAGCTCCGGCACCACGTCGTAAAGGTCCTCATACTCGGCCACCAGGGCGTCGACGTCGGACTCCGCAGCACCGTGGACGGCATCGGCGAGCTCGTTGACGGACCAGGTGTTGACCGCGACGCCGAAACGCAGCTCGGCCTCGGTTTTGTCGCCTTCGGTCACGGCCACGTTGCGCATGTTGTCGCCGAAGCGGGTGAGCTTCAGGCTCCGGACGGCGGCCCAGCCGGCGGCGGCCCGCTGCCACGAACCCACTTGGCGTGCCACCTCGGGGTTGGAGACGTGCCCGACGACGGTCTTCCGGGCGATGCCCAGGCGGGACTGGATGTAGCCGAACTCGCGGTCGCCGTGCGCGGCCTGGTTCAGGTTCATGAAATCGAAATCGATGTCCGCCCACGGCAGGTCGCGGTTGGCCTGCGTATGCAGGTGCAGCAGGGGCTTGCGCAGCAGGTCCAGGCCCTGGATCCACATCTTGGCCGGGCTGAAGGTGTGCATCCAGGCCGTCACTCCGATGACCGAGTCATCCGAGTTCGCCTCCAGCGCGGTGCGCCGGATGGCATCGGAGTCGGTCAGGACCGGCTTCCACACGATCCGCACGGGAACCGACGAGGAGGCATTGAGCTGGTTGGCGATCTCCTGCGATTGGGCGGCCACCTGCTTGAGGACTTCCTCCCCGTAGAGGTGCTGGCTGCCCGTAAGGAACCAGACTTCGTAGCCGTCGAGGGACGTGGTTGCTGCGGTGCTCATGAATTCTCCTGGGAAGAGTTTTGGGCCGGTTATTGGCCGTAAACGTTCTGGTAGCGGGCGTAAAGGGAGTCGATGTGGTCCTGGCCGATGGGCAGCGGCTCGCCCAGCTGCCGGGAAACGTGCACGGTGCGGGCCACTTCCTCGCACATGACAGCGGCCTTCACGGCGGACCGGGCGTCCTTGCCGATGGTGAACGGGCCGTGGTTCTGCATCAGGACCGCAGGGGACTTGGAATTCTTCAGCGTTTCCACGATGCCGTGGCCGATCGAGTCGTCACCGATCAGCGCGAACGGGCCCACGGGGATGGACCCGCCGAACTCGTCCCCCATCATGGTCAGCACGCACGGAATGGCTTCTCCCCGGGCAGCCCACGCGGTGGCATACGTGGAGTGCGTGTGCACCACCCCTCCCACCTCCGGCATGTGCCGGTACACGTAGGCGTGCGCGGCCGTGTCCGACGACGGCGACAGCGCGGGATTGCCCCAGTCCACCGTGCCGCCCCCACCAAGGTTGGTGCCCCTGACCGGGGTGCCATACAGGTCGGTGACAATCATCTGCTCCGGGGTCAGGTCCTGGTACGAGACGCCGGAGGGCTTGATGACCATGAGGTCGGTGCCGGGAACGCGGGCCGAAACGTTGCCGGCGGTCCACACCACCAGTCCGTACCGGGTCAGCTCCGCGTGCAGGGCGCACACCTCCGCCCGGACCCGGGCAATGGTTTCCAGGAGACCGGTTCCGGCGCCTGTTCCGGCGGTCATGCGGACACCCCCACGGGTGCTTCGGACACGGCGCCTGCGCCAGGCTGGGCCGCTTGGGCGGCTTTGCGCTGGATGGCCTTGAGCCGGTGCATCACGTCGTTACCGCCCCGGCCGAAGTAGTCGTGGAGGGCCTTGTATTCCTGGAACAGTTCTTCGTAGGCGGCCGCGTTTTCGGGAATTGGCGTGTAGACCTCCCCGGGCTCGGCGCCCATGGCCGCGGCGGCCGCACGGATGTCCGCGTATTCGCCCGCTGCGACGGCGGCGTGGATGGCCGATCCCAGGGCCGGACCTTGTTCCGAGCCGATGGTGGACAGCTGCAGGCCGGTGGCGTCTGCATAGATCTGCATCAGGAGCCTGTTCTTGAGCAGGCCGCCGGCCACGATGAATTCCTTGACCGGGACCCCGGCGTCGCGGAAGGCGTCCACGATGGTGCGGGTTCCAAAGGCTGTGGCTTCCAGCAGCGCGCGGTAGGTATCCTCCGGCCTGGTGGCCAGGGTCTGGCCCACCACCATGCCCGAAAGCTCGTGGTCCACCAGGACCGAACGGTTGCCGGAATGCCAGTCGAGCGCGATCAGGCCGTGCTGTCCGATGGCCTGCCGGGATGCCAGTTCGGTGAGGTACTCGTGAATCCCCAGTCCGGCGTCCTTGGCAGCCTGGTGATATTCGGGCGGGACGCCGTACTTGGTGAACCAGCCGAAGATGTCGCCCACGCCTGACTGTCCGGCCTCGTAACCCCACAGGCCCGGCACGATTCCACCATCCACGGCACCGCACATTCCCGGCACCTCGCGCAGCTCGCTGCCGTTCATGACGTGGCAGGTGGAGGTGCCCATGATCGCCACCAGCTGGCCGGATTCCACAGCCTTCGCGGCCGGGGCCGTGACATGGGCGTCAACGTTTCCCACGGCCACCGCGATGCCCTCCGGCAGCCCGGTCCAGGCCGCTGCCTCCGCCGTAAGGGTGCCGGCGGCGTCCCCCAGCTGGCCGATGGTGTGCTCCAGCTTGGAGCTGACAAAGTCCTTGAAGTCCGGGTTCAGGGCGGCCAGGAACTCTTCGGAAGGATACCGGCCATCCTGGTAGATGCCCTTGTAGCCGGCAGTGCAGGCGTTGCGGACATACCGGCCGCAGAGCTGCCAGACGATCCAGTCCGCCGCCTCCACCCAGTGGTCCATCGCGGCGTAGGCCTCCGGGTCCTCCTCCAGCAGCTGCAGCCCCTTGGCGAACTCCCATTCAGAGGAGATCAGGCCCCCGTAGCGGGGAAGCCAGTCCTCCCCCCGTTCGGCGGCAAGCCGGTTGATCCGGTCGGCCTGGCCCTGCGCAGCGTGGTGGCGCCAGAGCTTCACGTAGGCGTGCGGGCGGTTGGCGAAGCCGGGCAGTTCGTTGAGGGGTGTGCCGTCCGCCTTGACCGGGACCATGGTGCAGGCAGTGAAATCCGTGGCAATGCCGACGACGGCGGCAGGGTCGATCCCGGCGTCCGCCACCGCGGCGGGGACGGCGGTCCGCAGGACCTCCCGGTAGTCGTTGGGCACCTGCAGCGCCCATTCCCCGGGAAGCCTTGCGGCTTGTCCGTCGGATCCTGCGCCCGCTGGGTCCTTGGGCAGGGCATCGGTAACCACTGCGTGCGGATACTCATGGACCGCACTCCCAAGTTCCTTGCCGTCACGGACCCGCACCACCACGGCACGGCCTGAAAGGGTTCCGTAGTCCACCCCAATGACGCAATGGTCATGGCGGGACTCGGAGCTGGAAGTGAACAGCGCATCTGGCATGGGGTTGCCTCCGTCCGGGAGGCATGGGCCTCGTTACCGGGTTTTGTAGGGGTCAGGGTGGAGCTACGTGCTGCAGCAAGTGTGAACGCTAACAAACCAGAAGTCAATGAACCCGAAAGGTTTTCGAAATTCCCGTCGCGCACTCTTGTTAGCGTTCACAAATGGGTCTATATTGAACCGACACATCAACAATGTGGCCAGGACCAGGGAGCAGCGGTGCTGCCCGGTCCACCAACACTTCGCGGCAGTGCTGCCGCGGAAGGAGAAAATGGTGAGAATCAAAAAACTGATGGGCGCGGTGGCCCTTGTCCTCGCCCTGACGGTGGGCGCCACCGGTTGCGGCTCCCGTGGCGGGGCCAGCGAATCCAGCAGTGCCGCCAAGCCCAGCGATTCGCTGGTAGGCATTTCGATGCCCACGCAGACGTCCGAACGGTGGATCGCTGACGGAGCGAACGTGGAGAAGTCCCTGAAGGACCTCGGCTACAAGACGGACCTCCAGTTCGCCAATGACGATATCCCCACCCAGGTTTCGCAGATCGAGAACATGCTGACCAAGGGCGCCAAGGCCCTGATCATCGCCGCCATTGACGGCACCACCCTGACTGACGTCCTGGCCAAGGCCAAGGAGCAGAACGTCAAGGTCATCGCGTACGACCGCCTCATCAACGGCACCCCGAACGTCGACTACTACACCACGTTCGACAACTACACCGTGGGTGTCCAGCAGGCCACCTCGCTGCTGACCGGGCTGGGCCTCGTCGATGCCACCGGCAAGAAGGTGGACGGCAAGGGCCCCTTCAACATCGAGCTCTTCGCCGGCAGCCCCGACGACAACAACGCCAACTTCTTCTGGACCGGCGCCATGGACACGCTCAAGCCGTACCTGGATGCAGGCACCCTGAAGGTCCCCAGCGGCCAGACCAAGTTTGAGCAGGCAGCGATCCTTCGCTGGCAGGCACCCGTGGCCCAGAAGCGCATGGAGGACATCATCACCTCCGCCTACAGCTCCGGCACCAAGCTGAACGGTGTCCTGTCCCCGTATGACGGCCTCTCCATCGGCATCATCTCGGCCCTCACCAGCACCGGCGGCTACGCCAAGGGAAGCCTGCCCGTGGTGACCGGCCAGGACGCCGAAAAGGGTTCCGTGAAGTCCATCATCGCCGGTGAGCAGTACTCCACCATCTTCAAGGACACCCGCCAGCTCGGCGCCCAGGCCGTCAAGATGGTCGACGCCGTCCTCAAGGGCCAGGAAGCGGAAACCAACGACACCAAGACCTACAACAACAAGGTCAAGGTTGTCCCGGCCTTCCTGCTGAAGTCCGTGATCATCACCAAGGACAACTACAAGAAGGAACTGATCGACTCGGGCTACTACACCGACGCCGACGTCAAGTAGTCAGCGTCCGGGGGCTGTGGCCGGGCCGCGAGTCCGGCCGCAGCCCCCTCCCGCCGCCTCCTGCAGCAGCAGGAAGGCCCAGCTTCGACCAGTCAGTGGGAATTGACGATGAACACACCCATTCTTCAAATGCGAGGAATCACCAAGACGTTCCCGGGCGTAAAAGCCCTCCAGGACGTCACCCTGGATGTGAACCGTGGAGAGGTCCACGCCATCTGCGGTGAAAACGGAGCCGGCAAATCAACACTCATGAAAGTGTTGTCCGGCGTCTATCCACACAACACCTTCGAGGGGGAGATCCTCTTCGAAAACGAACCCTGCAACTTTTCCAGCATCTCCGACAGCGAGAAGCGCGGGATTGTCATCATCCACCAGGAACTGGCCTTGAGCCCGTACCTGTCCATCGCCGAGAACATCTACCTTGGCAACGAACAGGCCACCAACGGGTGGGTGGACTGGCGCAAGACCAACCTGGAGGCAGCCCGGCTGCTGGCCCGCGTCGGCCTCGACGAAAACCCTGTCACCCCCGTGCAGCACATCAGTGTGGGCAAGCAGCAACTGGTGGAAATCGCCAAGGCATTGTCCAAGGAAGTGAAGCTGCTGATCCTGGACGAGCCCACGGCCGCCCTCAATGACGAGGACTCCGGCCACCTGCTGGACCTGATCCTCCACCTGAAGGGCCAGGGCGTCACCAGCATCATCATCAGCCACAAACTCAACGAGATCCGCAAAGTGGCAGATGCCGTCACCATCATCCGGGACGGCAAAACCATCGAGACGCTGCGGCTCGACGAAGGCCAGATCACCCAGGAGCGGATCATCCGCGGCATGGTGGGCCGGGACCTTGAGAGCCTGTACCCGGACCGCGAGCCGCACATCGGCGAGGAAGTCCTGCGGATCGAGGACTGGTCCGTCCGCCACCCCCAGGACCACACCCGCATGGTGGTCAGGAACGCCAACCTGCACGTCAGGAAAGGTGAAGTGGTGGGGCTCGCCGGCCTCATGGGTGCCGGCCGCACCGAACTTGCCATGAGCGTCTTCGGCCGCACCTACGGAACCGCCACCTCCGGCAAGGTTTACAAGTACGGCGAGGAAATCAACACAGCCACGGTGTCGGACGCCATCAGGCACGGCATCGCGTACGCCACCGAGGACCGCAAGCACTATGGCCTGAACCTCATCGAGGACATCAAGCGGAACATCTCCCTGGCGGCTCTGCGCAAGCTGGCCAAGCGCGGCTTCGTGGACAAGAACCAGGAGACCGTGGTGGCCAACGGCTACCGCAAGAGCATGAACATCAAAGCCCCGTCGGTGGCCGCCATCACCGGGAAGCTGTCCGGCGGAAACCAGCAGAAGGTGGTGCTGAGTAAATGGATGTTCTCAGATCCTGACGTGCTCATCCTCGATGAACCCACCCGCGGGATCGACGTCGGTGCCAAGTACGAGATCTACACGATCATTGCCAAACTCGCGGCCGAAGGAAAAGCGGTGATCGTCATTTCCTCGGAGCTCCCCGAGCTCCTGGGCATCTGCGACCGCATCTACACCCTCGCTGCCGGGCACATCACAGGTGAGGTGCCCATCGCCGAGGCCACCCAGGAAACCCTGATGCACTACATGACCAAAGAGAAGGAATAGCGAAATGTCCGCCCTACGAGAATCGCTCGGATTCCTCACCAGCCGCCTCCGCCAGGTCGGCATCTTCGTTGCCCTGATCCTGATCGTCCTGCTGTTCCAGGGACTGACCGGCGGCATCCTGCTGGAACCGCAGAACGTGACCAACCTGGTGGTCCAGAACAGCTACATCCTCATCCTGGCCATCGGCATGGTGATGGTGATCATCGCCGGGCATATCGACCTTTCCGTGGGATCGGTGGCCGGGTTCATCGGCGCCGTGGCCGGCGTCATGATCGTGCACTGGGGCTGGCCGTGGTGGGCCGCCATCCCCGCCTGCCTGCTGGTCGGCGCCCTGGTTGGTGCCTGGCAGGGCTACTGGATCGCCTACGTGGGGATCCCCGCCTTCATCGTCACCCTGGCGGGCATGCTGATCTTCCGCGGGCTGACGCTCATCACCCTGAAGAACCAGCAGATCACCCCCTTCCCGGCGGAGCTGCGGGCCTTGGGCGGCGGCTTCCTTCCGGACCTTACCGGCGGCACCTCCGTGCTGGAATGGCTCACCGTCATCCTGGGCGTCGGCGCCACGGTGGCCCTGCTGATCCAGGCCCTCAAGGAGCGCAGGATCCGCCGGAAGTTCGATCTCGAAAGCGAACCCCTGGTCTGGTTCGTCATCAAGACCGCCTTCACGGCGCTGCTCATGCTCGTCATCACCTTCCTGCTGGCGTCCTACCGGGGCACGCCGATCGTCCTGGTGGTCCTGGCGGCGCTGGTCATCGCGTACACCGCCCTCATGAACAACAGCGTCTTTGGCCGCCACACCTATGCCATCGGCGGCAACCTCCACGCAGCTGAGCTGTCAGGCGTCAAGACCAAGGCCGTCACGTTCCGGCTCTTCGTAAACATGGGCGTCCTCTCCGCGCTGGCCGGCCTTGTCTTCACCGCCCGGCTCAACTCCGCACAGCCCGCGGGCGGAACCGGCTTCGAGCTCGATTCCATCGCCGCAGCCTTCATTGGCGGCGCTGCCGTCACCGGCGGCATCGGAACGGTGGCGGGAGCCATGATCGGCGGCCTCATCATGGGGGTGCTGAACAACGGCATGTCCATCCTGGGCCTGGGCACTGACTACCAACAGCTCATCAAGGGCCTGGTACTCCTTGTCGCGGTCGGTTTCGACATCTTCAACAAGAACCGCAGCGGTGGCGGCGGCGACATTGGAAAGCGCTTCAAGCTCAAGACCAGCCCACCGCCGGCCCAGGAGAAGCCAGCGCCGGCAGCCAGCGAAACGATCGAGGCAGGCATCAAGTAGGAAGAACCGCACCTTCGAAGGCCCCCGCTGCCCCGGACCGCGTCCAGGCAACGGGGGCCTTTCCCTGCGTCCGGCTGCAGCGCTCCGACGGGCAGCGGCTCAGGGGGCAGCCAGGCCGGCGGCAACATCCGCCGGCGAGCGCCGGCGCCGGCTCAGCACGATGAAGGGTGCCGCCAACAGCTGGACCGCGCCGCCCAGGGCCAGCGACGCCGGGTAGCCATACAGGTCAGCAGTCCTGCCGAGCAGCGGCTGCACCACCACTCCCCCGCTGGACCCCATGAGCGAGGCAAAGCTCAGGACAGTTGCCCGCTGCTTCGAGGCAATCATGTCGTTCAGGTACGCCTGGCGCACGGGGGTACCTGCGGAAGCAACCACCGCCCAGAGCGCCAGGAGTACCAGGGCCAGCCAAAAAATGTGGGTAGCCAGGAGCACCACCAGGACCGCTGAGCTGGTGATGGTGGAGGCGATCAGCACCGTGGTGCGGCGGCGGACCCGCCTCCGGACCACGGGAGCAAGCCAGCCGCCCACAATGTCCGCGCCTGCAACAATAGCCGCTGCCAGGCCTGCGATGGCGTACGCCTTGGGATCGCCGAAGAGCTGCAGCAGGTAGGGCTGGAGGGCGTAAAAGACGTAGAATCCCACCCCCTCGGTGAACGGGGCAGCCAGCATCATGAACCGCACCGGGGGGTTCTTCAATCCGCCGTCCACGGAGGCCTGCAGGACTGCGCGGGTGGCCTGCAGAGGGTGCGCCGACCGCTCCGGGGTGAAGCCGACGTCGTGCATGAGCAGGAAGGCGACAGCGAACATTGCCACCAGGACCGCGACCCGCAGCAGGAACGGCACGCCCAGGTTCGTGGCCTGGGCGATGACTCCGCCCGCTACTGATCCGGCCAGCATGGCGATGCCGGAAACCATCTGGCCCTTGCCCAGGACGGCTTCCAGGCCGCCGTCGTAGCCGGAAAAGTGGAGGGCGTCCACCAGCCAGGCTTCCACTGCACCCGAGAAAAAGGTGAAGCCAAGGCCCAGCAGTGCAGACACTCCTGCCCACCACCAGAATGGAGCCGACAACTGCCACAGCAGGTAGTAGAGGTACGTGGACGCAGCCAGGGTCACGGTGCCCAGCAGGAAGGACGTGCGGCGTCCCCAGCTGTCGGCCACCACCCCGGTGGGCACCTCGAAGAGAACCATCCCGGCGGTGAAGAAGGCGTTGGCCGCGAAGGCTTCCAGGTTGGTGAGGCCGGCATCGAGCAGGAAGAGCGTGTTGATGCCCCAGATGAACGACGCCGCAAGGGTGTTTCCCAGCGTCAGCGTCAGGTAAATGTTTTGGATCTTTCGTGCTGCGGCGTTCACCGGCGGCCGTTCCCTTCGGGCTGTTCCTGGCCGGCGGATCAGGACGGGCTGTAGTTGGGGGGAACCGGATCATGGCGCAGGTACTGCCGGCGGAACCTGCCCGTACCTGCCGTCAGGGCCCGCAGTTCCACTGCGTACCGCAGGAGTTCCTGGTCGGGGACTTCGGCGCTGATCTCCGTCAACCCTTCGCCGGACGAGGTGGTGCCGGTGAGGCGTCCGCGCCGGCCGGACAAATCGCTCATCACGGTGCCCACATGTTCGTCGGCAACGGTGATGGACACGGAGGACACCGGTTCCAGGAGCTGGATCTTGCCGGCGGCCGCGGCTTCGCGGAGGGCCAAGGCCCCTGCAGCCTGGAAGGCCGCATCGGAGGAGTCCACGCTGTGGGCCTTGCCGCCGGTCAGGGTCACGCGAAGGTCCACCACGGTAAAACCGGCAGACACTCCCCGGTCCATTTGTGCCCGGACTCCTTTTTCGATGGACGGGATAAACGTTCCAGGAATGACGCCGCCCACGGTCTTGTCCACGAACTCGAACCCGCCGCCGCGCTCCAGCGGTTCCACCTCGATGTCGCATACGGCGTACTGGCCATGGCCGCCGGACTGCTTGACGTGGCGTCCGTGGCCGGAGGCGGGGGCCGCGAAGGTTTCCCGCAGCGGTGTCACCACGTCTACGGTGTGCAGCTTGACGCCCTGTTCCCGCAGCCGGTCCAGGACCACCTCCGCGTGGGCCTCACCCATGCACCACAGCACCAGTTGGTGCGTTTCGGCGTTCCGTTCCACCCGGAGCGTGGGATCCCCCGCCGCGATCCTGCCCAGGCTGCGCGCCAGGGCGTCCTCATCGCTGCGGGAATCCGCTTCCACGGCGACTGGCAGCAGCGGCTCGGGCATCTCCCACGTGGCCAGCAGCAGCGGGCTTTCCCGGGCGGAAATGGTGTCTCCGGTTTCCGCGCTGCCCAGCTTCGCCAGTGCACACATGTCCCCGGCCACGCAGTAGGGAACGGGGCGCAGGCTGGCGCCCAGCGGAGAGTATATGTGGGTGACCCGTTCATCGGTGTCGTGGTCCTGGTGCCCGCGGTCTGCCAGGCCGTGGCCGCCCACGTGGACCGGCGTGTCCTCCCGCAGCGTCCCCGAGAAGACGCGCACCAGGCAGATGCGTCCCAGGAAGGGATCGTTGGAGGTGCGCACCACTTCGGCGGCGAGCGGCCCGGCCGGATCGCACACCAGCCTTCCGGCCGGCTCCCCCGCGAGGTCGGTCGTCTCCGGCAGGCTGCGTTCCGGCGGGGCCGGGAAGGCGCGCACCAGCACGTCGAGCAGCTCCGCGGTGCCGAGCCCTGTGACGGCGGACGTGGGGAGGACGGGAAAGAACGAGCCACGGGCGACGGCGGTTTCCAGGTCGGCCGCCAGCACCTCTATGTCGATGTCCTCCCCTTCCAGGTAGCGGTCCATCAGTGTCTCGTCTTCGCTTTCGGCGATGATGCC
Source organism: Arthrobacter sp. SAFR-044 (assembly GCF_059414985.1). Taxonomy (NCBI): domain Bacteria; kingdom Bacillati; phylum Actinomycetota; class Actinomycetes; order Micrococcales; family Micrococcaceae; genus Arthrobacter; species Arthrobacter sp. SAFR-044. The sequence goes on along the minus strand of NZ_JBPFDN010000022.1, from coordinate 12,810 downwards.
CTCGATCAGGGCACCCCTGTCAGGCCCGGCGGCAGCAAGTTCCTCCGGGGCTGCCGGACGGACATCGGGGGCTGGGTCTCCGGAGGAGTAATCCGTCACTTCCCGGGACAAGAGGCCAAGCAGGCCGGTGGCCCCGCCCCCTGCCGGCACCGGGACGCACAGCGGCAGGATGCCGTCGCCGAACGCTTTCCGGCAGGCGGCCAGGGCGCCGTCGTAATTTGCGCGCGGGTGGTCCACCCGGGTGATCACGACGGCGCGTGGCAGCCCCATGTGCGCGCACTCGCCCCACAGTGCGGTGGTGGTGGCGTCGATTCCGTCGACCGCGGAGACCACAAAGAGGGCGGCGTCCGAGGCCCTTAGTCCCGCCCGCAACTCCCCGATGAAGTCCGGGTAGCCGGGGGTGTCCAGGAGGTTCACTTTGACGTCGTCAACCATCAGCGGCACCAGGGACAGTGTGACACTGCGCTGCTGGTGAACCGCTGCCGGATCCGAGTCGCTGACCGTGGACCCGTCCGCAATGGATCCCTTGCGGGTGATCATGCCGTTGGCCGCGAGCAGGGCCTCGATCAGCATGGTCTTTCCGGCGCCGGAGTGCCCCACCAGGGCCACGTTCCGGATCCGGGCCGGGTCCTGGGCCGCGATGCCGGCGGCCTGGTCGGACCGCTTTGAATCAGGCCCGTTCCTGCCGCCTGCCGCCCGCGCTGACTCCCTGGTGCTCTTCACCGACATTGGAACCTCCTGGCATCATTGCCGACCGGACCGGACGTGTCCTCTGATTCGACACCTTGGGACGGCGGGACGGCAAGAGCGCAGGCTATTTGCTGCGGGCTTTGCGGGTGGCTGCGTCGTTGGCCTTCTGGAGAGCGTGTACCAGCTGGTCCTTGTCCATCTTCGAGCGGCCCTTGACGTCCAATTCCCTGGCCAGCTTGTAAAGGTGCTCCTTGGAGGCGTTGGCATCGACTCCGCCGGCGGTGGGTTCGGATGAACGTACGCCCTGTTCCGCTCGCTTGTCAGAGGGGCCGCGGTTTTCCTTGGGCTCCCAGTGGTCGCCCACCTTCTCATAGCTGTGCTTCAGGGAGGCGTAGGCTGCACGGGCAGCGCGTTCTTCGTCCTGGTCATAGGACTCAAGCGCCGAATCGTAGGTTTTGGCGAATGTGTCCTGGGCCTTCTGGTCAGAACGCTGCAGGGTCGAAGGAAGCTCGTCCTTGCGGGCATGGTCATTCTTGCCGGTCTTGGGCATGGCACCCATCCTCCTTTAGTCAGCAGGCTGATTATTCGGATGGATCCAGCTTAGACCTGGAGGTTGTGTGGAGCCCCCTGTCGGATTCGAACCGACGACCCCCGCTTTACAAGAGCGGTGCTCTGGCCAACTGAGCTAAGGAGGCGTGCCCCTGCGGGCGTGCGCCCCGGAAGGCGCTAGATAAGGTTAGCCCAACTCCCGCCGGGCGTAAAAACGCGACGGCGCCGCCGCTGTACGCGGCAAGGGCCCGCCCCGGAGCCGATCCGGAACGGGCCCTTGCCCTAAAGTGTTGGCCCTTAGCCCTTGGCCGCGATGGCCGCCTGCAGGAAGTCCGGGAACGGCGTCTGCGCGCTGTCCCCCTTGCCCCACTGCTTGCCGTCCACCAGCACCGTGGGCGTACCGGTCACGCCGATGGCCGCCGCTTCCTTGGTGGTGAACTTCACGAACGGGCGGTAGGTCTTGTCATCCACGCAGGAGTCGATGTTCACGCCCATGTCGGATGCCATCTTCTTCAGGTCGTTGTCTGAGAGGCCCGCGCTGCCCTCGGCCGGCTGCTTGGCAAACAGCGCGTTGACGAAGTCGGAGTACTTCTCGGGGGACTTGTTGACCACGCAGGCCGCCGCGTTGGCGGCGCGGGACGAGTAGTTGGTGGTGGACCGGCTGTCCAGGAACCCGAGGGCCCGGTACTCAACGGTGATCTTGCCTTCGTTGCGCAGCGAGGTGAGCTGGTCGTTGTACTGAGTCTCGAAGTTCTTGCAGATGGGGCAGATGAAGTCGATGTAGAGGACAACCTTCACCGGCTTGCCGGCCTCCGCTTCGGCGCCCGGAGCCGCTACCTCGGCAGGCGGCGTCTTCGGGGCGTCCCCCAGGGACGCAGCGTCAACCGTTGCCGGTTCCGTCTTTGCCACGTCGGTGTTGGCCAGCAGGGTGACGCCGCCGTGGACGTTGGCATTGGCCGGGACGGGCCCCTGGTCCGCAACCGGCGCGTTCTGCTTGAGGCTGTTGGTGACTACCAGGGCCACCACCACCAGGATGGCCACGACCGCCGCCACGATGCCCCAGCCGATCAGGAGCTTGTTGCGCTTGTCCTTCTTTACCTGTGCTTCGCGGATCAGGCGCGCCTTTTCCCGCGCCTCCGCGGTTCGCTCAGCCTTGGACTTACGTACTTCGTTTGCGGGGCTCATGAATTCCTTGGGTCGGTCGACGTAGGGGGACCACTTGGTGGCACCCCAACATTTTAGGGGAGAAAGCTGAGAGCTTGCGGGTTCAACCATTCTTCCGGGTTGACCAACGGACGAATAGCCCCGATGATTCCGTCCGGCTAGGGTGGCTTAAAGGCACAAGCAACCCCAGGGGGCCGCAATGCAAACACCCGTCCAGGAAAAACCAGCCGGAACAGCTACGGCCGGCAGTTCCGGTTCCGGCCACGCCGGCCACACCAAATACGACTTCATGGTGGTCTCCAACAGGCTGCCCGTCGACCGGGTGGCACCAGGGGACGACAGCGACGACGGCTCAGGCTGGCGCCGGTCCCCCGGCGGCCTGGTGACTGCCCTCGCGCCGATGATGACCAAGACCGACGGCGCCTGGGTTGGGTGGCACGGCGCACCGGACGAGACGGTCAAACCGTTCAGCCACGGGGGCATGGACCTTGTTCCGGTCCAGCTCAGCACCGACGACGTGGAGCTGTATTACGAAGGATTCTCCAACGCCACCCTCTGGCCGCTGTACCACGACGTCATCGCCCCGCCGGAATTCCACCGCACCTGGTGGGACGCGTACCGCAAGGTCAACCAGAGATTCGCCGACGCCGTCGTCCAGCACGCGGATAAAGGCGCCACGATTTGGGTCCAGGACTATCAATTGCAACTGGTGCCGCGGATGCTGCGCCAGGCGCGTCCGGACCTGCGGATCGGGTTCTTCAATCACATCCCGTTTCCCCCTCCGGAAATCTTCGCCCAGCTGCCGTGGCGCCAGGCGATCATCGACGGCCTCCTCGGCGCCGACCTGGTGGGGTTCCAGCGGCCCAGCGATGCGGGCAACTTCATGCGCTCCGCGCGCCGCTTCCTGGGCGCCAGCGTCAAGCAGCAGCAGGTCCACGTCAAGGGCCAGGACGGCGCCATCACGCACATTGCCAGGGCTCAGGCTTTTCCCATCTCCATTGACGTGCAGCAGATCAGCGAACTGGCGGCGAAACCCGAGATCATCGAGCGTGCCCGCCAGATCCGCCAGGACCTTGGAAACCCCAAGACCATCCTGCTCGGCGTCGACCGCCTGGACTACACCAAAGGCATCCGGCACCGGCTAAAGGCCTTCGAGGAGCTCCTGGCAGACGGCCGGCTCACCGTCGGCGAGGCTACGCTCATCCAGGTGGCATCCCCCAGCCGCGAGCGTGTCGAGCAGTACCGCCTGCTGCGGGAGGAGGTGGAAGGGACCGTGGGCCACATCAACGGCACCTACGACACCATCGAGAACACCGCTGTCCGCTACCTGCACCACAGCTATCCGGTGGAGGAGATGGTGGCGCTGTACTTGGCCGCCGACGTCATGCTGGTCACCGCCCTGCGGGACGGGATGAACCTGGTGGCGAAGGAATACGTCACCGCGCGCACCAACAACGACGGCGCACTGGTCCTCAGTGAGTTTGCCGGCGCCGCCGACCAGCTCAAGCAGGCCCTGCTGATGAACCCGCACGACATTGACGGGCTCAAGGCCACCATCATGCGTGCTGTTGAGCTGCCGCCCAGGGACGCGTCGCGGCGCATGCGGGCCATGCGCAAGCAGATCCTTGAGCATGACGTGGATTACTGGTCCGCGGACTTCCTCCACGCGCTGAATGAGAAGGTGGTCCGCGATGACTCCTGAGGGCCGCCGCAGCAAGGCACCGCTGGCGCTGTCCCCCGAACTCCGGAAAGCCCTGCGCCGGATTGCCGGCACCGAGCACCTGCTCGTGGCCATGGATTTTGATGGCACCATGGCGCCCATCGTGGGCCGGGCACAGGACGCCCGGCCGCTTCCGCGGTCGGCCGCCGCATTCGCTGGCCTCGCCGTGCTTCCACGCACGACGACGGCCCTCATCTCGGGCCGGGCCCTCGCCAGCCTGCGGGAGGTCGCTTCCCCGCCGGTCGACACGCTGCTGATCGGCAGCCATGGCGCCGAGGCATGGCTGGGCCCGGGCTCCACCGAGCTGGCCCTTGAGCCGGACCAAAAAGCGCTCCTTGAAGACGTGCGGGCGGAGCTGGCAGACATCGTTTCACAGGCTCCCGGCACCTCCCTGGAGTACAAGCCCGCGGGCGTGGTGCTGCACACCCGCCAGGCAGCGGACGACGTGGCGGAGGACGCTGTAGCGGCCGCGCGGTCGGTACTGCAGGACCGCAAGGGCGTGTACCTGAAAGAAGGCAAGCGCGTCCTGGAGACCTCGGTGGTCAACGCTTCCAAGGGAGAAGGTGTCACCTTCCTTCGGCAGGCCACCGGGGCCACCGCCGTGCTGTTCGCCGGCGACGACGTCACGGACGAGGACGCTTTTGGCCGGCTGGAACCGGGCGACGTAGGGGTCAAGGTGGGCCTCGATTTCACCCAGGCCCAATACCGGGTGGAGGCCCCCGTCCACATCGCGGAGCTGCTGGAGACGCTGCTGCAGGAGCGAAGCATCGCCGTGGCCGAAGAGGATCCTCAGACTGCTTCCGGTTAGGACGTGGCCGGCGGCACATGTGACGTTCGTAACATTTACGCAAAGAAGCGCAACCTCTGGCATACTCTTTGTGTGATGTGGCGCACAACCAGCGTGCGGCGTCATTCTGTGCTCCGGGCTTAGGCGCGGAGCACTTTGCAGGAACAAAACTGAATAAACATGAACCATTCACAACGGATCGTCCGGCACGTACCTGCCGGTGAAGGGATTGATAACTGTGGCTACAGTTACTTTTGATAACGCTACGCGCCTGTACCCGGGCACAGATAAGCCCGCCGTCGATAAGCTCAACATCGACATCGCCGATGGCGAATTCCTGGTCCTCGTGGGACCCTCCGGTTGCGGTAAGTCCACCTCCCTGCGCATGCTCGCAGGCCTTGAGGACGTCAACGCCGGCCGTATCCTGATCGGTGACCGCGACGTCACCGATGTCCCGCCGAAGGACCGCGACATCGCGATGGTTTTCCAGAACTACGCGCTGTACCCGCACATGACTGTGGCCGACAACATGGGCTTCGCCCTGAAGATCGCCGGCGTCTCCAAGGAAGAGCGTGCCGAGCGTGTCCGCGAAGCCGCCAAGCTCCTGGACCTCGAGCAGTACCTGGACCGCAAGCCGAAGGCACTCTCCGGCGGCCAGCGCCAGCGTGTTGCCATGGGCCGCGCCATCGTGCGTAACCCGCAGGTCTTCCTCATGGATGAGCCGCTGTCCAACCTGGACGCCAAGCTCCGCGTGCAGACCCGTACGCAGATCGCATCCCTGACCCGCCGCCTGGGTGTCACCACCGTGTACGTGACGCACGACCAGGTGGAGGCCATGACCATGGGTGACCGTGTGGCCGTGCTGAAGGACGGCCTGCTGCAGCAGGTTGACACCCCGCGCAACCTCTACGACCGCCCCAAGAACGTCTTCGTGGCCGGCTTCATCGGCTCCCCCGCCATGAACCTGCTCGAGCTTCCCGTCGTCGACGGCGGCGTCCAGTTCGGCGGCACCGTGTACCCTGTGCCGCGCGACGTCCTCGAAGAGGCACACGGCTCCACGGTCACGCTGGGCAGCCGTCCGGAGGACCTGGAAACCGCCCCGCAGGGTGAAGGCCTGAAGGTGGAGGTTGACGTCGTCGAAGAGCTCGGCGCCGACGCCTACGTCTACGGCCACACCAACCTTGACGGCAAGGACCACGACATCGTGGCCCGCGTCGACGGCCGCCGTCCTCCGATGAAGGGCGAGGTCATCTACGTCCGTCCGCAGTCGGGCCACGTGCACTTGTTCGACACCAAGACCGGCCTGCGCCTCGGCGACTGATTTGTGCCGCGTGGGCCCTCCAGTCGGAGGCCTGCGCAACCGACGGCGGCCCGCACCCTTTTCGCAAATGGTGCGGGCCGCCGTCGGCCTTTAACCATGCCTGAGCGGGATTTAGCCGCCCTGCCCCGAGTACGGAAGAATTGACCCATGACCGAGGAATACAGCGCCCAGTGGCACGACGAACCCACCGACTACGCGCAGATCGGTAAACTGCCGCGGTTCGTGGCCGCGAGTGCCGACGACAACAAGGCAGCATCGGTAGCCTCGTCGCTGAACATCACCGCGGCGGCGGCGGATCCCGAACTGCTGGACCTGCCGTGGCACATCGCCCTTGAGGAGTGGCCGGCCCAGTACCTTGCGGCACTCCCCCGCGGTATTTCCCGGCACATCGTGCGCTTTGCCCACCTGGGCGGCTCGGTCATCGCCATCAAGGAAACCTCCGAGCACGTGGCCCGCCACGAATACCACATGCTCCGCAAGCTGGCCCGTTTCGATGTGCCCTGCGTGGAGCCGGTGGCGGTGATCACGGGGCGCACCACCCCTGACGGGCGTCCGCTCAACCCGGTGCTGGTGACCCGCCACCTGAAATTCTCCATGCCGTACCGAGCGCTCTTTTCGCAGATGCTGCGCAAGGACACGCTGACCCGCCTCATCGACGCGCAGGCCCTGCTGCTGGTGAGGCTGCACCTGATCGGTTTCTACTGGGGTGACGTTTCGCTGTCCAACACGCTCTTCCGCCGCGACGCCGGCGCTTTCGCCGCCTACCTGGTGGACGCCGAAACGGGCGAGCTCTACCCTGACCTTTCTACCGGCCAGCGCGAATACGACCTCGAGATTGCCCGGGTCAACATCGCCGGCGAGCTGATGGACCTGCTGGACGGCGGCCTCATTGAGGAGAAGGTGGACCCTGTGGCCACCAGTGAGCTGATCATGGACAGCTACCGGCGGCTGTGGGCTGAACTGACCGAGAAGGAATCCTTTGAACTCGGCGAGCGGTGGCGGGTGGGGGCCCGTATCCGGCGGCTGAACGAACTCGGCTTCGACGTCGAGGAATACGCCATCAAGACCACCCAGAACGGCTCCACCATCCAGCTGCAGCCCAAGGTGGTGGACGCGGGACACCACCAGCGGCGGCTGCTGCGGCTTACCGGCCTGGACGCCCAGGAGAACCAGGCCCGCCGCCTCCTCAACGACATGGACTCGTTCCGGGCGGACAACAACCCGGAAATGGACGAGGAATACAGCGCCCATCTTTGGGTCAGCCAGATCTTCGAGCCGATCGTCCGTGCCATCCCCCGGGATCTCTCCGGCAAGCTCGAGCACGCCGAAGTGGTGCACGAGGTCCTGGAGCACCGGTGGTACATGTCAGAGAAGCAGGAGCGCCACATTCCGCTGGCAGAGGCCGTGCAGTCCTACATCGACTCGATCCTCCGGCACCGGCGGGACGAGGCCGCCATCATGCTCAACCCGGACACCGAACTGCTGAAGATCCTCGAGGTGGAACATGAGGAGTCCCGCTACGGCGCTGACGAATCCGACGACGAATATCCGGATTCGGACGACTGAGTCCTAGATGGCCTTCCCGGGGTTCAGGACTCCGGCCGGGTCGAACAGGTCCTTGATGCTGCGCTGGAGCTCCCGGATGGGCTCCGGCTGCTCCTGGCCCAGCCACCGCAGCTTGTACTGGCCTACACCGTGCTCCCCCGTAATGGTGCCGCCCATGGCCAGGGCCGCGGTGATGGACTCGTCCAGGGCCACCTGGAGCCGCTCCATGGCGCCGCTGTCCAGGTCCGGCCCCTTCCGGTCGATCCAGAAGGTCGGGTGCAGGTTGCCGTCGCCGGCGTGGGCCACCACCTTGAGGTGCACCTGCTGCGCGGCGGCCATGGCCTCAAGCGCTGCAACGTAGTCCACCAGGCGGGAGCGCGGAACCGCGACGTCTTCGCCCACCCGGTACTCGTCGTCCACCTCGGTGCCCCTGCTGTGCCGCCGGAGCTCCACCAGCCGTTCGGCTTCGGCACTAGCCTCGGTGGTGACGATGGCTCCACCGTCACGCAGCACATGTCGCACCACATCGGCTTCCGCGGCAGCCCCAAACCCGTCCGTCTGGACCAGCAGCAGCGATCTTCCCCGTGCGGTGAGGTCGGAGCCATGGATGTCGTCAAGTTGTGCCAGCGTCCCGCCGTCGAGCAGTTCCATGATGGCGGGCTGGACGCGCGCCCTTCCCACCGCCAGGACGCCTGCGGCGGCCAGCCTGAAGTCCGGGTAGAAGGCGGCGACGGTGTGCACTTCCCGGGGCAAGTACTTCAGCCGCACGGTGATTCCGACGACGATGCCCAGCGTGCCTTCCGACCCCACGAACAGGCCGGTGAGGTCATAGCCCGCCACGCCCTTGAAGGTCTGGTGGCCTGTGTGGATCAGGGAACCATCCGCCAGGACGACATCCAGTGCCAGGACTGAGTCCCTGGTCACCCCGTACTTGGCGCACCGGAGGCCGCCGGCATTGGTGGCAACGTTGCCACCGATCGTGGAGCTCCTGAAGCTGGCAGGGTCCGGCGCATACATGAGGCCATGCTCTGCGGCGGCTTCGTTCAGGACGGCGTTGACCACCCCGGGCTCCACCACGGCGGTTTCATCATCCGGGTTCAGGGCGAGGATCCGGTCCATCCGCTCCAGGGAGAGGATGACGCAGTTGGCGGTGGCATGGGCACCACCAGATACACCTGTGCCGGCTCCTCGGGGCACGATCGCCACTCCGTGGCCCGCACAGGCCTTCACCACCGCCTGGACGTCTGCCACCGATTCCGCGAACACCACTGCGAGCGGAAGCTGGAAGTCAATGACCGGCGCCTGGTCTACGGCGTACCGGCGAAGCGAGACCTCACCCGTGTCCAGTTGACCTGGCGCCAGGATGGCTTCCAGCTCGTCAACAATGCTTCCCACAAAGCCTCCACCCGTCGTCGGACATACCTTGCCAGTCTAAGTGCGCTGAAGCCGAGGCCCGGGTTTCAGGTGCTGTAACCGCTTCCAGTCCTGCAGGCTGCCAGACCAGCAGTGAAGGATGACAGTTGGCTCGAAACAATGATGGAAGCGTTTTCATTAATGCACTGCTCCACCGCTATGCTGACTTCCATGCCTGTCGAAACTGTGACCCAGGACACTTCCGCTCCTGCCGGTCCCCTGACGCTCATCCATACTGCTGACACCGCCCCGGGCTGGTGGCGCTCCGCGGTGATCTACCAGGTGTATCCCCGGTCCTTCCGGGACCTGAACGGGGACGGCATTGGCGACCTGGCAGGGATTACCGAGGAACTGCCGCATCTGGCAGACCTGGGCGTGGACGCCGTGTGGCTGTCCCCCTTCTTCCGTTCCCCGCAGCGGGATGCCGGTTACGACGTCAGCGACTACTGCGACGTGGACCCCATCTTCGGCACGCTGGGCGACTTCGACGTCATGATGGCTGAATCGCACCGGCTGGGCCTGCGGGTCATCGTGGACCTGGTACCCAATCATTGCTCGGCGCAGCATCCCGCATTCCAGGCAGCCCTTGCAGCGCCGGCCGGAAGCCCGGAGCGGGACATGTTCATCTTCCGCGACGGGACCGGACCGGACGGACAGGAACCGCCGAACAACTGGCAGTCCCACTTCGGCGGCCCCGCGTGGACCCAGGTGGAAGGACCGGACGGCCAGCCGGGCCAGTGGTACCTGCACCTCTTCGACTCCTCCCAGCCGGACTTCAACTGGGACAATCCCGCCGTCCACGCCGAGTTCGAGCGTGTGCTCCGGTTCTGGCTGGACCGGGGCGTCTCAGGTTTCCGGGTGGACGTGGCCCATGCGCTGGTCAAGGCCCCAGGGCTGCCGGCCTGGGGCGGGCGTGCTGACGGCGGCAGCAGCGACGGGTTCCCCGGCCATGAAGCACCCATGTTTGGCCAGCCGGCTGTCCATGACATTTACCGCGCATGGCGCCTGATCCTGGACGAATACGGGCCTGACCGCATCCTCTGTGCCGAGGCAAGTGTCGACCTCCACCGCCTGGCGCAGTGGGTCCGGCCCGACGAGATGCATCAGGCGTTCAACTTCCCCTATTTGCATGCGGGCCTTGACGTCTACCGGCTCCGCTCGGTCATCACAGACTCGCTGACTGTCCTTGACGGGGTAGGCGCCCCCAGCACATGGGTGCTTTCCAACCATGACGTGGTCCGCCACGCCAGCCGATTTGGCTACAACGGGCTGGGCCCGCGGGACGGGGACGGCATCGGATGCGCTGACCCGCAGCCGGACCACGACCTCGGCCGCGGCCGCGCCGCCGCTGCTTCGATGTTCATGCTGGGACTCCCCGGCGCCGCCTACCTGTACCAGGGCGAGGAGCTGGGACTGCCCGACGGCGTCGACATCCCCGACCATCTCCGCCAGGACCCTACGTTCGCCCGCACCGGTGGGCAGCGGCTTGGCCGCGACGGCTGCCGGGTGCCGCTGCCTTGGAGGGGCGAGGACCTGCATTTGGGGTTTGGTTCAGGAAGCGCCCCCTGGCTGCCGATTCCTGCCACGTTCAAAGCACTGGCGAGGGACCTGCAGGCGGAATCGCCGTCGTCGCACCTTTCCCTGTACCGCAGCGCCCTTGCCTGCCGGCGGGAACTGGACCTGGGCAGGGGGTCCTTGTCCTGGGCCGAGGACTGGTGCACCGGCTCCTCCTTGGGCTATGTGAACGGCACTACGCTGGTGCTTATGAACCTGAACCACGAGCCGCTGGAAATGCCTGCGGGCCATGTCCTGATCCGCAGCCTGCCCGCAGGTGCGGGCCATGCCCTTGCCTCCGGTGAGACGGCGTGGATCCAGCTTGGACCGGACGCCCCAGCAGACCGCTGACAATGGCAGGCATCAAAGAAGTTGCCAGCCGGGCAGGCCTCTCAGTGGCCACCGTCTCGCGGGCATTGAGCGGTAAGACCAATGTCTCGTCCAAGAGCCGCCGGCTGGCCCAGGAAGCTGCCCGGGAACTCGGCTTCGTCCCTTCCTACCATGCGTCCAGCCTGGCGTCCGGACGGAACCACAACGTTGGGCTGGTGATACCCAATGTGCAGCGCTGGTACTTCTCCTCGGTCTTGGAGGGCGTTTCCGAAACCCTGCTCGATGCGGGCTACGACCTGACGCTGTACAACGCGGGCGAGCAGCCGGAGCGCCGCAACAGCATCCTGACCGACTTCCTGCTGCGGAAACGCCTGGATGCCGTGATCGCGGTGGCGCTGGTGCTCAGCGAAGAAGAGATTGGCCAACTCCTGGCCGTACACCGTCCCATCGTGGTGATCGGAGGTGCCCTGCCCGGGGCCTCGACCATCAGGATCGACGACGAGGGCCTGGCCATGATGGCTACCCGCCACCTGATCGGGCTGGGACATACCCGGATTGCGCATATCACGGGGAACACAGGGCCGAACCGGGACTTCAAGCTTCCGCAGCTTCGGCAGAAGGGCTTTTCCGCGGCAATGGCAGCCGCAGGGCTGGCGCTTCGGCCGGAGTGGCACGCCAGCGCTGACTTCACCATCCAAGGCGCCTACGCAGCTGGCCGCCGGCTGCTGGGAACTCCCGCGGAACGGCCCACGGCAGTTTTTGCCGCGTCGGATGAGATGGCGGTGGGCATCATGCTTGCCGCGCGCGACTTTGGGCTCCGGGTCCCGGAGGATCTCTCCGTGGTGGGAATTGACGGGCATGATCTGGCAGAGACCTTTGGGCTGACCACGGTCAGCCAGGATCCGCGGGGCCAGGGAAGGCTGGCGGCGGCTACTGCGTTGGCACTGCTGGAGGGCGCCGGCGGGGACTCCGACGGCGGTCCGGCAGCTGCGGCAGGACAGGACCAGGAGTACCCAACAGAATTCGTGATCCGGCACAGCACCGCCGTGCCAACGGACGTGGCCGGGCGGACCCCTTAGGACAAGCCAGGTGAGGCGCCAGGTGAGGCGCCATCCGCTGAGGCGCCGGCACCCATGAACCGTGCGAAGCTTTCCAGGATGGCCGGCCATGCGGCAACGTACTCTTTACGGGCAGCAACCGGATCCTCGGCCCCCTCCCACCCCTCGTGGAACACGCGGACCTCCGTTTCGGGCCCGACGGCGCGGAACACCACCAGGAGCTCCGTGGACCACAGCGCCGTGGTCCCGGGGTGCCAGGTGGCATGGAAGGACAGCGGCGGCTGCCAGTCATCGAGAGTGCCCCAGATACTGGTCCGCCCGTCGTCAGCTGTCTCGAGGATGAGGTTCTCCTCAAACTCCACATAGGAACCGGCTCCGTAGACCCCGTGCTTCTCCAAGGGCCACCACAGGTGGGTGTGGTCAGTAAATCCCGCGAAGGCCCGTGCCACAGGACCTGGGACCAGGATGGTGTTCACCACCGGCTCCAGGGGCTCCGAACCCTTGGGGCCGTCATCGTGCGAAGGGTCCTGGGCGTGGCTGAAGATGCTGCTCATGAGGGTCAATCCTACCCGCGGCATATGGCCGTCCTGCGGCTTCCGGGTTGGTGGTTAAAGTCGGAGGGCCCTGACATTCCTTGTCAGGGCCCTCCATTAATGATGTTCCGGCGGTGACCTACTCT
>NZ_JBPFDN010000021.1:0-43548 GCF_059414985.1 Arthrobacter sp. SAFR-044 | reverse complement strand
CGGGCGGCGAATTCGGCGGCTTCGACATAGGAGGCGGACGCCAGCACGTCCGGGGCGGCCAGGGCAAGGGCCGCAAGCTGCCCGCCGAGCTGACTGAGCCCGTCCGGCGTGGCGGCAGCTACCGCAACCTGAAGGCCCTGGGCTTGCTCGCCCTGAGGGGGCTGCGAGTCGGGGACCGCGAGAAGGTGGGCCGGGCGCGGCAGCCGGCTGCCGGCGTCGTACGCTTTCCCGCCGTACGCCTCACCAAACTGCTCCCCAATGGCCTCCATAACCCCACTCTGCCAGCCACCACTGACAATGAAGACCACCCCAAACCCCTATGTGGAAAACCCGGGAACCTGACCGATCAGCCCGATAAACGCTGCTGGCCGCCGCGTCCCCCAAGGATCGCGACGGCCAGCAAGGTTGTTCAGTTGTAACACACAGTGGTGTCATCCCAATGTCAAGCCGGCGGCCGCTCGTAATGAACGGTGCCGGAGCCGCCTTCAGGACTTCGTGCCGGTCCCATCGGACGTACCAAGATTGGTGGTTTCCGGGTGGGTGCTGTGGGCGGGGATGTGGTCCTCGCCCAGGGCGCCGGCGTCGCCACTTGCGGAAGTGCCGGCCGCGGAAGTGCCAGCGGAAGTGCCGGCCGCGGAAGTGCCAGTGGCGGCCCCGGACGACTGGCTACCGCTGGAGGTGCTGTCGCGGTGCATGGCAGAACCAATCACTGTCCCTGCCCTGCGTGCGGCTTCGCCAAGCTGGTCTGCCACCTCAGGGGCCTTTTCCTTAATGGTTTCCGTTGCCACGGACACCTTGTCCTGGACCGGCTTGCTGTCCCAGATGCCGGCCGCGCGGGCCTTCAGCTTGTCGTAAGCAGCACGGCCGGAGCGCGAGCCGAGGACGTACCCGAAGGCTACGCCCACACCCAAAAGAAGCTTGTTTTTCACGATGAACTCCTGCTCTGCGAGAGGGTTGCGAGAAGGTTGTCAGTCCCGGCCGGGCAGCGGGCGCCCGTTGCCGGAGAAAATGAAAGCCGGCCCGGGGATGATGTCCCCAGGCCGGCTTCCTGGCTTGCCCGTACAGTTATCCGCGGACGCTGCGCTTGGTGACCATGCCGTAAATGGCAAGGACGATCAGCGAGCCGACGATCGCCAGCAGCCACGTCTGGATGGAGAAGAACTCCTGCAGTCCACTGCCGAAGATCATCCCGCCCAGCCAGCCGCCGAGGAACGCGCCAACGACGCCCAGGATCAGGGTGATGAACCAGCCGCCACCCTGCCTGCCCGGGAGGATCGCCTTAGCGATCGCACCAGCAATAAGTCCGAGAATCAGAAATGCAATAAATCCCATTTGTCGCTCTCTTCCTAAGTAAAGGAGGCCCCCATGTTCCGGAGGCACTTCATCCTTCTGGCTCAATAGTAATCATGCTTACTATCTTTTTGCCAACCCCGTTTTTGGAAAAAAGTGCAGTTCAGGCCCGTTTAGTGTCCCGTTTTGTCGGAGTCGTTGCCTGCCCCGGCTCCCTCGTCCAGGATCGATAATTCCGCTAGATCCTGCGGGTCCAGGATGAAATCGAACACGTCCAGGTTATCCGCCATCCGCTCGGGGGAAGCTGTCTTGGGAATCGTTACCAATCCGTTTTGTATGTGCCACCGCAGCACGAGCTGGCCCGGGGTCTTGCCGTGCTTTTCGGCCAGTTGGGAGAGGACAGGGGCGTCCAGCAATCCTGCTCCCGAGCCGCCCAGCGGGCTATAGGACTCGGTAACAATCCCGTGCCGGTTATGGAATTCCCGCTCTGCCGAGCGGGTGATGGCCGGGCTGAGCTGGATCTGGTTTACCGCCGGCACCACGTCAGTCTCCGCCATCAGCCGTTCGAGGTGCGCCGGCTTGAAGTTGGACACCCCGATGGACCGGACCTTCCCCTCAGCTTGCAGCCGCTCAAAAGTCTGCCAGGTGGAGACGTACTGGTCCCTGCCGGGCAGTGGCCAGTGGATCAGCAGCAGGTCCACGTACTCCAGGCCCAGGCGCGCCAGCGATCCTTCCAGGCCCGCCACCGCGCGGTCGTGGCCCTGGAACTCGCCGTCGAGCTTGGTGGTGATGAACAGCTCGCTGCGGTCCACGCCGCAGGCCCGGATGCCGTTGCCCACGCCGCGCTCATTGCCGTACTTCACTGCGGTGTCGATGTGCCGGTACCCGGCTTCCACGGCCTGTACGACGGCGGTCGCGGCCTGTTCGTCGTCCAGCGGCCAGGTGCCAAGACCCAGCTGCGGAATCCTGTTGCCGTCATTGAGTTCGATGAGCGGTGCAAGTGTCATGCCATCAGTCTCCCCTTGTATCGGCCGTCCGGGCATTTACTGCCCGGGATGCGGGAAGGCCCGGAGGATATTGCCGGCGTTGTACTCCAGCGACACCCGGGCCGTACTTGATACCGTATCCGGGTTCTTCTGCTGGGCAAGGAAATCGGCGAAGCGCTGCATCGCCTGGCCAGCCGTGGCCGGGTCGCCGTCCTGGACGGCTTTGGCGGCCTGCTGGGCGCTGGCGCGGAGCTGGCTCGCCACCGGGCCGGAAACGTCGCCGGATTCCACCAGGTCCGCCAGGATGTCCTGCAGGGCCTTGATGCTGCCGGGAAGCCATGCGGCGCGCAGCGGCACGTTGCCGAAGTCCATGTCGGAGGCGAAGTAGAAGTCGGTGTAGGAAGGCTGGTTGTACGTGGTGTTCTGCCGGGCAACCTCGGCACGGTACTGCGGATCGTGCATCAGGGTATAGAGCTTGTGGTCCGTCACTTCGGCGCTCAGATAGATCCGCAGTGCGGAGCTGTCGGCGGTGCGGACCACCAGCTCTTCCCGCCAGTCGCCAAGGATGTCGGCCACCAGGCTGGGGGTTCCCTTGGTGCCATTGTTGGTACGCGTGCCGTCCGCCGTCAGCAGCCGCCCGCGCTTCCAGTCGTCGATGGAAGGCGTCTGGTCGCCTGCTCCATTGACGATCTGCGTGGTCATGTCCGCGGCCCACTTGATGCTCATGTTGGTGCCTGGCGTGTTGCTGGAGAGCTTGCGGCCGTCCGCGGACTGCATGCCGATGGCCCAGTTCTCAATGCCGGGGACGGACGGATCCACATCACCGATCATCCCGCGCCCGGTGTCCTTGCCCGAGTAAGCGCCGAACAGCACCTCGCCGGTGGCTGCATCCCGCATGGCATAGCCGTAGGGCGCATTCGCGGCGCCTTCATGGACGGTGAAGATCTCCTTGCCCGGCCTGCTGGAGTCGATGTCGGTCACATGCATGGCGTCGCCGTGGCCCAGCCGCGCCTCCTCGCCGGGGGCGGCGCTGCCGGTAGGCAGGGTGTCGAACGACGTGTACAAAACCGAGCCGTCGTCGTCGAGCGTTGCCGATCCGTAGACGATCTCCTGCTTCCCGTCGCCGTCCACGTCCGAGGCGCTCAGGGAGTGGAAGCCCTGCGTGGTGAGCTTGCCGTAGGTGGGGTCCGTACCGTCCCGGCCGTGGGGGGAGTCGTTGAACGGGTTGGTCATGGGCGTCCAGCCGGAGTCCACGTTCCAGACGGGGGAGAGGTTGGTTCCGTCCCAGGTGTAGCTGGCCAGAGTGGTGCGGGTGTAGTACCCGCGGGCAAAGACCGCGGCGGGTTTCCGGCCGTCCAGGTAGGCGACGCCGGCCAGGAACCGGTCCACCCGGTTGCCCGGCTCGATGCGCGGCATGGCATAGTCGCCCCACATCAGGCCGTCGTCAGTCCGGCCAGGCGTATAGGCGACGGTCTTCAATTCCTTGCCCGTTGCACCTTCGAACACAGTCAGGTACTCCGGGCCGGACACGACGAATCCTTCAAACGCGCGCAGGTTATTCCGGGCGCTGCGCGACGGGGCGTAGACGTCCATGAAGTAATCAGTCAACGCCTCGGCGTCAGCCTGGGACAGCGGGTACGTGTACTGCGGCGCGATGCCGAAGGCCTCCTCCAGCGTGGCGGGCCAGTGGCCCGCCTTGACCTCCGGGTGCTCCGTCCAGCCCTGGAAGGTTCTCACCATGTGCTGGTAGTAGTCCGCCGCGCTCATGCGGTAGTCGTCCGTGTTGGCGAATCCGGCGTTGATATCGGACTGGAGCATGGTGATGAAGGAGCTGGCCGCCACGCTGCCGTCCGCGTTGAAGCTGGTGCTCCCGGTCCCCGGAGCGGTCTTCATCATCAACTCCGCCCGGCCGTCGCCGTCGAAGTCGTTGACCAGCATTTGCGTGTAGTGGGCGCCGGACCGGATGTTGACGCCCAGGTCGATCCGGCTGAGGAGCGTGCCGTCCGCCTTGTAGGTGTCAACGTAGGTGTTGCCCGTGTAGCCCACCTGCGAGACGTCCTTGGAGTTGTTGGGGTCCCATTTGACGACGAACTCGTACTGCCCGTCACCGTCCACGTCCCCCACGGAGGTGTCATTGGCGGAGTAGGTGTAGGCCTGTCCCGCCGGGGTTACGCCGTCCGCCGGCTTCTTGAGCGGGATGTCCTTGAAGTTGCTGCCCCAGGGGGTGGCGGAGGCGCTGTGGTCCACTTCAACGCCGCCGACGACGGCCCGCACCTGGTAGGCCGACGTTGCGGTTCCGGCCCGGTCCAGGAAGTTCGTGCTGTCCGTCACGGTGGCGAGTTTTTGGCCGTCGCGGTAGACGGTGAAATCCGTGCCGGTAAGGCCGGTGGCGGAGGAACCTGTTGCCTCGTTGCCCAGCAGCCGCCAGCTGAGGAAAACACCCTCGGAAGTGCCCGCAGCCACCAGGCCGCGGTCCAGGTGGTCCAGTTGAATGCCCGGGCTTCCGGGCTTAGGAGAGGGCCCGACGGCGGATGCTGGGGCGGCGAGGCAGCCAACAGTCAGTGCCAGGCCGGCTGCCCCCACGGACAGCAGGCGCACGGGGAGCAGGCGGGCGGAGAGCATTTGTGGATTCATCGATGAATCCTTTCAATTTGAGACGGGAAAACGCTTCCCCAGCAATCTAGCCACGGGGGAGGGGGTAGCGGAAGCCTTGTCTTCTGGCCGCAAAAGCGGTATTTAGAACGTTGTAGAAAGCGGAGGCCCCGCGCCGCCTCGCAGCAAGCCCTCCCTGCCGTTGCCGCCCTCCATACGTTTGCCACCCACGCTGCCCAAGGACGGAACGCCCTTGGGCAGCGTGCCCCGATTCCTGCTCTAGTTGGGCGCCTCCGCCAATTTCCGCTTCAGGATCTTTCCACTTGGCCCCAGTGGGAGTTCTGAAAGAATCTTGACCACGCGCGGGTACTTGTATGCCGCGAGTTGGGCGCTGGCGAAGTCCATCAGCTCGGTCTCGGTGAGACTGGCCCCCGCGTCCAGCACGATGGCGGCCGCGATCTCCTGGCCGTGGACCTCGTGCGGGATGCCGTAGACGGCGGCGCTGACCACGGCCGGGTGGGTCAGCAGGACTTCCTCCACTTCCCGCGGGTACACGTTGTAGCCGTTGCGGATGATCATGTCCTTCTTGCGGTCCACGATGGTGAGGTAGCCGTCGTCGTCCTTGGTGCCAAGGTCGCCGCTGCGGAACCAGCCGTCCACCACGGCCTCCTCGGTGGCCTCAGGCCGGTTGAGGTAGCCCTTCATCAGCAGGTGCCCGCGGATCACCAGTTCCCCGAGTTTCCCGTTGGGCAGCAGCTCGATCCGCTCCGGCACCTCAGGGCGGGCGATTTCGATGTCAACGCCCCAGATTGGGATGCCGATGGTGCCGGGCCGCGGCCGCATGCCCACGTGGTTGAAGGCCGCCACCGGCGACGTTTCCGTCAGGCCATACCCTTCATGGATTTCCACCCCGAAGACGTCGCGGAAACGGTCCATCACGGCCAGTGGAAGCGACGCCCCGCCGGAGATGCCGTACCGCAGCGCGGTGGGCCGGTCCGGCACGGTCTTGGCAGCTTCCAGGAGTGCCACGTACATGGTGGGCACGCCAAGGAAGATGTTCACATCGTGCTTTGCCAGCAGTTTCAGGGCGTCAGGGCCGGTGAAGCGCGGCATCAGCACGATGGTGGCCCCGGCGCGCAGCCCGGTATTGAGGACCACCGTCTGGCCGAAGGTGTGGAAGAGGGGCAGCCCGCCGAACAGGACGTCGCCGGGCCGGAAGTCCATCACGCTCGTGAGCAGGACCGAGGTCTGCTCCACCAGGGCGAAGTGCGTGCCCAGTGCGCCTTTGGGCTTGCCGGTGGTACCCGACGTGTAAAGGATGGTGGCCGTGTCAGATGGCCGGCAGGGTTCGTACGTCCGGATCGGCTCCGCGGCGTCCGCCTCCGCTTCCAGCCGTGGAAACCCGCCGTCGTCGGGCGCCATGACCGTCAGCACATCGACCCCGCTGGCTGAAGCTCCGGCGGCGCCCTCCGTGAGCAGCGGAGCCGCGCAGATCAGCAGCCTGGCGCCGCTGTCCTCGAGGACGTACTCGATCTCCCGGGCCTTGAGCAGGGCGTGCACCGGGACCACGATGGCGCCCAGCGACAGGATGGCGTAATACACCCGTGCGAAGTCCGGGACATTTGGGATCAGGACGGCGACGGCGTCTCCCGGACCAATGCCGCGGGCACGCAAAGCGCCGGCGTAGCCGCGCGTCTGGCGCCAGAGGTCACCGTAGCTGACCTGGTCCTCGCCGACGACGAGGGCAATGCTGTCCGGAGTCCTTTGGGCTGATTCAGCCAGGATCGCTGCGACGGAGATGGTGGCGAAGCCGTCGGCGGAGTTGGTGTTGGTCATGGCCTGCTTCTTTGTCGGGATGGTCATGCTGTGAGGATCAGGGCGTCGCCCTGGCCGCCGCCCCCGCAGAGGGCCACGACGCCGGTGCCCCCACCGCGGCGCTTCAGTGCCAGCGCCTGGTGCAGCACCAGGCGGGCACCCGAGGCGCCCACGGGGTGGCCCAGGGCGATGGCGCCGCCTTCGGCGTTCACGGATTCGGTGTCGATGCCCAGGTCGTTGGCGGACTGGATGAGGACCGAGGCGAAGGCCTCGTTGATTTCCACCAGGTCCAGCTCCTGCACGGTCAGGCCCTGGTCCTTGAGCGCTCGCTCGATGGCGCGGGCCGGCTGGGAATGCAGGGATCCGTCGGGGCCTGCGGTCTGGCCGTGGGCGCCGATCTCGGCAATCCACTCCAGGCCTGCCGCTTCCGCGGCTGCCTTGCTGGCAATGACCAGCGCCGCTGCGCCGTCGGAAAGGGGCGACGACGACCCTGCCGTGATGGTGGCGGTCTCCGCCTTGGAGAACGCGGGGCGGAGCTGCGCCAGGGATTCCGCCGTGGTGTCCGGGCGGATGCCTTCGTCGTGTTCAAGGGTCACGGCGGGTCCCCTGCGCTGCGGTATCTCGATCGGTGCGATCTCCTCCGCCATGATCCCCGCTGCGCGGGCGGCTTCGGCGCGCTGGTGGGAGCGGGCCGCCACGGCGTCCTGCTCTTCGCGGGTAATGCCGCGTTCGGCGTTTCCGGAGTCGGTGGCCTCACCCATCAGCTTCTTGCTCACCGGGTCCTGCAGCCCGTCATGATTCAGGGAGTCCAGCATGGGGGCATCGCCGATGACGACGCCGGCGCGCAGCCCCGGGACCAGGTGTGGTGCGTTGGTCATCGATTCCTGGCCGGCGGCCACAATGAAGTCGGCTTCGCCGGTGCGGATCATGCGGGCGGCGTCGATGACGGCCGTCAGTCCGGACAGGCAGAGCTTGTTGATGGTGATGGTGGGGACGTCCCAGCCGATTCCGGCGGCCAGGCTGGCCTGGCGGGCGGGACCCTGGCCGGCGCCGGCCTGGATGACCTGCCCGACGATGACCGCGCCGATCTGCTCAGGTGCCACGCCGGTGCGTTCCAGCGCGGCGCGGATGGCATGGGCACCGAGTTCACTGGAGGAAAAGGGCGTGAGGCCGCCGCGGAACCTGCCGAACGGGGTGCGTGCACCGCCCAGGATGACGGGGATGTTGGCGTTCTGGTTCAAGAACAGTCCTTTCAAGAGATGATGGGAGGCGGAACTCAAGCGGCAGGGGTCAGGCGAAGGCGGAGGTGCCGGTGATGCCGCGGCCGATAATGAGCGCCTGCATGGTCTCGGTGCCTTCGTAGGTGTGGATGGCTTCGATGTCGGCAAGGTGCCTGGCGACGCGGTTTTCCAGCAGGATCCCGTTGCCGCCCAGCAGGTCACGGGCGTTGGACGCGATGCCGCGGGCGGTCCGGGTGCAGGTGTACTTGACGAGCGATGCTTGCTCCGGGGTCAGTGTTCCGGCTTCATCCAGGCGAGTCATCTGCACCACCAGCAGCTGCATGGTGGCCAGTTCGCTGAGCATCCGGGCCAGCCGTTCCTGGACGATCTGGGATGCGGCCAGCGGCCGGCCGAACTGCTTGCGTTGCTTGGCGTACTGGACGGCCGTTTCGTAGCAGGCGGTGGCATGCCCGACGGCGGACCAGGCCACGCCCAGCCTGGTCGCCAACAGGACCCTGGCTGTGTCCTTGAAGGTGCGTGCGCCCGGCAGGACGTTGTCTTCGGGAACGAAGACATCCTCCAGCCGGATGTGGGCCTGCCAGATGGCGCGGAGGGCAAGTTTGCCTTCGATTTTCGTGGCGGTGTAGCCAGGGGAGTCCTGTGGAACCAGGTAGCCGTGGACCTGGCCGTCATCGCCCCGGGCCCAGACGATGCTCACGCCGCCCACGGAGCCGTTGCCGATCCACTTCTTTTCGCCGTTGAGCAGGAACCCGCCGTCCGTGCGGGTTGCCGTGGTTTCCAGGGCCACCGAGTCGGAGCCGTGCGTAGGCTCGGTGAGGGCGAACGCCGCGTATTCCGTGCCCCTGGCAATTGCCGGCAGCCAGCGTTCCTTCTGTGCCGCGGAGCCACATTCAGCCACCGAACGCAGTGCCAGGCCGCCCTGGACCGCAATCATCGTGGCCACGGAACCGTCGCCCCGGCTGATCTCCATGTTCACCAGGCCGGCAGCCATGCTGCTCATCGGCGCGAAGCCTTCGACTGTGATGCCATCGCGGAGCAGGTCCAGTTCGCCTAGGCGCTTGAGGAGGTGCAGCGGGTACTCGCCGCGTTCCCAGTAGCCGTCGATGACGGGGAGGACCTCAGCCTGGACGAAGGCGCGGGCGCGGTCCCAGTAAACGCGGTCTTCATCGCCGACTCCGGCCAGGATGGACGCCGGGTCCGTCCCGAGGGCCTCGGTCAGGACGTATTCCGGCTCAACCGTGCCGGAAGGGAAACCGGCTGGAATTCCCGTGGTGCGGGTGGGCGCGAGGCTGGGCGACGTCGTCGTCATGTATCTGCATCCTTTGAATCAGCGGCCGCGGAAGGGCCGGGGCCGTGTGGTCTGCACCACACGATCCAAGGATGCTATGAAACGCAGTTCCACGTCAAGAAACTGAGTATCAATGCTGGGAGGTGGCGCCGCTGGGGCTTACGGGAGCGCGTCCCGGACCGCCTGGGCAATCGCGTCCTTGTCGGCGGGGCCGGGAAAGACGGTGACGACGACGGTGGGGGCTGGCTGGGCGGCAGCGGGAACGGGAGCGCCCAGGAGCACGGGCCGGAACGTCTCCGCCAAGGCCTGGAGCTCGGTGGCCAGGGCTGTGGCCCGGTGCCGGTCGGACGAAGCGGTGTCCCCGGCCCCGGGTGCGGCCCGCAGCCATTCCCGCAGGAAGGCGTTATGCACGGCCACTACCGCTGCAGCGAAGGCGACGGCCTTGTATTCGCGCCGGCCGTTCCGGGGCAGCTTGTCATCCAGGTGGTGGAGGAACGCCCGCTCGTAGCGGTGCGAGGTCACCAGCTCCCGGTCCCGGAGGGCGGGAACTGCCTGCAAAAGCCCGTACCGGGCGCGGGAGGTTTGGGGGTTCCGCAGATGGTGGTCGAAGACCAGCAGCGCCGCGTCCGCCACCGCGGCCAGCGGCTCGAGCCTGGATTCGGCCAGCCGTTCGTTGACCTGGTGCAGGATCCGCTCGTGGTCGGCGAAGACAACGTCCTCCTTGGACCCGAACCTGCGGAAGAACGTGCTGCGGCTCATGCCCGAGGCCTCTGCGAGTTCCTCGACGGACGTTGCATCGAAGCCCTGCTTCGCCAGGAGGCCAATGGCTGCCGCAACGGGCCCGTCGGCAGGATGCCCGTCGACGGGACGGCTGGAAGGGGGCGAAGTCATGCGCCGAAATGTAGCACAGCTGCCCTCCGGCAAGCTGGCCTGCCCCGCAAGGCAGCAGGCCAGCTTGTGGCCGGGCTCAGGCGCCCTGCCGCGCCCAGCCGGTCAGCTTGTCGGAAAGCTGCATGTACGCCTCGTTGACCTGCTGCAGCTCCGGGTGGCTGTCGTACCACGCCACGATTTCCCGTGCTCCGTCCGCGAACGGAATGGTGGCGGTGTAGTCCGGAACCAGGGACTTGATCTTGGTGTTGTCGAAGACCACCGAATGGGACCGGTCGCCCAGGAGGTTGGAACCGAGTTCCTGGTCGTGGGCGGCGATGGTTTCGGACGCCACATGCACCAGTTCCGGTTCCCGGACCCCGGCCGCCCTCGCGAAGAGCCGGTAGATCTGGTTCCAGGGCAGGTATTCGCCGGATGTGATGGTGTAGCTCTCGCCCACGGCCTGCGGCCGGCCAAGCAGGCCGACGAACGCCTTGGCAAAGTCCTTGCTGTGCGTCAGCGTCCACAGCGAGGTGCCGTCGCCGTGGACCATGACAGGGAGGCCGTTGCGCATGCGGTGGATGTCCGTCCAGCCGCCCACCATGGCGATCTTGGTGCGGTCGTAGGTGTGCGACGGCCGGACCACCGTCAGCGGGAAGTCGTCCTCCCGGTAGGCCCGGAACAGCAGCTCCTCGCATGCGATCTTGTCCCGGGAGTACTGCCAGAACGGATTCTTCAACGGCGTGGACTCGAGGATGGGCAGCCTGGTGGGCGGCTTCTGGTACGCGGAGGCCGAGCTGATGAAGACGTACTGAGCCGTCCGCTCCCGGAACAACTCCAGGCTGGTTTGCGCCTGGTCGGGAGTGTAGGAGATGAAGTCAGCCACGGCGTCGAACTCCCTCCCGCCCAGCACCTCCCGGACGGAGGCCGCATCGCGGACGTCCGCGTGCAGCACTTCGGCGCCCTCGGGGACAGGGCGGCTGGACTCGCCCCGGTTCAGGATGGTCAGCCGGTGGCCCAGCGCGGCAGCGCGTTCTGCCGCCGCCGCGCTGATGACCCCTGTACCGCCGATGAACAGGATGCTCCTCGGCGCCACCGCATCCGCCGCGAGGCCTACCACGCGTAGTCTTCCGGTGCCGTGCGGTGTCCCGGGAAGATGTCGTCCAGGCGCTTGAGGGCTTCGCCATCGAGTGAGACATCCAGTGCGCGGATGGCGGCGTCCAGCTGTTCCTGCGTGCGTGGGCCCACGATTGGTGCCGTCACTGCGGGCTGGTGCAGGAGCCACGCCAGGGCCACGTCGCCGGGTTCGTGGCCCAGGTCGTCCGCGAAGTCCTCGTACTGGCGGATCTGGTCCTCGTGCTTCTTAAGAGTTTCCAAGGCCCGCCCCTCCGTCCGGCGGACTCCCTGGCGTTCCTTCTTCAGCACGCCGCCCAGCAGCCCGCCCTGCAGCGGCGACCAGGGAATGAGGCCCAGCCCGTACTGCTGGGCGGCCGGGATGACTTCCAGTTCCACCTGCCGGGTGAACAGGTTGTAGATGGACTGCTCGCTGACCAGGCCCTTGTAGTTCCGGCGGCGCGCTGCTTCCTGCGCCTGGGCGATGTGCCAGCCGGCGAAGTTGCTGCTGCCCGAGTACAGGATCTTGCCTTGCTGCACGGCCACTTCGATGGCCTGCCAGATCTCATCCCACGGCGTGTCGCGGTCGATGTGGTGGAACTGGTAAACGTCGATGTAGTCGGTCTGGAGGCGCTTGAGGCTGGCATCGAGTGCGCGGCGGATGTTCAATGCCGAGAGCTTGGACTCGTTGGGCCGGTCCGTCATGGTGCCGTAGAGCTTGGTGGCCAGGACGGTGTGCTCCCGGCGCTCGCCGCCTTTGGCAAACCATCGCCCGATGATCTCCTCTGTCCAGCCTCGGTGGTCGGCGCCGCCGTACACATTGGCGGTGTCGAAGAAGTTGATACCGGCCTCGTGGGCAGAGTCCATGATGCTGTGGGCGTCCGCTTCCTCCGTCTGTGGACCAAAATTCATGGTGCCCAGGCAGAGGCGGGAAACTTTCAGGCCGGAGCGGCCCAAGTGGGTGTACTGCATGAAAATCCTTTCAACGGGGAAGCCTGGCGGGTTGCCGGGTGGGTCTGCCGGGACCTACATCTGGGTGAAGGCTGCGACGGCGGGATCGGAACCGATGCGCGCGCCGGACTCCAGTGCGGTGATGGCGGACAGTTCGTCTTCGGACAGCTTCAGGGACGAGGCCGCGAAGTTTTCCCGGATCCGGCCCGGGTTCGCCGACTTGGGAATGACGATGTTGCCGTTGGCGAGGTGCCAGGCGAGCACCACCTGTGCGGTGCTTGCACTGTGGTCATTCGCGATTTGGGTGACGGCATTTCCGTTCAGGTCCCCGCCTTGCCCCAGGGGGCTGTACGCCTCGACGGCGATACCCAGGCTGCGGCACTTGGCGGCTAGGTCCGCCTGCTGGTAACTGGGGTGAAGTTCGATCTGGTTAACGGCGGGCACGGTTTCCGCGGATTCCAGCAGGGCGTCCAGGTGGTCCGAAAGGAAGTTGGAGACGCCGATGGCACGGATTTCCTTGTTTTCGTACAGCCGCTCCATCTCCTTCCAGGCCTGGACGAAGAGCCCCTGCGAGGGGACCGGCCAGTGGATGAGGTAGAGATCGATGAAGTCCAGGCCCAGGGCCTTGCGGCTGTTCTGGAACGCTTCCTGCGCCCGGCCTTGCTCGCCGTTGCGCAGCTTGGTGGTAACGAAGATTTGCTCGCGGGGGATCCCGGTGGCGGCGAGGGCCGCCCCCACTCCAGCCTCGTTCCGGTAGGCGGCGGCGGTGTCGATGTGGCGGTATCCCGCTTCCAGGGCGTCTTCCACGGTCCGCTGCGTGTCCTCCGGCGGGACCTGGAAAACGCCGAAGCCAAGCTGCGGGATGGTGACGCCGTTGTTGAGTGTCAGCTCTGACATGGTGTGCTCCTTGGAACGTATGGTGCTGGGGAATGATGCCGGCTGCTCGACAAGTGAGGAACCGAAGTGAGAAATCGGTTTCCACCGGCTCACTCCTGAGCCTATGCATTTTCTGCCGGCAAGTCAGCAGGCAAAGCTGTTCCTGTTTTTCCTAGGACTGCCAGTCCTACCTTCGTTGTAGGGCAGGACGCTCAACGCAGGCACAATGGTCTGCATGGGTCAAAGCGCCGAGTTCGGAAAATTCCTTAAAGCCATGCGGTCCCGGTTGAGCCCGGAAGTGGCCGGGGCAGGTCCCAGCACGGGTGCCCGCAGGGTTCCGGGGCTGCGCCGGGAGGAAGTGGCGCGGCTGGCGGGCGTCAGCACCGACTATTACGTCCGGCTGGAGCAGGGCCGCAACATCCACCCGTCACGCACGGTCCTGGACGCCGTTGCCAGGGCCCTCCGGCTGGACAGCAGCGAGCACGCGCACATGCTGGACCTCCTCGAGAACTGCGCGGGTGCTCCCCGTGAACCCGGCGCCAATGCAGCACAGGGTGTCCGCCCGGCACTGCGCCAGCTCCTGGACGCCGTGGGGGAGGTGCCCGCGCTGGTTTTGGGCCGGCGCAATGACGTCCTGGCAGGCAACAGAATGGCCTTCCTGTTGTTCGCCGATTTCCCTGCGCTGCCGCCCGTGGAGCGGAACCTGACCCGCTGGACCATCCTGGACCCCGCGGCGAGGGAACTGTTCAGGGACTGGAAGACGGTGGCGGCCGAAGCGGCAGGCTCCCTCCGCCTCGACGTGGGCCGGCACCCCAACGATCCCCAGGCGAACCATCTGGTGGGCGAGCTGGCGGTCCACAGTGAACACTTCCGCAAGTGGTGGGCCGGGCACCGGGTGGCCACACGTGCTGCGGGCACCGTCCGGCTGCACCATCCCGCTGTGGGGGACCTGGAACTGAACTTTGAGAACCTGGTCCTGCCGGAGGACCCCGACCAGACGCTCCGGGTGTACTCCGCCCGGCCGGGCACGCCGTCGTCGGACGCCTTGGCACTGCTGGGCAGCCTCGGGGCGGCGCCGGATGCTGCACTGGAGCGGGACCCGGCCGCGGTGGCCGAAAGCGGCGGCGCGGCGGGCTGAGCAGTACCTGGACTGCCGTGCCACTGTACATTCGTCCAGCGCAGTGGAGTGATTCTGGCCAGCCGCCCATTGGTGGCGGACCGGGCCTTTCCTAGGGTGGGAGTACCAGTTTTCCCTGCCAGTTCTTATCACCCCAGGATGGTCTCAACGATGAAACGCATCGCCCTGCTGAAGGAGCGCCAGACGTCTGCCGGCGCCGCCTCCACCGCCACCGGTTCGCACTGCCCGGTCTCCGGCCTCTGGAGCCCGGACCTCGACCCGCACACGGTCCTGTCCTTCTTCGAGGGCCATGTCTTCCCGGCCTTCGACGGTGTGCCCACCGTCTGGCGGCGGCGCAGCCCCGGCACCGCAAACTAGGCGTAAAGCACGACTGACCCGCAGCCAACTTCAAGGACATGTTGGCTGCGGGTCAGTCGTGTCTGGCGTTAGTGTTCTTCCAGGCGGAAGCCGATCTTGATGGTGACCTGCCAGTCCGCGATCTTCCCGTCCTCAAGGTGGCCGCGGACCTCCTTGACCTCGAACCAGTCGAGGTTCCGCAGGGTCTTGGAAGCCTGGGCAATTCCGTTGCGGACGGCGTCGTCCACACCCTGGGTGGAGGTGCCGACAATTTCAGAAATGCTGTACGTGTGGTTGGACAACTTCGCTCCTCGTGATCGTCGATGCTCCCGGTTGCGGGCCGTCCCTGAAGCCTAGTAGGACTGCGGGAGCGTTGAACAGGGCCCCGGGCCAATCAAGACCGCAAGGACAACGGGCTACTTGGCTTCCAGGACCAGCTGCCTCAGATCGTCGAGCGTCTGCTGCATGTGCGCATCCATGGCCTGCCGCGACCGGCCGGCGTCGCGGGACTCCAGGGCTTCGGCAATGTTTTGATGGTGTCCGATTGCGTGCTCCTGGATCGCCGGAACTGCCGAGGTCTCGGTCCTGCGCTTTTCCAGCACGCGGTGCAGCGGCTCGAAGAGGACGGAGACGAACACGTTGCCGGACGCGCGCAGGATGACGTCGTGGAAGGCAAGGTCTGCTTCCACGAAGGCCGCGACGTCGTTGATGCTGTGGGCGGCTTTCATCGCCGAAATGTAGTTGAAGAGCGCCGTAATGTCTTCTTCAGCAATCCGTCCCGCGGCCAGTTCGCAGGCGCCCGTTTCGAGCATCCGGCGCAGCTCGATGAGCTGGATGGAGGCGTCGGCGTCGTTCTTGCCCTCGGACGCGGCCCGGAGTACGGCTTCCAGCGAGGCCCAGCGGCTCAAGGGATTGACGAAGGTTCCCCTGCCGCGCTCCACGCTGAGGATGCGCTGGGCCTGCAGTGTCTTCATCGCCTCACGCACGGTCATGCGGCTGACTTCGTGGCGCGCGCTCAGCTCATGCTCGCCGGGGACGATCGAACCGGGCGGAAACTCGCCTTCAATGATGCGGTCCAGCAGCTCGTCGGCCACCACGCCCACCAGTGACTTCCTTGCCATGTTGCCCCCGATCACTCTTTCCGGCCGACGCCTGGCGGATATGTCAGACAAGTGTACTTGCGCGTCCGTATGCTGTGTGCCACACTAATTTTTAAATGCAAGATGTCAGACATCTTACAGTTACCTTTACATCAGGATCCGCGAGCCCGGATCGCTACACAACGGAGTGCACTGTGACGCTTGAAGCAGACGTTCTGGCCGCCTATCCGGCAGACCTTGAGATTCCCGCCGGCGTGGTTGCGGCCTCCCTCGCAGCTTCCAACGCTGCGGTTCCCCGCGTCCTGGTAGCGCTCGACGACGACCCCACCGGCACGCAGTCCGTGGCAGACCTGCCCGTGCTCACCCGCTGGGAAGTGGAAGATTTCACGTGGGCTTTTGCCCAGGGCAAGCCCGCCGTGTATGTCCTGACCAACACCCGAAGCCTTGACCCCGCCGAAGCGGCAGCCCGGAACGAGGAAGTGGTCCGCAACGCCCTGGCGGCAGCCTCCGATGCAGGCGTCCGCTTGGGCTTCGTCAGCCGCAGCGATTCCACCCTCCGAGGCCACTTCCCCCTGGAACCGGACGTCATCGCAGCCACGGTCGCCGAGGTCAGCGGTGAAAAGACCGACGGCGTCGTCCTGGTCCCCGCCTTCCCCGACGCCGGCCGCCTCACCGTTGGCGGCGTCCACCACATGCGCGGCACCGGTGACGCCAAGGGAACCCTGGTCCCCGTTTCCGAGACCGAGTTCGCCAAGGACGCTTCCTTCGGCTTCAGCACCTCCGTCATGGCTGATTACATCGCGGAGAAATCACAGGGCCGGTTCCCCGCGGACTCCGTCATCGTCCTGGACCTCAACATCATCCGCGCCGGATCATCCGCCCAGGACCCTGCCATCTCCGCCAAGGCCATCGCGGACGCCATCGAGCCGGCCACCAACTCAACCCCCATCGTCGCGGACATCGTCACCGAGAACGACTTCCGCGCCCTCGCCCTAGGGCTGGAAGAAGCCGAGCGCCGCGGCAAGAAGCTCCTGTACCGCGTGGGGCCGCCGTTCGTTCGCGGCCGCATCGGCCAGGAAGTCCGCACCGCGCTGACCGCCGAAGAAGCGTACGAGGGCAACACCCCATCAGAGGCCGGCGGCCTGATCGTGGTGGGCTCGCACGTCGGCCTTACCACGCGCCAGCTCAACGTCCTCACCGCGGAACACAGCGCCGCGCGGATCATCGAGATCGACGTCGAGAAACTCCTCGGCGAGGAAAATGAAGCCAAGGCCCACCTGGACCAGACCGTGGACGCCGTCGTCGAGGCCCTCCACATCGGCGACGTCATCGTCCACACCAGCCGCCTGCTCATCAAGACCGACGATCCCGCCGAAAGCCTGCGGATCGCCCGGACCGTCTCCGCCGCCGTCGTGGACGTGGTCAACCGAACCCTGAAGACCTTCCCGCCGCGGTTCGTCATCGCCAAGGGCGGCATCACGTCCTCGGACGTGGCAGCCCACGGCCTGGAGATTCGCCACGCTATCGTCCGGGGCCCGATGCTGCCAGGCATCGTCAGCCTCTGGGAACCAGTGGACGGCCCCGCGAAGGGCATCCCGTACATCGTCTTTGCCGGCAACGTGGGCGACGACGATTCACTCGCCCAGGTCACCCGCAAGCTCAGCAAAAAATTCTGATTTCCACCACCGCAAGAATTCAATGGAGAACACCATGACCAGCAACTACACCGTCACCGTCCTGGGGCTCGGCGCCATGGGCCTGCCGATGGCCACGCGCCTGGCCTCGCAGCTGACCGTCCACGGCTTCGACATCGCAGAGCCCCGCCTGGAGCTCGCCCGCGAAGCCGGCATTGCCACCTTCACCACCGCCCGTGACGCCGCCAAGGGCGCCAACGCAGTGCTCCTGGCCGTCCGCAACGGCGAACAGCTCAACGATGTCCTCTTCGGCGAGAACGGCGTGGCCTCCGTGCTGGAGCCCGGCGCCGTCGTCATCCTCGGCAGCACCGTGGGCACCGACGCCATCCCCGCCACGGTCGCCAAGCTGGCCGAATACGGCGTGGACCTGGTGGACGCGCCGCTGTCCGGCGGCCCCAAGCGCGCCGGCGAAGGCGACCTGCTGATCGTCGTCGGCGCTTCCCCCGAAGCCCGCGAAAAGGCCGCCCCCACCCTGGACCTGCTCGCCTCCACGCTCACTGTAGTGGGCGACAACCCCGGCGACGGCCAGGCCCTGAAGACCGTCAACCAGCTCCTCTGCGGTGTCCACATCGCCGCCGCCGCCGAGGCCCTGGCCCTGGCAGACGCCCTTGGCCTGGACCAGGCCAAGACCCTCGCCGCCCTGGAAGCCGGCGCTGCCGGTTCCTTCATGCTCTCCAACCGCGGCCCCCGCATCCTCGAGGCCTACAACGAGGACGGAGCCGAGGTCCTCTCCCGCCTGGACATCTTCGTCAAGGACATGGGCATCGTGGGCAAGGCCACCCGCGCCGCCG
Source organism: Arthrobacter sp. SAFR-044 (assembly GCF_059414985.1). Taxonomy (NCBI): domain Bacteria; kingdom Bacillati; phylum Actinomycetota; class Actinomycetes; order Micrococcales; family Micrococcaceae; genus Arthrobacter; species Arthrobacter sp. SAFR-044. Next base: position 25,470 of record NZ_JBPFDN010000021.1, on the reverse strand, counting down.
GCCTGGCAGCCCCCGTTGCCGCCGCCGCCGAACAGCTCTACCTGCTGGGCCAGGCCCAGGGCCTCGCCGCCGCCGATGACTCCGCCGTCATCAAGGTGGTCGCGCCCGCCAAGCGCACCAAGTAAGCCACCCCTCCTGCCCTCGCGGCAAAAGGTACGACGACGGCGGTCCCCCCTCCGCCGTCGTCGTACCTCCCAGCGTTGCCGGCGCATTCCCGCAGCGTTTATGCCCCACCCCACCATTCCCTGATGCCGCCCTGCCCCGGGACCGGCACGTCAAAGGAGACATCCCCCTGTGAACCACCTGATGAGCCCGCTGCTGCAGCGGGCGGCCGATGCCCCGGCCATCAAGCCCGCCGTTGAGCTGGGCACCCCGGTACTGCTCACCATCGCAGCGGTGGGCATCGCCATCCTGCTCGTGATGATCATCCGCTTCAAGATCCAGGCCTTCGTGGCCCTGCTCACCGTCAGCATCCTGGTGGCCGTGGCAGCAACCATCCCGCTGCAGGACATCTTCACCGTGGTCTCCAGCGGTGTGGGCAGCACCATGGGCAAGGTGGCCATTTTGATCGCGCTCGGCGCCGTGCTGGGCCGCATGATCGAGGTGTCCGGCGGCGTCCAGTCCCTCGCGGACCACTTCACCCGCAAGCTGGGGGCGCGCCGCGTGGCTGTGGCCCTCACTGCCGTCGGCTTCCTGGTGGCCATCCCCGTCTTCTTCGAGGTGGGCATCATCGTGCTGGTGCCCATCGTGTACGCCTTCGCCAAAATCGCCAAGGTCCACCCGGTGAAGTTCGGCCTCCCCATGGCCGGCATCATGCTCGCCATCCACGTCGCTGTTCCGCCGCACCCGGGAATCGTGGCCGGTGCGGGCGTGCTCGGCGCCGATATCGGGCTCATCGCCCTGATCTCGCTGCTGATCTGCGTGCCCCTGGGCTTCCTGTCCTACTGGGTTGCGTCCATCATGAACCGCAAGGACTATGAGCTGCTGCCGGCCGTGAAGGCCCAGGTGGAGGAGTTCGGCTCCAAGTCACTGGTCAAAGTGGGCCATGACGGTCCCGGTGCCGCCGCCATTGCTCCGCCGCGGCCGGGCCTGATCATCTTCCTGATCGCAGCACCCATCGTGCAGATCCTGCTCGGTACCGTCGGCACCCTCATCCTCCCCAAGTCCCATCCTCTGTACGGCCTCGCAGCCTTCATCGGCAACCCGTTCCTGGCCCTGCTGGTGGCCGTGGCGCTGTCCTTCTTCCTGCTGGCCGTCCGTCGCGGCTGGTCCTTCAAGGAAACCGGCGAGATCTTCGAAGGCTCCCTGCCTCCCATCGCCTCCATCCTGATGGTGGTGGCTGCCGGCGGCGTGTTCGGCAACGTGCTGCAGGTCTCCGGCATCGGCTCCGCGCTGTCCAAGACCCTGGACACCCTCGGCGTTCCGCTGCTGCTGCTCGGCTTCATCATCTCGCTGGCCCTGCGCGCCGCCCAGGGTTCGGCCACCGTTGCCATCGTGACCACCACCGGCCTGCTGTCGGCAGCGGTCAGTGGCGGCGGCTACAGCCCGGCACAGATTGCCGTGATCGTGATCGCCATCGGCTTCGGCGCCCTGGGCCTGTCCCACGTGACGGACGCCGGCTTCTGGGTGGTGGTGCGCTACTACGGCCTCACCGTCTCCGACGGCCTGAAGACCTGGACCGTCCTGACCACCATCCTGGGCGTGGCCGGCTTCCTGCTGACCTTTGTCGCCTGGATCCTGGTGGGAGGTTTGGGCGCCTGATGCAAACCCGCCTGGACCACCTGGTCACCTCCGCCCTCCAGCAGGGTTCCGCAGTGCCGGCCTTCACCTGCTACGACTTCACCACCGCGCTGGCCGTGGTGGGCGCCGCCGAGGAATCCGGCACGGGCGTGATCCTGCTGGTGGCACCCAAGACCGCCGCCACCGCCAACGGCCTCCGGCTCATCTCGGCGCTGCGTGGCCTGGCCGACGCCGCCACGGTCCCCGTCGCGGTGCAGCTTGACCACGCCTCAGACCTCCACGTTATGGCCGACGCCGTCCGGGCAGGGGCGGATTCCGTCCTTGCCGACGGTTCGTCCCTGCCTTACGAGGACAACATTGCGCTGGTCCAGGCTGCCCGTGCCCTGCTGGGTTCCGACGTGGTGCTCGAGGCCGAACTCGGTGGCCTGGCAGGCGACGAGGACCGCGCTTTCGAGGCCGGCCAGCCCGGCGTCGACGTCGCGGGCCTGACCGACTCCGCGCAGGTGGAGGACTTCGTGTCCCGCACCGGCGCTGAACTGCTGGCCGTCGCGGTGGGCAACGTCCACGGCAAGTACAAGGGCGAGCCGAAAATCCGCTGGGACGTCTTGCAGGACATTGCCGCGCGGATCCACATCCCGCTGGTACTCCATGGCGCCTCCGGCATCCCGGCTGAAGAGCTGGTCAAGGCCGCGGCCATGAACGTTGGCAAGGTCAACTTCAACACCGAGCTGCGGACGGGCGTGCTGGCCACCCTCCAGGACCAGCTTCCCGCGCACCGTGCCGACGGCGAAAACCTGCAGGGCCTGCTGGCTCTGTGGAACGAATCGGCGAAGGGCTTCGCCGCCACCACGCTGGCAACGCTGGCGAGGTAGCGGGAACGGAAACTTCCATGAACGGGAGGCTAGGATCAAGCAATGGTCCTGGTCTCCCTTCTTTTTGCCTTCCTTTCCGGCGCGCTGCACGTCTTCATCTTCACCATGGAATCCCTTACCTGGACCCGGCCCGCCACCTGGAAACGCTTCGGGATCGCCTCCCAGGCAGATGCCGAGTCCACAAAGCCGTTGGCGTACAACCAGGGCTTCTACAACCTGTTCCTGGCCGTGGGGGCGTTCATTGGCGTGGGGCTCGTTATGTCTGCCGGTGCGGGATCTTCGCCGGCCGTGGCGGGCTGGACCCTGATCTTCAGTTGCTGCGGTTCCATGCTGCTGGCGGCCGCCGTCCTGGCGTTCACTGGCCGCAAGTACCTCCGCGCCGCGGCAACCCAGGGCACCATGCCGCTGCTCGCCGTCGTCGCCGGCCTGCTGGCAGTGCTTCAGTAGCGGCAGAAGGGGCATAAGTCCTTAAACCCGCGCAGGCAACAGGGGCACAATAGTGCCGTGGGCAGCGTCGAGTCGTTGTAGGTCCCATGCGCAGCACAGCAGGGCGGGGGACAGGAACCGGGGAGGACACGGCGGACCGTGATCCGGCCATCGACCTTGTCCGTTTCATGTGCCTGGCGCTGGTGGTGGTGGGCCACTCCATGATGGTTAGCCCGGTCCTTCACCCCGACGGGACCGTGACCACAGAGAACACCCTTGCCCAGCAGAACTGGTTCGAGCCCATCATCTGGATCTTCATGGTCATGCCCCTGTTCTTCGTCACCGGCGGCGTGACCGGGCTGCAGTCCTGGCGCCGGCTCAAAGCAAGCGGGGGCACGGCCGCCCAGTTCATCCGCGCCCGGCTCCTGCGCCTCCTCCGCCCGGCCACCCCCTTGCTGGCAACAATGGTGGTGGGGCTATCCGTGGCGGCCGCGTGCGGCGTCGACCGGCGGGTGGTACAGCTCATGGCGGCAGGGGCGGCCATGCCCCTGTGGTTCCTGGCCGCCTACCTCGCGGCGCAGCTGAACATTCCCGTCCTGGCGGCACTGTATGCGCGGGCGCCCTGGCTGTCCTTCTGCCTGCTGGCCGGGCTGGTGGTTGCCGTGGATTGCCTGCGCGGGGTCCTGCCGGACCTTGCCAATGCCAATCTGGTGTTCGTGTGGTGCGCGGTGCAGCAACTGGGTTTCCTGGCTGCCGACGGCTGCCTCTCCCGTCTTTCCCGTTCCGAGCTGCTGGGCATCGCTGTGGGGGCGCACCTGTTGCTGGGACTCGTGACCGGGCTGGGGCTGTATCGCGGAAACATGCTGGTGAACCTCAACCCGCCCAACCTGACCCTGGTGATCCTGGCCGTGCCGCAACTGGCCGCGATGGAACTGGCGCGTCCGGTCCTGGCGCCGCTGGCCGGGGTCCCGTGGATCGGACGGATGCTGGTGCTGGCCGGCAGCAGATCGTTAACTGTGTATCTGTGGCACCTGCCGCTGCTGGTGGGGATGTCCGGGCTACTGCTCCTGGCGCCGATCCCCAAACCCAGCTCCGGCAGCGCCGAATGGTGGTGGTCACGTCCACTGGTGGTCCTGGCGCTGGTCCTCCTGCTCCTGCCGGTGGCCGTAGCCTTTGGCGGACTGGAGGAACGGACGACGGCGCCCATCACCATGCGCTGCAGGCCCGCCACGGCGGGGGCCGCCGTCGTGGTGGTCTTCATCCCCGTGGCCGACGCCGCACTCAGTGGACTGTCACTGGGACTGCTGGCAGCCGGCACGGTCTGCTTTTGCGTGGCGATCCTTTTGCTCGGCGGTTTTCCGCTGCGGCGCACCGCACCGTACCGGCGCCGCCATGGCCGAAGGACCATTGCCAGTGGACTGAAGTAGTGCCAGTGTCGAACCATGACCGAGAACACCACGTCCGCTGAGGACAAGTTCACCGCAAATGTCTCGCTGCGGCGCAATGACACACAGCACCGGTACGAACTCCTGGTGGACGGCAGGCTGGCCGTCAAGGCCTTCTTCCACGATCTTCCAGGGCACATCGATTTCACCCACACCGAGACCGGCCAGGATTTTGAAGGCCAGGGGCTGGGGAAGGTCCTGGCGCACTTTGCCTTGGATGACGTGGTGGCAACGGGCAAGCGCATCATCCCGCACTGCCCGTTCATTTCCAGCTACCTCCGCAAGCACGAAGGCTACGAACAATTCGTGGACTGGCCGGAGCGTTGAGGGTGCCCTGACGGGAGCCGGCGCTTTCGTTATTCCCCGGGCAGCCGCGGGTAGGCCTTCACCATGGAAGACCAGCACGGCGTATTTGATGTGGCAATCATCGGCGGGGGACCGGCAGGGCTGAGAGCTGGCGAGGTATGGCGGGGCCACGGCTTCCGGTTTCGTCCGGTCGGCCAGCCGCGGCGAAGACCAATTTGTCCTGGCCATGGACGACGGTTCCACCCGGACTGCACGCCGGCTCCTGATCGCCTCCGGGATCGTGGATGAGCTGCCCGACCTTCCCGGCGTCGCCGACCGGTGGGGGCGGGACGTGCTGTATTGCCCCTACTGCCACGGATGGGAAATCCGGAATCAAAAGATCGGGGTCCTGGCAGCCGACTCCCACTCCGTCCTGCAGGTCTTGACGTTCCGGCAGTGGAGTCCAGACGTGACCCTCTTGCTGAACGATGCCCTGGAACTCAGCGCCGGCCAGGCGGAACAGCTGGCTGCACGTTCGGTCCAGGTGGCGGAGGGAAAGGTCCGCGCGTTGGAGGTCCGGGACGACCAGCTGGCCGGCGCCACCCTGGACTCGGGCGCCACAGTGGCCCTGGACGTGCTGGTGGTCAGTCCCGAAACCATCAGCAAGGCCAACATGCTCCAGCGTCTGGGACTGGAGCCGGCTGCGCTCCGGGAGGGCCCGGGGACGCGCCTGGAGACGGATGAAAGCGGCCGGACATCCTGCCCCGGCGTATGGGCCGCCGGCAACGCCACGGACGTGTCCGCGCAGGTCATGACCGCGGCCGCCGCCGGCCTTCGCGCAGCAGAGGCCATCAATGCCGACCTGGTCCTGGCAGACACCCGCCGCGCGGTGGAGGAAGCCAGGGTACTCGCGGGGCACTAGCGCGCAGTCTTTGGGCAGCCGGGCTTGAGCCGGACGGGGGGTCCAGGCGGCCGGCGAGGCCCCGCAAGCCGTGCAGCCTGCGGGGCCTCAAAGCCAAGCCGGGAGCCGGTTAGCTGGCGAGAGCCTCGTCGCTGACTGTCATGGCGGTCCCGGGGTCATCGATGGTGAAGCCGCAGGCGCAGCGGTAGGTGACCACGCTCTCCGGAACGGATCCGGGATGCAGGGCAATGACGGAGTTCCCGTCCACGTACACGGGCTGCCGGACCGGAAGCTCGTCGGGGTCAACGCGCTGCATTGGCGTACGGCAATGCATGCGGGAATTCAGGGTCATCAGCAAGCCGGCGTCCACCGGTACGGTGGCGGACATGAGCTGCCCGGCTGCCTCGGTGCGCTCCCCAAACGCAGGCAGTTGGTGTTCCATTGCGGTGGTCATTATGTTCTTCCTTGGGCTTCTTCACGGAACCGCCAGCGTTGGCAGCACCGCCGCGAACTGCTTGCGGAGGTTCATTTATCCCCATAAGCAAAGCATGCTTATTATTTGATGCACAAGTCGGAACAGCCAAGAGTGCGGCGTGGAGCCCCTGCCGGGGATGCGTTTTCCGGTCAGCCGCGCCTGCGCTGCCAGTGCCAGGCATGCCAGAACAGCAGGGCAAAGAAGATGGCTGTCCCGCCGGAAATCCCTTGCGGGGCAAACGCGAAGACGAAGTAGTCGAAGGTGGCCCGGTCTCCCATGGCCACAGACATGGGGTTGTTCAGCAACGCCGACGCTCCACCGCAAATCATGCCGGCAGCCAGCAGCCATAACACCACAATGAAGGGATTGGGCGAGGCCCATGACCGTTTCGTCCCCATCGCCTTCGAGCCTTCCGCCTCAGGCGGCACCGGGTTCCCGTCCCCGTCCACTTCACGGAATCCGAGCGCCCCGGATGCTTGCTGTTCCATGGTTCCCCCTTCACGGCAGCAGACCGGCCAGTCACCGGCGGCACCAGCCTACCGGTCCATGACGCCATCTCTCTGGCTAGGCTTGCAGCATGACGCCAACCAGCACCCGAACCACAGCACTCGTCACTGGCGCCAGCGCCGGTCTGGGCCACGAATTCGCGAAGCAGCTCGCCGCCCAGGGGCATGACCTGGTCCTGGTGGCGCGCAACGCTTCCCGGCTTGCTGAAACAGCCGAGGACTTCCGGCGGCGGTACGGGGTCACCGCTGAGGTGCTTCCCGCTGACCTGACCCAGGACGACGACGTCGCCGCCGTCGTCGAACGCCTCGAGGATGCCACGCGGCCGGTGGGGATCCTGGTGAACAACGCCGGAATCGGCCTGCTGCACAACTTCGAGGACAATCACGCAGCGGAGGAGAGGAGCCACCTGAAGCTGCATGCGGAAACCTCCATGGTGCTCACCCACGCGGCCCTCAAGGGCATGTTGGAGCGTGGGGAGGGCAGGATCATCAATGTGGCCAGCGTGGCCGCGTTCCTGCCCCGGGGCACGTACTCGGCTGCGAAGGCCTGGCTGGTGAGTTTCAGCCGGTGGGCAAACCTGGCCTACCGCAAGCGCGGCATCAAGGTCACGGCCGTCTGCCCCGGTTTTACCCATACCGAGTTCCACGACCGGATGGGAATGGACAAATCGGTGGCCCCGTCCTGGACCTGGCTGCGCGCGGAGCGGGTGGTCAGCGAGGGCCTGGCGGACAACGAACGCGGCAAGGCTGTGTCCATCCCGTCCAAGCGCTACAAGGTGGTGGCGGCATTGGCCAAGGTGGCTCCGGCGCGGCTAATGGCCGGCCCGGCGCGGAAGCCGAAGTAGGGCGGCGCGCGCGGACTGCCGTCCCGGAAGACCCTTCCGAGGCCGTGAACCGGACCTGCGGACAGCCACTACCACCAGGATTCCGAGCGCCGCGCCAACCAGCGTTTCGACCGCACGCTCGGTGATGAGTATCCCCGGTTCGATGGGGGACGCCAGCTGGGTCATGAGCAGGATGACCGGGGTGAACCAGACCATGGCCAGGCCATAGTGCCTGGTCATGAACAGTTCAGTGGCGAACTGGAAAAGGATCACCAGCAGGGCCAGCACAGCCGCGCGGTGCACGGGCTCCTGCAGCGCCGGATCGAGGGCCGCCAGGGTCCAGGGCCCGGGAATGATTACGACGGCGGTGACCGCCAGTCCCAATAGCGTGCCCACGATGCGGTGGATGCCCCGCCTGACGCTGCTGGGCAGGTCTGCTCCGGCCAGGGGTACGGCAGCCGCAGCCATGGCCCAGTGCGGGTGGCCGGTGCCGCTGAGGACGCCCACTGTCCCGGCAGCACCCACCGCCAGTACGTACCGTGCAGCGTGGATGACCAGCTCGCGGTGCCTTGCCGCTGAGAGTCGCGGCACCTGCCTGGCAGCACCAGGTTCCCAGGACCTTCTGCGCATCCAGCCGCTGAACCCGATCAGGATGGAGAACACCGATGATGCCACGGCGATGAGCATGGCCGTGTACCAGGGGACCGCGGTGGGAACGGACGCGCAGGCGCCCAGGGCGAGGATTCCGAAGAAGGGCCCATTGGGTTTCAGCCGTACCCTGTCCGCGTACACGGAGCCAACTCCTGCCAGGGTGGCTTCCACGGCCACCAGCCACCAGGAGTGGATGTGGTTGATGGACAGCATTACTCCCACGGCTACGCCCGTGAGCAGCACCAGGGCGCCCTGGCCCTGGTGGCGGAGCCGGAGCTGGTGCGGTTCGGAGCGGCCGTACATGCCGGTGAGCGCGCCGAAGACGGCGTAGATCATGAGGTCGGTGCGGCCGGCGGCCAGCAGGAGCAGCGAGGGGACAGCAACGCTGATGGCCACGCGGAGCGCGGCAAGGTGGTCGCCGTTGGCAGGTTCCAATCGGTGGAGCGCGCGTACCTGCTCCCTTACGCGCTTCATGTCCGGACCTGTCCTGTTTCGTTGATCTACTGCAGCCCGAGGGCCCTTGCGAACGTATCACCGCATCCCGCGCACCGTAACATGCCGTCAGTCATAAGAGGACATCCGGCAAGCACGCAAAGGCCCGCCCCGTATGCGTCCCAAGGAAGCACGCGGGGCGGGCCTGTGAGCGTGGGCTACAAGAGTGCCCGGGCCGCGGGAACTATGCCCCGGCCGGAACCCCGCGGTGTGCGTGGGGGTCGGTGCCGTCCTGGGTTTCGAACGGCAGTTCGTCCAGGTTGATCAGCGGGTTCTCGTCCTGGGTCGCCACCAGTTCCTTCGCCTCTGCCTGGGTGTCGACGCTCGGCATCGATCCTGGGAGCGGGCGGTTGGCGGATTCCTTCAGGAAGTAGATGGCAATGGCGCCCACCAGGGAGGTGGCCATCAGGTAGTAAGCAGGCATCATGTCGTTGCCGGTGGCGCTGATCAGCGCGGCCACGATGAACGGGGTGGTCCCGCCGAAAATGGCCACCGCGAAGTTGTAGGCAATGCCCATGGCACCGTACCTGCTGGAGGTGGGGAACTGGGCCGGCAGTGCCGACGCCAGGTTGGCCACATAGAAGGTGACGGGGAAGGCAACCAGGGCAAGGCCGGCAAGAGTGGACCAGATCTGGCCGATACCGATCAGCATGAACGCGGGGATGGCCAGGACGATCGTGCTGATGGCTCCGATCCAGAGTACGGGGCGGCGGCCGATCCGGTCGGAGAGCTTGCCGGTCAGCGGGATGCAAAGGCTCATGACCACCAGGACGGGAATCGTCAGCAGTGTGCCGTGCACTTCGTCGTAGCCCTTGGACTCGGTCAGGTAAGTGGGCATGTAGGACGTCAGCGCGTAACCGGCCGTGTTGGCAGCGGCAACAACCACCATGGCAACAATGATGGGGCGCCAGTAGGCCTTGACGATCCCTACCGGTCCCTTGGCCGTGGCCGTTTCACCCGCGGATGCGTTCTTTGCATTCTCTTCCTGGGCGTCAAGGGTGGCCTGGAACTGCGGCGACTCCTCGATCTTGCTCCGGAAGTAGACGGCGATCAGGCCCAACGGGCCGGCAACCAGGAACGGGATGCGCCATCCCCAGTCCTCCATGGTGTCCTGGCCCAGGGTCAGCTGCAGGACGGACACCAGGGCGGCACCGATGGCGAAGCCCAAGTAGCTGCCCAGGTCCAGGAAGCTGGCAAAGAATCCGCGGCGCTTGTCAGCAGCGTACTCGCTGACGAACGTGGTGGCCCCGGCGTACTCGCCGCCGGTGGAAAAGCCCTGGACGACCTTGAGGAGCACCAGCAATGCTGCTGCCCACAGCCCGATTTGGGCGTATCCGGGCAGGAGGCCGACGGCGAACGTGCTGGCCGCCATGATCATCAGCGTGGTGGCCAGGATCTTCTGGCGGCCCATCTTGTCGCCCAGCCAGCCGAAGATCACGCCGCCCAGGGGACGGGCGATGAAGGTGGCGGCAAAGGTTCCCAGCAGGAACAGCGTCTGGGTGGTGGGATCGGATTCCGGGAGGAACACCGGGCCCATGGTGGTGATGAGGTAGCCGAAAACGCCTACGTCGTACCATTCCATGGTGTTGCCCACGATGGTTCCGCCCAGCGCCTTCTTAAGCATGGGCTGGTCAACCACGTTGACATCGGATTCCTTGAGGCGCCGCCGGGGCAGCAGCCTGGGCTTCTTGGCAGCCGTGGGGGCTGCCGGGTCGGTTCCGCGGGCGTTTGTGGCGCCTGCTGAAGAGTCGGTCCTGCTTCGGTCTGTGGGCATTTGGGCAACTCCTGTGGAGGTCATTTGCTTGCGACTTGTAGCTGCCCCGCTCCGGGCAGGCCTTCAATTTTACGGGAAATCCCATAGCGTCCCACAGTTCCATCGCGTACTATGGTCCCTTTTGGGCCCGATTAGGGCCTCCTTCGGGAAATTTTTTGTCCCGTTTTCCCGCGCTGTCACTGGGAAGCAGGCTGATCGATGGCGTCGATCCCAAAAATTTTCCAAACCGGCCCGTTTGAGGGTCCCTTTTGCCGGGGAACCCGCCCTGAAAGTGACGGCGGCCACCATCCTTGGAAGGGGTTCACAGGAGCCTCCGACGTGCCTATGGTAGAGCGATGAACACACCTCTTTCCGGGCAGTAGTCCACGCGCGCCCGGGCGCTTTCATTGGCGTTTCGTTTCAAGGAAGAACGAAGGAAAGAAGGGAAGTACAAAATGGGTGAAGAGTCCAGCCAGTCCCACATCAGGCCTGAGGTCGCCAACCACCTTGCCGCAGCCATGGATACCCCGGTGGCGCCCGGCCTCCCGGCAACCGGGCCCGTCCCCCTGGCGGAGCAGGGCGGGTGGCCGGACGGCATGGGCAAGCGGCGGCACCCCAAGGACCAGGGCGCCGGTCACGGCCGGATGGGACACGAAGCCGCAGTGACGGCGGTCCACCGCACCGGCCGCCCCCAGATGCCGCACTCCTCGTAGACGGCACACGGCACCAACACCCGCAAATTACCTGGGCCAGCCGAATGTGGCAGGCGCCAGGTAATTTGCGTGTCAGCGTAAAGCGCGCCTCGAAAACCGCGAAGACCTCAGCCTTCCCGGACCACCTCCGACGGGTCCTTGTCCACCCGCCAGCCCCGCCACCGCGGATGCCTCAGCCTGCCCGGCCCCGTCCACTCGCTGTACGTCACCTCGCCCACCAACTCCGGTGCCACCCAGTGGGCGTCGGCAGAGTCCGGGCGGGGGACTTCATGGAAGGGTGAGGTCTTCCGGCCGAGGCGTTCCAGCGTCTGCCGCAGTTCCGTAAGCTCCCGGGTGCTGAAACCGGAGCCGACCCGCCCCACGTACTGCAGCTTGCCGCCGTCGGGAATGCCCACCAGCAGCGATCCCACAGTGTCCTGGCGCCCGCCCTTTCCCGGCCGCCAGCCGCCCACCACCACTTCCTGGGTCTGCTCCGTCTTGAGCTTGATCCAGGTTCGTGTCCGCTGGCCGCTCACGTACCGGCTGTCAGTCCGCTTGGCCATGACGCCTTCAAGCCCAAGCTCCTGCGCGCTTTCCATGAGGAGCTCAACCGGTTCCTCCAGCACCATGGACAGGTCCACCGGGCAATCGGAGGGCCGGAAGAAGTCTTCGAGCCGCTGCCGCCGGTTACTGAGCGGCAGGGGCCGGAGGTCCTTCCCGTTGTCGAAGAGGAGATCGAACAGCATCAGCTGGATCGGGATCGAGGTGCGGGCTTGGGCGACGTCGGCCGCCCGGGTGAGTTTCATCCGCCCCTGCAGCAGGCCAAAGTCAGGCCTTCCACCGGGCCCGAGGGCGATAATCTCGCCATCAGCAACGAACGGCTGCCCTGGCCAGGAGTCCCGGTCCGTCAACTCGGGGTAGGTCCTGGTGACGTCGTTGCCGTTGCGGGAGAAGATCCTGACCTTTTCCCTGTCCGCCACCAGGAGGGCCCGGACGCCGTCCCACTTGAGTTCGTACTGCCAGGCGCTGCCCTGGAGGTCGGCAATGGTCCCGGAGGTTGCCATCATGGGAGCGTATTCCAGTGGGTCGGCGGGAGCACTGTCGGCTGGCTCGGGGACCGCGGCAGGCTCCTTTTCGCCGGTGTCCTGCGACGGTTCCTGGACCGGCGGAGCCGCGGACCGCCGTCGGCCGCCCGTGTGGTCCTGGTCCATCAGGTGGATGAGCCATTGGTTTTCCGCGTCCTTGCCCTGCCCGCGACCGGTGTGGATGAGTGCCACCTTCTTGCTGCCGCCCAGCCCGCCGCCTTCCGACCCGGTCAGGGTGACGATGACTTCCCTGCCGTTGATCCATTTGTGCAGCTCATAAGTGCCTGTATCCCAGATGGTCATCTCACCAGCACCGTACTGCCCCTTGGGGATGGTCCCGTGGAAGGTGAGGTAGTCCATGGGGTGGTCCTCGGTCTGGACGGCCAGGTGGTTCTTGCCGCCGGGCTCCGGAACGCCCTTCGGGAGGGCCCAGGACGCCAGGACCCCTTCGTGTTCCAGCCGGAGGTCCCAGTGCAGGCGGCTGGCGTGGTGCTCCTGGATGACAAAGCTGTTGCCGCCTGCCGCGATGCCCGCGAACGGTTCGGGCGTGGCCTCGGGATCGCGCATGGCGCGGTACTTGCCCAGGCGACCATCGACGTCGTGCGCTTCCTCCCTGGCAGCGTCAGTACCTTCTCCACCACCTGCAGCGGGGACGACGGCGGCGAACGGGTTGTTGCCGTCCCGCACCCTTCGCAGGACCTCCTGGTAGTCCAGGTGCCTCAGCTTGGGAGACTCGATTTCCTCCCAGGTCCGGGGCGCTGCCGCCGTGGGCGTGGGCCTGCCGCGGAGCGAGTAGGGGACTACCGTGGTTTTCGCCGCGTTGTTCTGGCTCCAGTCCACCAGCACCTTGCCCTTGCGCAGCGACTTCTTCATATCGCTGACGGCAAGGTCCGGGTGGTCGGCCTCGAGTGCGCGGGCCAGTTCCCGGGCGAAGGCGGAGATCTGTTCCGAGGTCTGCGTCCCGTCCAGCGCCGCGTAAAGGTGGATGCCCTTGCTGCCGCTGGTCACCGGGACGGAATCCAGGCCCACGTCCTGCAGGATGGCGCGCGCCAGGAGGGCCACTTCGCGGCATTCCGGCAGTCCGGCACCTTCGCCCGGGTCAAGGTCCAGCACCAGCCGGTCCGGGTTCAGCTGGTTGCCGTGCGGGTCCACGCGCCACTGCGGTACGTGGATTTCGAGCGAGTTGATTTGGCCAAACCAGGTCAGGGTGGCTGCATCGTTGACCATTGGATAGTGGATGGTCCGGTCCTTGTGCGTGATCGCAGCCCGCGGCAGCCAGCCGGGAGCTGAGTCCTCCAGGTCCTTCTGGAAAAACACTTCGCCGGGCTTCTCCGCCGTTCCCACCCCGTTGACCCACCGCTTGCGCGTGGCCGGGCGGTTGGCGGCCGCCGGGATCAGGACGTGCGCCACCGCAGCGTAGTAGGCCAGCACGTCCGCCTTGGTGGTGCCGGTCTCCGGATAGATGATTTTGTCCAGGTTGGTGAGCGTCAGTTCGCGTCCCGCCACCCGGACACGTTCGCGGCTACCTGCCACGGGGCTTCACCTCCGGCCCGCTCTGATGTTGACTGTATAAATGAGAGCCATCTGGAAAGGTGCCATTGCGTTCGGCCTGGTCAACGTGCCCGTGAAGGTCTACAGCGCCACAGAGGATCATGACATCAGTCTGCACCAGGTTCACAATGCAGATGGCGGCAGGATCCGCTACCAGCGCCGGTGCGAGGTCTGCGGGGAAGTGGTGGACTACTCGGACATCGAGAAGGCGTTCGAGGAGGACGGCCGAACCGTGGTGCTGTCCAAGGATGAGCTCAAGTCCATTCCCGCGGAAAACAGCCACGAGATCGAAGTGGTGCAGTTTGTCCCGTCGGAGCAGCTCGAACCCATGATGTTCGAGAAGAGCTACTACCTGGAGCCTGATTCCAAGTCGCCCAAGGCCTACGTGCTGCTCCGCCGGGCACTGGAGGACACGGACCGGGTGGCCATCGTCCAGTTCGCCCTCCGGGAGAAGACCCGGCTGGGTGCCCTCCGGATCAAGGACGATGTCCTGGTGCTGCAGTCCCTCCTCTGGCCCGATGAGGTGCGCGAGGCAAGCTTCCCGTCACTGGAGGCCGACATCAGGATTTCCGCCCAGGAACGGGACATGTCCGCGGCGCTGGTGGAATCCATGGCCGCAGACTTCGAGCCCGCCTCCTTCACTGACGAGTACCAGGTGCAGCTCCGCCAGCTGATCGACGCCAAGCTGGAACAGGGCGAATCGCTGGACACGGAGGAAACCTTCGGCGCCGAAGCCGGCGAGGGGGGCAAGGGCGAGGTCATCGACCTCATGGAGGCCCTCAAGCGGAGCCTGGACAGGAAGCGTGGCGGCGGGGAGTCCGCGTCTGCCGGCGGAGATTCCGACGACGAAGCAGAGGCCGGGGACGAGGAAACCGGGGCTGCCAAACCCGCACGCAAAGCCTCCGGTGCCAAGACGTCCGCGTCCAGGACGGCGGCAGCGAAGACCGGCACGGACGATGCCAAACCTGCCGGCAGGTCATCAGCGAAGTCCACATCCACTTCAGCCAAATCCACCGGGTCCAAGTCCACAGCGTCCAAGTCCAGTGCAGCTAAATCAACGGCGCCGAAGTCGTCTGCAGCTAAATCGTCGGACACCAAAGCGTCCGGCACGAAGGCCGAAGCCAAGCCGGCCGCCAAGACCACCCGGGCGCGCAAGCCGGCCTGACCAGCAACCAAAACTTACGTCCGGGAAAGGCCTTGGCGCCCGGTCCGCCGGCAGTCCTGCCTTTACACCGGCCCCCATCGCGTCCACAATGAGTCGCATCACAGCCTCCGCTGTGCCAACAGCGTGCTGTCACCCATTTGGACCTGACACGTAGAGGGGCACGGACATGAGCCAGCAGACCGATGCAGTGGAGGCGGACCGGGAGCTGAAGAAGAAGCACCGGGCCATGTGGGCGTCAGGGGATTACCCGGCCCTTGCCGACGAGATGCTCCTGGAACTGGGAGCCGTGCTGGTGGAGGCCAGCGGTATCAAGCCCCGTCAACGGGTCCTGGATGTGGCGGCGGGAACCGGCAACGCGGCCATCCCGGCAGCAATGATGGGCGCCAAGGTGGTGGCCAGCGACCTTACCCCCGAGCTTTTCGAAGCGGGCCGCAAGGAAGCCGCCAACCGGGGCGTCAGCCTGGAATGGCAGGAAGCCGACGCTGAAGCCCTGCCGTTCGGCGATGCGGAGTTTGATGCAGTGATGTCCTGCATTGGCGTGATGTTCGCGCCCCATCACCAGGCGGCCGCCGACGAGCTGGTCCGGGTTTGCAAACCCGGCGGCTCCATCGGCTTGCTGTGCTGGACCCCGGAGGGATTCATCGGGCAGATGTTCGCCGCCATGAAGCCTTTTGCCCCGCCGCCCCCGCCCGGCGCGCAGCCCTCACCGCTGTGGGGGAGCGAGGAGCATATCCGCGAGCTCCTGGGTGGGCGGATCACCGACGTTCACACCCGCAAGCAGAACCTGGCCGTCACGAGCTTCCACCAGCCCGCGGACTTCGTCAGGTACTTCAAGTCCCACTACGGCCCCATCATCTCCGTCTACAAATTCCTGGGCGAGGACCAGGACAAGGTCAAGGCCCTGGACAAGGCACTCACCGATCTTGCCGATTCCTTTGGGGATGCGCACGGCGATGCCCCGTTCCAGATGGAGTGGGAGTACCTGCTCTTCACGGCGAAAAAAGCCTGAGCCATGCCGGGAAACCATGTGGCCACCTCCGTTGCCACCATCAACGCCCGCCCGGAGCGTGTGTGGGACGTGATAACGGATCCGGCCACCGTGAAGGAGTTCATGTTCGGGACCACGCTGGAGACGGACTGGAAAGCGGGAAGCCCCATCACCTGGCGTGGCGAGTGGGAGGGGAAGGCGTACCAGGACAGGGGCCGGATCCTGGCGGTTGAACCCGGACGGCGACTGGTGCACACCCACTTCAGCCCGTTGTCCGGGCAGGAGGACAAACCGGAGAATTACCACACGCTCGAATGGACGCTTGAGGACCAGGGTGGCGCCACCCGGTTGTCGCTGGCGCAGGACAACAACCCCAGCGAGGAAGCCGCCGCGCACTCGAAGGGCATGTGGGACAAGCTCCTGGCCGATGTGAAGGCGCTCGCTGAACGCGGGTGACTGCTGCCCGCCCGGGTGGGCAGCAGGTTAAAACCAGGCGGCCGCCGTCGGGCATATCCCTTGGGAGGGAAAGCCCGACGGCGGCCGCCGGCGTTGTGCTGCCTGGGGCAGCGTGGCTGCTACTCGGCGTCGTGGTCCGTTTCGAGGATCTGCACCAGGCGCTCCAGTGCGTCGTCCGCACCGGCACCTTCGGCGCGGAGGACCACCACGTCGCCGTGGGAGGCGCCCAGGCTCATGAGGGACAGGATGCTGGCGGCATCCATGGCCTCATCGGCCGGCTCGCCCTCACGGGCAATGGTGATGTCCAGGTCGAACTCTCCGGCTGCCTCGGCAAAGATGGCGGCCGGGCGGGCGTGCAGGCCCACGCGGCTGGCGACTGTTGCGGTGCGTTCTGGCATTTTTGCTCCTTTGTCTTTCGGCGTGCTGATGCTTCAGCGCCGGGAAGGTCTGTGGCTAAACCGGCTCAGACGGTTGCGGGAACCGGTTCAACCGTATCAACGGACTTCTTGACTGCCCAGCGCTTCAGGCCCACCACGGCCAGTGCGCTGACCACGGTGCCGGCGATGATCGCGATCACGAACATCAACAGGTTGCCGATGGCGAAGAACACGAAGATACCGCCGTGCGGTGCCTGGGACGTCACATTGAAAGCCATGGTGAGTGCACCGGTGAGTGCGCCGCCCACCATGCTGGCGGGGATGACGCGGAGGGGATCGGCAGCAGCGAACGGGATGGCGCCTTCGGAGATGAAGGACGCGCCCAGCAGCCAGGCAGCCTTGCCGTTCTCGCGTTCAGCCAGGCTGAACTGCTTCTTGTCCAGGACCGTGGCCAGTGCCATGGCCAGCGGCGGGACCATGCCGGCTGCCATGACCGTGGCCATGATCTGCCACGGCGCCTGGTTGGTTGCGCTGCCGGCGCTCAGGCCGGCCACGGCGAAGGCGTACGCCACCTTGTTGACAGGGCCGCCGAGGTCGAAGCACATCATGAGGCCAAGGATGATCCCCAGGACGACGGCGGAAGCACCGGTCATGCCGGACAGCCAGCTGTTGAGCGCTGTGGTGAGTCCTGCGATGGGTCCGCCGAGCACCAGGAACATCAAACCGGAGGCAACGATCGAGGCGAGCAGCGGAATGATCACCACAGGCATCAGGCCGCGGAGCCAGCGGGGCACCTGCCAGGTTCCGATCAGGTGCGCAATGTAGCCGGCCAGGAGGCCGCCCACGATGCCGCCGAGGAAGCCGGCCCCCATGAATCCGGAAACGGCGCCGGCAACGAAGCCGGGTGCAATGCCTGGACGGTCGGCGATGGCGTAGGCGATGTAGCCGGCCAGCGCGGGGACCAGGAATCCCATGGACAGCGCGCCGATCTTGAACAGGACCGCGCCGAGGTAGATGGCCAGGCCGCCCTCCGGGAGGTTGCCGAAGTTGTTCGCCAGCACCACCTTGTCCGCAACGCTGGTGATGTTGTAGCCGCCCAGGAGGAAGCCCAGGGCGATCAGCAGGCCGCCGCCGGCAACAAACGGGATCATGTAGCTGACACCGGTCAGCAGTGCACGCTTCAGCTTCTGGCCGATGTGTTCACCCTTTTCCGATGCTTCCTGTTCCGCCTGCTCTTCGGCACCGAAGTGCGGTACGCGGCGTGCGTGGGGATCGGATGCGGCAGCCAGCGCTTCCTGCACCATCTTGCCCGGCTCATCGATGCCGCGCTTTACCGGGGCGTTGATGACGGGCTTTCCGGCAAAGCGTTCCTTGCCGCGGACGTCCACGTCAACGGCGAAGATCACGGCGTCAGCTGCGGCGATCACGGCCGGGTCCAGCGGCTTGGCGCCGGAGGAACCCTGCGTTTCAACCTGCAGGTCGACGCCCATCTCCTGGGCGGCGGCAACCAGGGAGTCTGCTGCCATGTAGGTGTGGGCAATGCCGGTGGGGCAGGCCGTGACAGCCACCAGGCGGGCGGGGCCGGAAGTGGCCGGGCCGGCCGGGGAAGCGGCGGACGCGGTGCCGGCGGAGGATCCCACAGCCCCGGCACCGGAACCGACCGCAGCACCGACGGGGACTGCATCAACCGGAGCGGCGGCGGCGTGGGCGGCAGGCTTGTCGGCCAGAGCGCCGTCCACGAGTTCCACGATCTCAGCCTGGGAGGAGGCGTTGCGGAGGGCCGCGGTGAAGTCCTTTTTGATGAGGGACCGGGCCAGCTTGGAGAGCAGCTTCAGGTGCTCCTGGTCAGCCCCGTCCGGAGCGGCGATAAAGAACACCAGGTCTGCCGGGCCGTCCTTGGCGCCGAAGTCCACCTTCGGGTTCAGCCGTGCCATGGCGAGCGTGGGTACGGTGACGGCAGCCGAGCGGCAGTGCGGGATGGCGATGCCGCCGGGAATGCCGGTGGCGGTCTTCTGCTCGCGGGCAAAGGCGTCGGCGAAGAGGCCTTCAACTTCTGATGCGCGTCCGGTGGCAGCTACCTTGCTGGCCAGATGCCGGATCACCGTCTCGGGGGCGTTGCCCAGGTTCTGGTCGAGCTCGACCAGGTCCGTGGTGATGAGCTGGGTCACTGTCAATCCTTTCGAAGGGCCGTGATGGTTACGGCATCCGGGGTGGTTTGGTTTACTGCCGGAACGGTGGAACCCGGCAGCGAGGCAGCGGCGGCACCGTGGGCCACCGCCTGACGAAGGCAGTCGGCAGGGGCGGCGCCCCGGCCATGGGCAAGCAGGTAGCCGGCAAGTGCGGAGTCGCCCGCGCCCACCGTGCTGACCGCGGCGACCGGCGGGTGCGTGGCCAGCCACGCGCCGTCAGCCGTGACGAGGACAGCTCCCTTGGAACCGAGAGTTGCCAGCACAGCACCCACGCCGGAACGGACGACGGCGGCTGCGGCGGCAGCTGCGGCCGCCGGATCCGCTTCCAGCTCGTCACCGGATGCCGGTGGGAAGCCGGCAGCTGCGGCCAGCTCGGCCAGTTCCTCGGCGTTGGGCTTGAGGAGGTCAGGCATGCCCTCCGGGCCGCCGGTGAGGGCGGCCGCGAGTGGCAGGCCGGACGAGTCGACGGCGATGCGCGGGGCGGCGCCGTCGGCGGAGGAACGCAGGCGGTGGGCCACCGTTGCGTAGAAGTCGGTGGGGAATCCCGGCGGCAGGGAGCCGGCCAGGACCACCCAGCGGGCGCCGCGTGAGCTTTCGACCAACAGCTTGATGAGGGCTTCCTGCTGGTTCTCATCCAGTACGGGCCCGGGTTCGTTGATCTTGGTGGTCACGCCGCCGGGCTCAGTGAGCGCCACGTTGGTGCGCAGCGGCTCGTCGATGGGAAGCGAAACGAAGGGCACCGCGCTTTCACGCAGGCCGGCCAGGACCGGATCGCTGTCCGCCCCGGGGAGGACGGCAAGGGATTCAAGTCCGGAGGCCACCAAGGCACGGGAGACGTTGACTCCCTTGCCGCCGGACTCCTGGCGGACGGAGACGGCGCGCTGCACCTCGCCACGCTCCAGGGGGCCGGGGAGGGCTACGGTGCGGTCAAGGCTGGGGTTGGCCGTGAAGGTGACGATCATGCGACCACCACGTCCACGCCGGCCTCTTCCAGGGCGGCTGCGAGTTCAGGTCCGGGTTCACTGTCTGTGATCAAGGTGTCCAGATCTTTCAGGGAGGCGAACTGGATCAGGGTTTCCGTATCCAGCTTTGAGGAGTCGGCCAGCACCACAATGCGGCGTGCCGACTGGACGAAGGCTGCCTTGACGGCTGCTTCTTCAGGATCGGGAGTGCTGACGCCAAAGGTGGCGTGGATGCCGTTGGTCCCGATGAACGCGATGTCAGGGCGGATCCGGGCGGCGGCATTTACCGTTGCCTGCCCCACTGCCACCTGGGTGAGGCCGCGAACCCGGCCACCCAGGATCTGCAGGGCAACGCCGGGAACGTTGGAGAGTTTGCTGGCGATGGGTACTGCGTGGGTGATCACCACCAGTTCATGCTGGGGGCCCGTTCCGTCGGAAGGTTCGACGGCGGCGCGGCGGGCCAGCAGGTCGGCAAGCACCTCGGTGGTGGTGCCACCATCCATCAGGACGCTGGCGGGTGAGTTCCGGGGAATCAGGGCAAGGGCGGCTTCGGCGATCCGGATTTTTTGGTCCGGCCGCTGGATGGCCCGTTCAGTGACGCTTTCTTCGGTGGTGCTGAAGCGGTCTGCCGCAACGGCGCCGCCGTGGACGCGGCGGACCGTGCCCGCGTTTTCGAGGGCGGCAAGGTCCCTGCGCACCGTTTCGGTGGTGATGCGGAAGCGCTCAGCCAGCAGGGTCACGCTGACCCGGCCGCTGCCGGCAACAAGCTCGGCAATCTGTTGCTGGCGCTCTTCGGCGAACACGTACCCTCCGTTGCGTAGGTCCTGCTGTGTACGCTTCGCCCGTTCCCGGACTCGGCGTGACTGGCATCACATTGATGTTGAGTTACTTGACTTTATCTTTGCTTCTGTTGGTTTGTCAATGGAAACCAACATGAAACAAGATTCCTCATCAGGTCCCCAGCTGGGGATACCAAGAGCCGGACTGGACACGTGCGGCCCAGCCCGGCTTTTTCGGGTTCATCAGTGTGCCCGGGGATCCCGTCCCGGTTGCGCCGTGGCTAGATGCCGCCGTCCCGGCTTTCGTGGCGCGTGATGCGCTCGCCGGTGTTGGGGTCGATAACGGAACGGGACTCGCTGACCCGGCGGCTGCGGCCGGGGGAGGCAAGAATAAGCGAGGCGATCAGTCCGATAACGCCTACCGCCATGAGGATGTAGCCCACCAGCTGCTGGTCCACGAAGGGGATCAGTCCCGGAGCCACTGCCCAGGCAAGGATGGCGCCAAGGGCGATGAGGAAGATTGACGATCCGATTCTCATGACTTGCTCCTTATGGCCGCGTCCTGCGCGGCGCTGGTAGGGCGTTACGGGAGGTGGTGCGTACACTGCCAAAAGCTAAGCCTGCTGTCTGTCAAGCGTCACGCTACCTCCCGGTGATGCCGGATTCAATGACCTGGCCGGGGCCGGCGGGCTTCCGTCGTTAGGCTTGACCAGTGGAAACAGTTGTGTGGTCCAAGCCGGAAGGCCAGCGCGCCGGCACCCCCCTGCTGGTGATGATGCATGGTTACGGCACAGACGAGTCCCGGATGGTGCGCCTCTTCGAGTTCCTGCCTCCGGAGTTCACCTTCGCGGCGCTGCGGGCGCCAATGCCCATCGGCGACCACTGGGGGTGGTTCCTGCTCGACTACTTCCTGGCAAACGACTTCGCGGATGTCATCTCGGCTGCCGCCTCGGTGAGGGCCTGGATCAGCTCCGTCAGGGACCAGCACAGCAGCGTCACGTTGATGGGGTACTCGCAGGGCATGGCCATGGCCAGTACGCTCCTGCGGCTGCACCCGGATGACTACAAAGCGGTTGTGGGACTGTCCGGCTTCGTGCTTAACAACGAGCTCCTCTCGGTGACGGATTCCTTCGAGGCCAAGCCGCCCTTCTTCTGGGGCCGGGACAAGGCAGACCTGGTGATCAACGAGGATGCGGTGGCCTACACTGCCGAGTGGCTGGAAAAGAACACCTTGCTGACTGCCCGGACCTATCCGGGGATGGGGCATGCGATGTCCAAGACCGAAATGGTGGACGTCAGCGCCTTCCTGCGCCACTACGTGCTGCGCTGACGCGTGTAGCCACCCCGCCGATGGGTAAGAAAAAACAGTTGCCAGCTAAATTTGCAAGCGCTTACACTCGTCTACGGCCATGATCGGTCCTGCAGTGGGCGGACAAGGAAGTGATGCTGCGTGCATGAGGCGCGGCAAACCCTCCTTCAGGCTGTCCCGGCAGGGCCGGCTGTCCATCAACCGAAAGGACACCGCACTGCCGATGACACCGGAAACTGCAGCTGCCGCCGCCGACTGGACCGGCGCCGGAGCAATCCTGTTTGACCTGGACGGCGTCCTGACGCCCACCGCTACCGTGCACGAGCGTGCCTGGCAGGAATTGTTCGACGGCTATTTGTCCTCGCACCCTGAGGTCCCCGGGTACCGCGAAAGCGACTATTTCGACCATATCGACGGCAAGCCCCGCTTTGACGGGGTACGGGACTTCCTGGCCTCCCGGGGGCTCACGCTGCCTGAAGGCCCCCTCGATGACGACCCCGCCCACGAAACTGTCCAGGGCCTGGGCAACCGGAAAAACGCGATCTTCAATGACATCGTCAGCGCCGGCGTCGAACCTTTTCCGGGCTCGGTGCGCTTCCTCGAAGCCGCGCTGGAGCGCGGACTCAAGGTCGCCGTCGTCTCCTCCTCCCGCAACGCCCCCGCCGTCCTGGAAGCCGCCGGACTCAGCCACCACTTCCAGGTGGTGGTGGACGGCGTGGTGGCCGCGGAGAAGGGCCTCCCCGGCAAACCGAACCCTGCCACCTACGAGTACGCGGCCAAACTGCTGGACCTCTCCAGCCCCGAGTGCGTGGTGGTGGAAGACGCGGTGTCAGGGGTGCAGGCCGGACACGCGGGATCGTTCCACTCGGTCATCGGCGTGGACCGGGGCGCCGGGCGGCAGGCGCTGCTCGATGCCGGAGCCACCTTGGTGGTCAACGACCTCCAGGAACTCATCCCGTAAACACGCCGGCATCAAAACCTGCGTTGCCTGCCCCGGGCAACCCTGCTGCTTCCCGCCAGCACCCATCCGAGAACAGCCCTTCCCCGAATACTCCGTGCCGGCCAGCCCGGCACCACAGCAAGGCCAAAAGGACCCCGACCATGGCACTGATTACCGCGGACCGCGAACGGTTCCCCGATACCCCCTGGCAGTTCGTTGAGACGCGCTACGAAACCGACGGCGCGGAAACCCTCGAGACCCTGTTTGCCCTGGGCAACGGGCATCTGGGCATCCGCGGTGCGCATTGGGCGGCGGCCGATGCCGGGCTTCCGGGCAGCTTCATCAATGGCCTGCACGAAATCTGGGACATCAAGCACGCGGAAAACGCCTTTGGCTTTGCCCGGACGGGCCAGCGCATCCTCTACATCCCGGACGCCAACAACTTCGCGGTGGTGGTGGACGGCGAAATGCTCAGCCTCGCTGAATCGGAGGTCCTGGACTACCGGCGGAGCGTCGACTTCTCCACCGGAATCTACGAGTGCCGGATCACCTGGCAGTGCCGGTCCGGCGCCACGGTGACCACGACTGAACGCCGGGCCGTTGGCTACGAGTCCCGCGGCAGCCTCGGCATTTCGCTGGAGGTGGCTGCGGACCGGCAAATCTCCCTGGATGTCACCTCCGCCGTGATTAACCGCCAGGACCAGCCGGTGGAAGACCACTCCGTGCACGATCCCCGCCGGGCCGGACGGCACGCGGGGCGGGTGCTGCTCCCTGTGCGGCTCGACGGCGGCGACGGCTCGCTGCGCCTCTCCTGGGAGGCGGCCGAATCCAAGCAGCGGGTGGGGATCGCGGTGGACCACTGGACCTCCGCCGGGCACCAGCCGTTCGAAACGGTGGTGGACCAGGACGACAGCACCGTCCGGTACGTCCTTGCGGTCGATGCCGACGAGCCCTTCCGGCTGGAAAAGAGCGTCAGCTACGCGGCCGGCCGCGCCATCCAGGACCCGGAGGTGGATGCGGCCGCCGTGGCAGAGGAAGCCCTCCGCCCGGTGGACAGCATCTTTGCCGAGAGTATGGCCCACTACCGCGCCTACTGGGCCACCTCCGACATCGTGGTTGATGGCGGCCGGCCCGGGCTGCAGCAGGCCATCCGCTGGAACCTGTTCCAGCTGGCCCAGGCCACGGCGCGCGCCGACGTTGCCGGCATCCCTGCCAAGGGTGTGACGGGTTCGGGCTACGAGGGGCACTACTTCTGGGACCAGGAGGTGTACCTGCTGCCGTACCTTACCTACACCAACCCCGACGGCGCCCGGCAGGTCCTCGAGTTCCGCCACGGCATGCTTCCCGAGGCAAGGATCCGGGCCAAGGAACTGAGCGTGGACGGCGCCCTCTTCCCGTGGCGCACCATCAACGGGCTTGAGGCCAGCGCCTACTACGCTGCCGGGACTGCGCAGTTCCATATCGCCGCTGCTATTGCCTTCGCCACCAACAGATACCTCTGGGCTACCGGGGACGCCGAGTTCCGGGAGGGCATGGGCGCCGAACTGCTGATCGAGACGGCCCGGATGTGGATCTCCCTGGGCTTCTTTGGCAAGGACGGACTCTTCCACATCCACGGCGTCACGGGCCCTGATGAGTACACCGCAGTGGTCAACGACAACCTCTACACGAACGTCATGGCCCGCTTCAACCTTCGCGCCGCCGCCGCGCTTGAGCATGCGGGCATCACCCATGAGGAGCGCCAGCTGTGGGAGGCGGCCGCAAAGCGGATGCAGTTGCCGTTCGACGACCGGATGCAGGTCCACTCGCAGGACAACGACTTCATGACCCTGGAGGCCTGGGACTGGACCACGCCGCGGTCCAAGTACCCGCTGCTCCTGCATTTCCACCCGCTGGTCATCTACCGGCACCAGGTCCTGAAGCAAGCGGATACCGTCCTGGCCATGTTCCTGCAGTGGCAGGACTTCACGGCCGAAGAAAAGCAGCGGGCCTTCGACTTCTACGATCCCATCACCACCGGCGACTCAACCCTCTCCGCCTGCGTGCAGGGGATCATGGCGGCCGAGGTGGGCTATTCGAGGGAAGCGCTGGAGCACTTCACCAATGCCGCCTTCATCGACCTTGACGACACGCACGGCAACACGATCGACGGTGTGCACATCGCCTCCACCGGCGGAGTCTGGAGTTCGCTGGTGTGCGGGTTCGCCGGCATGCGCGACCAGGGCCCGGTCCCGTACTTCGATCCCCGGCTGCCCGCGGAGTGGGAGGGGCTTACCTTCCACCTGAAGATCCGGGGCCGCCTGCTGCTGGTCCAGCTTGCCGCCGGTTCCATCACGCTGACGGTCCAGGACGGCGGGCCGCTGGCGGTGGACGTCCGCGGGCACCGGTTGGTGGTGGGCAGTGAACCCGCCCAGGTGCTGCTGGAGCCGGTTGCGGAGCCTGAGCCCACGGTGTTCCCCAGCGGGCTGCCGACGGCGAGCATCCCCGTGGTGCGCGGCAACAGCTAAAGCCCCGTCCCGATCACCCGGCCAGGAGGGTGGCGGCTTCCTGGCGGGTGGTGCCGGAGTCCTGGATGCCTTCTGCGATGTGGGCGAGGTTGGCGGGGAT
>NZ_JBPFDN010000020.1:0-48243 GCF_059414985.1 Arthrobacter sp. SAFR-044 | reverse complement strand
ACAAATTTGCAATCTTCGCAGCTTGATTCGGGTCCGGGTCGGTCGCCGTCAGGATAATGATGACAGTCTCCTCAGGCCTGGTGGCCGTGACTTTGCCTACGAGTGCCTGAGCTCCCCCACTCAAATCAAGTTCTTTGGCAACGGCTCCGAGCACCTTAGCGCTCGTTGCCAAGCTAACGTACGACGCAACCCGCTTTTCCGCAAAAGCATTGCTTTCGGACACGTCCGTCGCAGAGGCGGCCCCAATCACCGATAGGAAAAGCTGGGTTTTCGCCTGATATTGAGGGGTCTGCAGAAAAGTGTACCCCGCCGCTAGCGACAGCCCGATGAGGGTGGAGACCAGGATGGCGAGCCACCGCAGTCGAATGACATGTACCCAGTCTTTCAACTCCATCATTTCGCCAGCCTTGTCCGTCGCAAAAGCAACTCCGTTTCAACCGAAAGAAGCTGGACACCATCTCCGAATCGGAGTATGCCACATGGCAAGAATACCTACGACGGCCTCAGACGTCAGCTGTAATAATGCAGGTCGTCGGGACTGGGTACGTCTGGTCGGCGACGTGCGCTCCGCCCCTGGTGCCGTCGATCCCCCGGCTATTGCGCGGCGGGTTTGTTAAGTCTCAAGAAGTATCGGATTTGCTGGCCTCCGTATCTACAGAATGGGCAAGTTTGGTGCCGTCAACCCAGTATGCCGACACTCCTCGAGACTGCGCCGAATACGAACCTGCTGGAAGCTTGATAACTGGAACCGGATCCAAAATCCCCTACGTACCGGCGGGGCTCCGTAGAAGGCTGGCAAAGCCGACGTTTCCGCTTAAACTATTCGTCGAGGTTTTGATCGTGCCAGTCCCAAGCCTTAGGAGTGTGCCCACGTTCTTGCCGACGTTGTTCCGTACATTCAATTCCGAGGTGGCGCCAGTACCCGCAACCAGGATAAATGCGTCCTGTACCGTTCCGTTTTTGACGATACTGTTGTCGTCGACGGTAATTCGGTCGCCCACATTGATGTTGATGACGTAACCGGAGGATGTCCCGCAGTCTGCAAAGTTGTTACCCAAGATACTGACGTCTTTCATCGTGCCGGTATTTTCGTAGCCCAAACGAACAATTTCGCCGGGCCAAGAGCTAAAAGTGTTCCGTTCTATACGGACGCCGAGCAAGCCGTTCAGGATGAATCCGGGCCCGGTATTACCCGCGCCAGGGGCATTGATGATGTTGTCGTGGACGTGAATGTCGATGTAAGGGTCTGTGTCTGCAGCCCGGTGATCGTGCCACTCGAACTTAAAAGCCGCTGCTTTCGATCCGGAGAAGGTATTCCCAGCAACCTCCCAGCGCTTCGACGTGAAGGTGGGCGGCACCAGCGATACGCCGACATCGGCTGCGAAGCCGCCACAGTCCTTGAAGGTGTTGTTGATGATCCGGATGTCGTTGCAGATTGCCGTTGTGTCGAATACGTTCGGTTCCACGTCGATAGCACCAGGCATGGTCGGGGCCGCAAGCCGGGTAAAGGTGTTTCCTTCGATAAGAACGTTCTCACCGGCTATGACAGTTACTCCATTCCGTCCGGCGTAGTTCACGCCGTCAAACAGATTGTTGAAAATGCGCACGTCACGATTACGGACTCCGGTATCCGTTCCTCCGACGCCAGTGCGGGCGATGGTAATAGCATCGCCCTGCATGTTGAGGAACTGGCAATTGCTCACTACAAGTCCATTGACCGCGGACATGTGCAGAAGTGCCTGATTCTGGCTAAGCTTTCCAGCACCCACAAATATGAGGTCAGTGAAAGTAATTCCGCTGTCGTTTTCAGACGGGTTGGCGGTCAGATTCCAGCCGATAATGGGATCTACCTCGCCGGCGCCAGCGCGGTTGTAATGCAAAGTGGAGGCTCCTGGTACGCCTCGGAAGGTGACGTTCGATTTTCCTGTACCCACAACCTTGCGACACAGGTACGTTCCGGCAGGAAAGAAGACGGTAGTGCCAGGACCAGCGGCATTGAGAGCAGCCTGAATAGATGCGCTGTCATCAACCGCGCCGCCGCCCGTAGCGCCGTAGTTCTGGACGTTGAGCACGAGTTCGTCCTTGCCGGTAGGCACGGCATCCTCGTGCAAGGGTTTCCGTAAGGCGGCAACGCTTGCCACGGAGATGCCAGCGAAGGCCGCGGCTCCGGCAAGGATCACGCGGCGGGGGAGCCCTGACGACGGAGCGGTCGCTGAAGTGCGGTCTGGACGGTCCATCCTTCTCTCCTCTGGATTACAACTTCGGGGAACGCGACAGGGGAAGATACTCCTGGTTATGGAATTCGGCTTATCGCCACGTGTGGGGCGTGAGCGGCGGATGTCCGCGTACCAATATCGCTTGCCTTTCATGCTTAATTATCAAGGATGGCCAGTGCTTGGGCACCCCTAACTTGAGGATGTAGGGGACTAGCCCGTACCGCTGGCCTATCGGCGTTGAAGCCCGTACAGCACTAGGAATGCGCGCCGGTGCGTGATCACACGCTTGGTCGGGAGGCGTTTTACCGGAGGTTGCCGTCTTCGAGCGACTCCGTTATCGAGGAGCAACGCACTCAGACCCCCGGATACCTAACGTGGGTAGTAGGCTCTTCGTGGTTCGTGGGGAAATGGATTCCTGGAATGAGCGGCATGCCGCCACCGGACGGCACTTCTCAAGAGAATTAGCGATCTGAAGTTGGCGGCGTTGCGGTACCCGCGGGCGGTTCTCTTGATGTTCTTGATCGCTGTGTTGTTGGCCTCAACTTTTCCGGTCGTAGCCCGGTAATAATCAGCACCTCAATCTCTTTCAACCACCTGCAGACGGCGCGGTAGAGCCTGTTCGCCTCGGTCCGGGCTGCCGCCTTGACGAGCACCTCGAGCTTTGTCTTCGCTGCCGCGGCGTCCTCCAGAGAACCGGCGCGCAGGACCGGAGTAGTTTTTTGACCTTCCAGACCGCCCGAAGGGTGCAGGTCGGATCATCGACGGCGAAGACTTCCTCGAGCCTGGCCGCTGCCCTGCAGCTGAGCGTATCGCGACCAGGCAGCAGCATGGTCGGCCAGGGCGTATCGACGGCCCGACCGCGTCGGCCCTTGACCTGCTGGCAGAGATTCTGCCCGGTCTCCGTCACGGGCTGGTTAACCAGCGAGACCAGGTGGAAGTGATCAACCGCAACAGCAGTGCACGGAAGCCACATCCAGCGACGTTCCTTCCGTGGGGAGGCGTCGATACCGCAGCTCGGGCAGCCCAGTGGCTGGTCGGTTTCAATGACGACTTGCCGGCGGCCGGCGGTAATGCTGGTGGAAATTGACATGAAAGCCGGCAGGTTGAAGACGATAGTCGCAGCGTCGGCTGCAACCCCGGTAGGCTCGTTCAAAGGCTCGGGGTCTTGTTCGAAGTTGAATGCTAGACACACTCATCCCAGCAAGTCCACGCGCCCCATTGTCTTCAACGACACGAACTCATTTCCCCACCAACCACGAAGAGCAGGGCACGACGGCGAGCGCGCCCGTAGTGCTCCTCACGTTCTACGGCAGGATCAAACTGGTCCAACTACCTCGAGGGCGGACAGTCTAAATTCTCCCGGCGGGTTAGCTGAGCCGCGTTATGAAGCTGAGTTCATGCGGGCGTTAGGGAAAAGAAGGAAGAGGGCTTTGTGCCGCTGCCAGGGCCTCGCGGGCGGAACTACGGCAGCAGTCTTGGTAGTCCCTGTGGTCAAGACGACAGGTTGCCGCAGGCTTTCGTGCCAGCACAGGGAACTCCAACCGCGAAGCAGCACTAAGACGCGTCGGGTCCGTGTGCCCCTTCGATCAGGTTGCCATGGGTGGCACAAGCCGCCGGCGCTGCCCAACCCATAAAAGCTAACTCCCGTCCTTGAACTGACGGCAATTAGACTGCGCCGTCACCGATTCGATGTAGAAAGCGCGGAACTTGTCATCAAACGATCAACTTCGACATCGATCAGATCCCCGTCGAGCTCCGCCAGACCCCGGCCCAGTGGTCGAAACTGTACTT
The DNA here is from genome assembly GCF_059414985.1 of Arthrobacter sp. SAFR-044. Taxonomy (NCBI): domain Bacteria; kingdom Bacillati; phylum Actinomycetota; class Actinomycetes; order Micrococcales; family Micrococcaceae; genus Arthrobacter; species Arthrobacter sp. SAFR-044. The sequence continues at coordinate 44,236 of NZ_JBPFDN010000020.1, read as the reverse complement.
CTCGCTAATAACATCCCGCGCGTGTTTTCCTAACGCTGATCGGTCGGCATCCTCGGACGCAATGAGGTCTAGAAGAGCCTGCTCCCAATCCTGTTTTGTAGTGGCGTAGCGTCCGCCCATAGCTTCCAAGACTCCGCGATTCGCTCCCACAGGGCTTCCAACGGTGGGCAATCCTGACGCCCCGTACTGAAGCAGCTTGTAAGCGCACTTACCTCGAGCGTATAAGGAGTCGTCCAACGGCATGATGCCTATATCTGCTTGCGCCAGGACCGACCCGAAGCTCTGTGGTGACCAAGCCACCCGCTCGACAATTTTGTCTAGTTCACCAAGCGACCTACTTCCAGCGCTGACTACGAGCAGTCGTATACTTCTTTCAGAGTGAACCGCCAATAGGGGCTCAGTGATTTGCTGCAAATAGGGCTCAGTTGCAGGTGATCCCATCCAGACTAAGGTCGGCACCTCGGCCAGGGCATAGTCAGATTTCGGAACATAGTCTGGTGGATTCACGCAACTCGGGATAATGACGACGTCCGCGCGAAGCTTCGCCGCATGTTCGGCCAGATATTCGTTGCCGGCGATAACCACGTCGGCTGCTGTTATCGCGGCGGACCACACCTTTGCTTTGTTCCATAATTTTCTGGGTCCACGAGCATGAGTGTCAAAGATGGCGTCGTCGAAGTCGTAAATGCTACGACTAGCGCCCGTTAACAGAGATGATTCCAGTCCTCCATTGCTGAAAGGCGATGCCTCCCTACTCAGGAGAAGAGTCGACGTCTTTACTTCCCTGGCGAGCCTCCTCAAATTTAACTCGGCATGGACCAGTCTTGGAAGCCCTCGGATAATGCTCCGCAACCCGTTTTCGCCGCCACCTAGGTAGTCATGATGGACCGCCTCGATATCTAGGAAATGCAGCCAGTCATGAATTCGCACTCTAGCGCTACCACCGGTAACTCCATACGTGGCTACAGTAACAAGGGGGTTTCCGTCTTTTGTTGCCAACGCACTTTCCTTTCGAATGCAGTGCCTGCCGCTTGTCCCTCGAGCTGCCATGATAAACAATGACACTCGCCCAGGCGCCGGGACCTTATCCACCCGCAAATGTAAAATAAAACCGGCCCACTTACTTGAGAAAGCAATATGGCTACCCTTAGACAGCGATATATGCATACATGAAGAACCACATAGACGCTAAGAAATCCTTTTCTATTAGGCTAAGCCGGGAGGTGTCATTCGCACCGGTTACAGTTGCCCCCCCCCCCCCAATTTCTATGGTCAGCAAATCGACGCCAAAACACCGGGCCTGAAGTCTTTATGCCCCACGCAATAGCAGTCAGGACAACAGTCTCGTTCTGTCGCCTATGCCACTACCTGTTCCGACTGCGCCTGCGTGGCCATCAGAACCGGGGGCGAGAACCCGGCCGAATATGCTTGGGACCAGCTGGAGCCCTGACGCTTACGGTGGCGTCGCTGGTTATGAAGGGTGTCGATGCTTCGGTGGCCCCACCGAATTGTATGAACTGCCCCTTAGTTACAATTTTTCTATGTGGTCAAAACATAACTTGTTCTTGGTGTCGAGTAGGGGAAGATATGAAGAGGCTAACAAGGTCAAGTCGAGATCGTCGTGATCCGTGATGAGAACCGCAATGTCGGCCGCTGAGACTGCAGCCTCATCGAGGGCTACCTTTGTTACTCCTGGGGGCCAGCGGTGCGCCTCAATGTGCTCGTCCACTGCGATGAGTTTTGCCCCTGCGCCAAGAAGTAGTTCAATGAGGCGGAGGGAAGGGGCCTCGCGAATATCCCCGGTATTCTTCTTGTAAGCCAGTCCAATCAGCAGGACAGTAGATCCAGAAATGGAACGCTGATCGCTGTTGAGCATTAGCATCAGTCGCTGGACGACGTAGTCCGGCATATGGTCATTTACGTCGTTCGCAAGTTCGACGAACCGAAAGTTCTGTCCCAACTTGCGGCGGACCTGCCATGACAGATAGCTCGGGTCCACTGGCAGGCAGTGCCCTCCAACGCCGGGCCCAGGGGTAAACTTCATAAATCCGAATGGCTTTGACGACGCCGCTTCAATGGACTCCCAAATGTCCACGCCGAGCTGATGCGCGTAGATTGCCAACTCGTTCACCAAGGCTATGTTTACGTGCCTGAAGGTGTTTTCTAAGAGCTTTGTCAATTCGGCTTCCTTCGGACCGCGGACGGGAACTGTCTGATTGACAAGCCTTCCATAAAAAGCTTGAACTCTTTTTAACGACTGGGCATTAATACCCGAAACGACCTTCGGGGTTTCGACGAACCCCCAGCGTTTATTACCTGGGTCGATCCGCTCCGGGCTGTAGCCTACATAGAAGTCTTTTCCGGCTTCAAGCCCTGAGCCCTCCTCCAGTATCGGGACGAGAAGTTCTTCTGTTGTGCCTGGATACGTCGTGGACTCGAGAACGACAGTCGCGCCGGCCCGCACGAGAACGGCCAATGATCTCGCCGATTCTTCGATGAAAGTCAAGTCTGGAAGGTGCTCACGCAGAGGTGTGGGAACTGTGATCACGGCGATGTCGAAGCCAGCAGCCTCCCGATAGTCAGTAGTGGCTAAATAACGTCCGGATGCGAGCGCCGTCCGCAGTGTTTCCTCATTGATATCGTCAACGTACGAGCGACCGGCAGACAGCTGATCGATTCGGCGCTTGTCCACATCCACACCAACGACGTCGTAACCCACTTCGGTCGCCCGAATGGCCACAGGTAGGCCAACATAACCCTGACCGACTATAACGACTTTTTCCTGCTCGGTAGCCATAATTGATTTCCAATCAGTTTTGAATTATCGGTCTAAACAATTCCAGGCTACAAGTATTGGTCGCTGCTTTTGATGACACTTTTGTGTTTACAAGTGCAAATTTGCGGCCTGGTTACGGCGGCGGATTTATTGTTTTTTCAACGATAATGGCACCATTCGAGGGTGAAGCCGGCCTGGTCCTGCCCTCCAATGGCTTTTGCCACCTTGGGCGGGAACTGACGAAGGTGGCATCGGTTTTCGCCTTGAGTTGCGATGCAGATGTCTGAGGGGTGGCAAAATGGACTCGACTGCGGGTTCTCTAGCCACCCTCTTCATGCCCCCTCATGGGAAGAGGACCGCTTTTTTCAGGGAAAAGGTTGCGACTCTGGCTGGTCTCTTCTTGCTCTTCCAACCAGGCTTGAAACATGAGTATGGTCCACAACTGATGTTGGTGGTTGCGCTTGCCCCCAAGATGGTCCGACCATATGCCTCGGACTACTTCAGGGCGAAAGTATCCCTCCCGTCGCAATCGTTCCTCGTTAAGCAGCAACTCAGCCCAATCACGAAGCGGGCCCCTGAGCCAGCTGTCAAGGGGCAATCCAAACCCCATTTTGGGACGTTCGATAAGCCGTTTGGGTACGTGCCGGTAAAGCACTTGTCGAAGCAACCATTTCCCTTCTCCCCCCCTCACTTTCTTATCGATTGGCATACGCCACGCAAGCTCAATAACGGATGGGTCCAACATGGGTGCCCTCGACTCCAGGCTCACAGCCATGGACGCCCTATCAACTTTCACCAAAATGTCGTCGGGCAAGTACGTCAGCGTATCCATCGCCATCATCCACTCCACAAAGTCGGATTTTTGGGGCCACTGTCGTCTGTCGGTCATTATCGTCGCCGGTTCAGCACCGCCCAGAACAACCCTCGCCGGATCGTCCCAATGGCTGGTGAGCTGGCGGTAGTAGTTTGCCTCACTAGCGGTATTTAACACTCCGGCTAACTTCTGCGCTTTATCGCCTAGGGTGGTCATATGCAGCCGTTTGGGCAATAGGTTGCTGAATTTTTCAGAAAGCGAGTCCCACGCAGCGGGTGGGACTGTCGAGAGCCCAGCGGCAGTAACTCGCCGCAGGGGCGACGGGAGACGGGCGATACTCGACCACACCGTGCGAGCGGCCAAATAGCGGTTATAGCCGCCGAAGACTTCGTCGCCACCGTCGCCAGTTAGGACGACTTTCACGTGCTTGCTAGCGAGTTCACTGACTAAGAAGGTCGGGATTTGTGAGCTGTCGCTGAATGGTTCGCAATACATGGAAGGCAGTGCCGGAATAATGTTCAGACCATCTTCCGGCCGCAATATGAGCTCTGTATGGTCGGTACCCAAGTGCTGAGCCACAGCCTTCGCATGAAGGGACTCGTCGTACTGTGAACTGGACGAACCGATGGTGAATGTTTTGACCGGCCGCGCCCCCAAAGCCTGCATAAGTGCAACGACCGTGCTGCTATCCACACCCCCGCTCAGGAACGCGCCCAAGGGCACATCGGCAGCCATCTGCCGCAGCACACTGGCCCCTAAAACGGTTTCCAACGCATCCGTTGCCTGAGCATCACTACCAATGAATGGTTCAATCTGCCCCTGGCCAAGAAGTTCGCTGAACTGCCAGTATGGAACCGGCTCGGGTGACAGCAGCTCCTCTAGAGCAATGTGCGTCAGAGTCAGATAATGCCCTGGGCGAAGCTTATACACACCTCTGTAGATTGAATATGGAGCCGGGATGCAGTTATGCCGAAGCAGGAGACACAAGGAGTCTCGACTGACTTCATTTTCGAATGCGGGATGAGCTTTCAGCGCCTTCAATTCTGAACCAAAAAGAAACGTCTCTCTTTGCCAACCAAAGTAGAGAGGTTTCTCACCGAAACGATCGCGGGCCAGCGTCAAAGAACCACTTGATCTGTCCCAAAGGGCGAGTGCAAACATTCCCTCGCAAGCCCTCAGTGTCCGCTCAATTCCCCAAACGGCGAAGCACTCGAGAACTGTTTCCGTGTCCGAATGACCTCGCCATGCAATAGTCTTCTCGGCGTCCAACAAGGTGCGCAGATCAGCATGGTTGTAGACCTCGCCATTGAACACAATTACAAAGGCTCCGTCAGCAGAGACCATGGGTTGGGCACCTGCGTGGCTCAGATCCAGAATGGACAGCCTTTGGTGCCCCAGTGCGACGCCTGCCGCCTCATCCACCCAGACTCCGCTAGCATCCGGCCCCCGATGACGGATTCGTGCAGTCATTGCTGCTGCCACATCAGCCCTCGGTTGGACCGAGTATCTCTCGTAAAATCCGCTGATTCCGCACATCGCTGCCCTAAATCCTGCCTGTCTGTGTTATCGATTTTGCCTAGGGATCCCGTCGCCGCAGCCACCCGGCCGGCCATGGTTCATTACTGCCGCGGTCGGCGACACCAATTCGCATAGCCCGAAATTGTCGGACCCAACCGACGCCACCGCGGGTGCCCTCCTCCGCAGAGCCAGGCTGGCAAGATGAAGACACAGCCCAACTCTTGCCTTCTTCGTTGAACGCGAAAGCAACGTCCGGACTTGATTAGTCTGTGCCCGCGAGTACTTCCGGCTTTTCACGGGTGCGCAACCTCTAAACGAGTCGAGCTCGTTTACTGACACTGGCCGAAGTGTGGCGCCGTATTGCAATGGAACCAGAGGAGATCGTTGGGGTTCCCTCAATATTCAGCGCTCCTCAGGGTAGTTTCAACGTCGTCGGCCGGTTCTAAAAGAAGCGACCGGGCGTAAAACTCCTCCAGTAGGCCCCAAACAAGTGGCTGCCGAAAATAATCGTGAGCCCGTTGCCTGGCGGCTTCTCCCATCCTTTTCCGGAGGCTGGGATCTTCGATTAGCATGGCCAGGGCATCCGCCAACTCAAGCGCCGAGTCCATTTGGGTGATAATCCCAGTTTCGCCGTCTATAACTGAGTCGACCGCCCCAGTTGCATCGGTTGTTACTGTAGGGACGCCTGTGGCAGAAGCTTCCAAGACAACGTTGGGGAAGCCTTCCCTGCGGGTCGGCAAACACAAGAGGTCCATTAGACGGTAGTAGGGTGCGGTATCACGAACATAGCCCGTTAGGCTTGGATACCGGCCGCTACGCTCCAACGCTTGCAGAGCGGCTGGTGCCTCGGAATCGTCGACTCCTCCGACGATCAACAACTGGTGGTCTACTCCCCTGCTATGCAAAATGTCTCGAGCCTTGGCTAATTGCGCTAGACCTTTATCGACTGTCAACCGGCCGACAAATCCTATTACGGGGACGTTGAAGTCCAGCCCGAGCGTCATGGCGAGGCTATCCCTGTTCGCGCCACAACCGCGCTGTGTTTTAGGTTCTATTGACTTGAAATGAAGAAGATCCACGCCGTTGGAGCTTCCTGCACCTAGGACGATGACTTTCTCGGAGGGGACCAGACCCAGCCCGACGGCCCGGGCTCTTAAACTCTGGCTCACGGCCAGAGCCTTGTGGGCGGTAGCGAATGCTAATTTTTCCGGAAACATAAGCATCTTGAATTTGATGCCCTCAGCAGTCTCTAAACGAAGGCCGCGCAGCAGGTAGATACGAGTCGGGACTCGAGTGAGCCAGGCCGCGATTCCACCGAGAAGACCGGCCTTCGGAGTCCCCACAGAGGTAATGTCGGGCCTAATACGTTGCAAAAGAAGGACCCACCGACCTAAGGCTACGAGGTCCGCAATGGGTGCTGGCCTACGTGCCATCACGATGCGATGCGTGGTTATGCCTGGTTTGTCATCCAGCTCGTCCAATAGCGGGCCGGGCGAGCTAACGACATGGACGTCCCAACCGCGGCTGGAAAGATACTGCGGGAACCCGTCCATTAGACCGAGGGATATGTCGACGGTGACGCCAAGCAAAATCTTGCGTTTGTGTAGTGCCACTAACTCACCTGCTCGCCTTGAAACCATTGGATGGTCTTAGCAAGTCCCTCATCGAGGTCTACGGGAGTGATGGTCGGAAAGAGTTCCCTGATTCGCCGACCGTCGGACTGCGAGGCGCGTACATCTCCGGGTCTGGACTCAACGTGCTGCACGTCAATTTTGTGGCCTAATGCCACTTCCATGCGTCCAAGCAAATCCATAAGTGTGGTGTTAGTGCCAAAGGCAAGATTAACCGGATCCAGCGAGTAGATACCTCGCTGGACGGCGTCAAAAATAGTCGCGCATACGGTCCTGACGTAGGTAAAATCGCGGGACTGAAGCCCGTCCCCGTGCACAGTGACTGGTCGGCCGTTAATCGCTGCGTCCAAAAAGCGTGGAATGACCGCCGCGTAATCATGGTTTGCCGGCTGCCCAGGGCCAAAGACGTTGAAGAATCGGAACGCAAGGGTCTTCATCCCATATGAGAACCCATAGGCGATGGTGTAGCCCTCGGTTGCATGCTTGCTCACTGCATATGGGCTCATTGGCCGCGTCCAGTCAAACTCAGACTTGGGGAGAGCCTTGTTGCTGCCGTAAACCGAGCTCGAGGAAGCTACAGTCACCTGCGAGGTTCCACACTCACGAGCCACTTCAAGAACGTTTAGAGTACCAGTGGCATTGGCATCATGGCTCGGTCGGGGCGCATTTACGGAACGTGGAACACTTCCAATCGCCGCCAAGTGAATGACAGCGTCGACCCCGCGAGTGACATCACGGAGCAACTCGTAGTCAAGAATGGACCCTTTACTGAAGGTAGCCTCGAGACCATCCAAGTTTTCAATCCGGCCGGTACTCAGATCGTCGATCACACTCACCTCGATAGCAGGATCTCGGCGATTGAAGTAGGCCACAAGATTCGAACCAATGAAGCCCGCCCCGCCAGTGACTAGAACTTTCAACGCAGCTCCTGGGGAGTAACTTGCCTGTGCCGACGCCGAAGCCACGGACGTGCGCACTCATCCATGCAACTGCCCTAAGAACACGGAACGAATGTTCACCCGGAGAATCCTCATGGTGAAACGCTAGATTCCCCGAACTGAGACAAACCAGCGTAGGAACTACCCGTTTTCGGGACCCCCCACTACTCGGCGAGAGTCCGTTCGATTCACCGCCGCAAAACGCTTAATTGGTACCACCCTTTACCGAGTCGCCCTGCGACCATTAGGCGGCCATTGCACTGGCAAGCAGCAACGCCACCAGGTTGCTGAGGTGGAGAAACGACGATTTCGGACCAACGGATTCATCGCGCGATGGCGCGCAAGGTGCGGAAAATGATGAGCAGATCGACCCAAAAGCTGCGTTCGCGAACATAGCGAACGTAGTACTCAAGCTTGGCGGGCAGGATGGTATCGATGTAGGCCTGTTCGGGGTCCGGCGCCTGCCCAAGAATGGCGCTCTCATCCTTGTACAGAATCGATGCCCAGTCGGTCACGCCAGGCTTGACCGACAGCACCAGATCACGTTCGCGGGGCGGGTAGCAGGCAACATAGCGAGGCACTTCCGGTCGCGGGCCCACTAGGCTCATCGTACCGTGGACCACATTGAACAGCTGCGGCAATTCGTCGAGCTTGTACTTGCGCAGGAAGTGGCCGGCCCGTGTGATGCGCTTATCACATCCGACGGTCAGGAGGCGCTGCGGGGTTGGCTGCACCGACATCGTGCGGAACTTGAGTATGTGGAATAGCTTGCCGTGCCGCCCGACCCGAACTTGGCGGAACAGCACCGGTCCCGGCGAATCGAGCCGAATCCAGAGTGCGATCCCGGCTAGGAGCGGTGACAAGAACAGCACGCCGATCGTGGCCGTACACAAGTCGAAGACACGCTTGATCATGACAGCAGCGCACGAAGGGCATGGATGACGCGCTCCTGGTCGGCGTCCAGCATGCGGGTATAGAGCGGTAGGGTGAGCATCGCGCCAAAGGCGGCCTCCGCGACCGGGAAGCGTTCAGGTTCGGACGCGCAGTTCGCGCGCCAGTAGGGCTGGCGGTGCAGAGGGATAAAGTGCACGCTGGTGCCGATACCCAGTTCCGACAACCGCAGGATGAGCTCGTCGCGGCGCAGCGGCGCGACATCCAGCACGCGCACAACATACAGGTGCCAGGCGTGCGTGCTCGTGCCCTGTGGGCGGGGAGGCAGGACCAAAGGCAGCTGCTCCAGTGCAGCATCGTAGCGCGCCGCCAGGACCTGGCGCCGATCGAGGAACCTGTCGATCTTGCGCAATTGTTCGATGCCGATGGCCGCGGCGATGTCGGTCAGGTTGTACTTGAAACCGGCCGCCACGACCTCGTAGTACCAGGCCGGCGTCTTCGACACGTAGCGGTCGAATGCATCCTGGCTGATGCCGTGCAGCCGCATAAGGCGAATACGGCGCGCCAGCTCGGGATCGCGCACCACCACCATTCCACCTTCGCCAGTCGTCATGGTTTTGTTGGCATAGAAACTAAAGACTGTGATGTCGCTGTCCAGGGTGCCGACCAGCTGGCCCTGGTAGCGGGTTGGAAAGGCGTGTGCCGCGTCCTCGACTACGTGCAAATGAAAGTGCCGCGCCAGTGCAAGAATGGCGTCCATGTCGCAGGCCATGCCGGCATAATGGACGGGGACGATGGCGCGAGTGCGCGCAGTGATCGCGGATTCGACGGCCTTGGCGTCCATGTTCAGCGTAGAGCTGTCGACGTCGACCAGCACCGGCTGGGCGCCGAGGTAGCGCACCACCTCGGCGGTAGCGGTGAAGGTAAGGGTCGGCACGATGACCTCGTCGCCCGGCCCGATGCCGAGGCTCTCCAACGCCAGGTGCAGTCCTGCCGTGGCCGAGTTGACGGAAATCGCCTGAACGTTGGCACCGAGGTAGTCGCGAAAGGCCGTTTCGAAACGACGTGCAGTCGGACCGGTTGTGACCCAGCCCGAACGCAGGCAGTCGACCACGGCAGCAATTTCCTCATCACCGATGTCGGGCAAAGCGAAAGGGAGGAAAGGAGCAGCTGTTTCGCCAAGCTGGTGGTCATCCATGTTCGTCAATCTCCCGCACATCGGTCCGTAAGGGTTGTCCGAGTACCTGGTAGGTGAGGTGGTCGATCGTTGCCGCAAGCGAACGTGCGTTTTCGTGGGGGACTGTACGTCGCCATCGGTGCCCGACACGATGGATTGGGTCAGCTGGTAGGGCATGATGCCGAAGCGATGGAGCGGCTGGCGCTGACAAAGGGGAATACGGAACAACTCTCGATCCCGGTCGCGCACAAGAATCAGCGTCCAAGCGATCGCCTCCTTTGGCATCAGGGCTACACAAGTATCTTCCACAGCGGCAGCAATTGCTAGCGTGTTCATCAGTTCGTTCGCTAAACCTATTCATTCGGCTTAGGCGCGCTAAACGATCGGGCACTGGGATGACCTCTGGATCGTGGCTTGGGGATCCACCCTAATTTGCGGGTGGCCTCCAGGAAGCCTTTGAGCGTCATTAGCGACAACAACGGCACCGCTGGCGAGAAGCTGACGCGAGGCTTGTCCAATTTTGGATTCTGAGGGCAATCAGTCGTCGGTGCTCAACGAAGCCGCCTTCGGCCCCGCCTAAATGTCCGCCAGGAGCGACGCCGGGTTCTCGATGGCGTCGGCCACGAAGCGGAGGAAGCCGCCGGCCGTGCCACCGTCGCAGACCCGGTGGTCGAAAGTCAGGGTCAGTTCGGTGACCTTGCGTACAGCCAGCTCACCGTTGACCACCCACGGCTTGTCGATGATCCGGCCCACGCCGAGGATCCCCACCTCCGGGTGGTTGATGATCGCGGCTGAGCCGTCGACGCCGAACACGCCATAGTTGTTCAGCGTGAACGTTCCACTGCCCAGCTCAGCCGGGGTCGCCTTGCCGCCGCGGGCCACCTGCGTCAGCCGGCGGATCTCCGCGTCAAGCTCCCTGGCGCTGAGCTTTTCGGCCCCACGGACCGAGGGGACCACCAGGCCTCGGTCGGTCTGCGCCGCAAAACCCAGGTTGATGCCGTCGAATGCGACGATCTCCTGCGACCCGTCGTCTGCAGTCTCGATGCGGGTGTTCAGTTCCGGGTACTTCTTCAGCCCCGCCGTGACGAACCGGGCGATGAAGGCCAACAGACCGGGGACCTCGGCGCCGTTGGCTTTCAGTCCCTCGCGCAGCTCCATCAGCGCCGTGGCGTCCACGTCCACCCACACCGTTGCTTCCGGAATCTCGGACCGGCTGCGGGCCATGTTCGCGGCAACGGCCTTGCGCACCCCGCGGACCGGGGTGCGGGCGGAGACGGCAAGCCCCGTCCGCGCGTCGCGGCCCTGGGCTTCGGCTGATTCAACAGGACGCTTCGGCGTCTCAAGCGGCTTCGCCTCCGGCGCTGCCGCGGGCGCTGTCGCAGGCGCGGCTGCCGGCGATGCCGTCCCCAGGGCGGCCTCCACGTCACGGCGCATGATCAGCCCGTTGTCGCCGGAACCGGAGATGTCCCCCAAGTCCACGCCGTGCTCCCGCGCCATCCGCCGGACCAGCGGGGAGATCACAGCGCCAAGCTTCCCGGGCACGCGGGTGCGCAGGAGGGTGAGGTCATCCTCGACGGGCTTTGGTTCAGCGGGCTCAGCGAGGGCGACGGCGGTCTTCCGGGCACGGGTGCGCCGCGCCTGGCCGTGCCCACCGGGAGTACCGTAACCAATCAACACGTTCCCCGATCCAGCTTTTTCCTCTTCCCGATAGGTTTCGGCGGCCGCCGCCGACGCAGCCGGCGCGGATGATGCCGCCCCGGGAGTGGCATCGGGCCTGTCGGAGCCGGACGACATGCTGCTTGCAGCATGGTCGTCCGGCGAAGGGGCGGGGGCGGCATCTTCCGCGTCGGAAACCGGAGAACCCAGGGGCGTCACCGAAATCAACGGCTTCCCCACGTCCAGGGTCTCCCCCGGCTTCCCGTGCAGCTCGGCCACGATCCCGGCGTACGGAGACGGCACCTCCACCGCGGACTTGGCGGTTTCCACCTCGGCGATGGGCTGGTCGACGGCGATCTCGTCACCAACAGAGACATGCCAGGCCACCAGTTCGGCTTCGGTGAGGCCTTCGCCCAGGTCCGGCAACAAAAACACGCGTGGTTCGCTCATGGTCAGTTCTCCCACTGAAGGTCGTCAACGGCGTCGAGGATGCGGTCCACGCCGGGCAGGTAGTACTTTTCGAGTTTGGGTGCCGGGTACGGGACGTCGAATCCGGTGACGCGGCGGATGGGGGCGGCCAGATAGTGGAAGCAGCGCTCCTGGACCCGGGCCACGATTTCAGAGGACACGGACGCGAAACCGTGCGCCTCGGCGATCACCACTGCCCGCCCGGTCTTCCGGACGGACGCAGACACGGTCTCGTCGTCGAACGGGACGATGGTTCGCACGTCGATCACCTCCAGCGAGCGCCCTTCCAACGCAGCCGCTTCGGCAGCAGCCAACGCGGTGGGCACGGACGGACCGTACGCAATCAGCGTCGCGTCGGTGCCGGGACGGGCGACGGCGGCACGCCCCTCTGAGCCAAGTCCCGCCGTCGTACCTTCCTCATGGAGGCGCCGGAGTTCCGAAAGGTCCACCGAGTCCTTAGTCCAGTACATCTTCTTGGGCTCCATGAAGACCACCGGATCGTCCGAGTCGATGGCTTCGCGGAGCATCCGATAGCCGTCCGCCACGGTGGCCGGGGTGTAGACCTTCAGCCCGGCGGTGTGGGCGTAGTAGGACTCGGAGGAGTCGCAGTGGTGCTCCACTCCCCCGATGCCGCCGCCGTACGGGATGCGGATCACCATGGGCAGTTTGACCATCCCGCGGGTGCGGTTGTGCATCTTGGCCACGTGGCTGACGATCTGTTCGAAGGCCGGGTAGGCGAACGCGTCGAACTGCATCTCGATGACCGGCCGCATCCCGTTGATGGCCATGCCCACGGCCATGCCCACGATGCCGGATTCGGCCAGCGGGGTGTCGAAGCAGCGCTGCTCGCCGAAGGTCGCGGTCAGGCCGTCGGTGATCCGGAAGACGCCGCCCAGCATGCCCACGTCCTCTCCGAACACCAGGACGGAGGAGTCGGCGGACATGGCGTCGGCCAAGGCCGTATTCAGGGCTTTGGCCATGGTGACCGGCTGCGGCCCGGCGGCCTCGGCGGACGCGGCGGCCGAAGCTGCAGCACGGGCGGTGGCGGCAGAAACGTTGCCGTTGGCCTCGGACGAGGTGGTGATGGTGGGGCTCACTTGCCGGCCTCCTTCGAATCAGTAGCTGCTGCGTCGCGGGCCAGTTCGTCGGCGAGCATGGCGGACTGTTCCTTCAGCTGCGGGGTTTGCACCGCGAACACGTGGCGGAAGAGCTCCTGCGGGTCCACGGGGACGTCCTCGCCGAGGCCCTCGCGCAGCTGCGCGGCAACCGCTTCAGCGTGGGCGGCGATCCGGGACTCGCCGTCGTCGTCCAACAGCCCGCGCTCGGTCAGATACACCCGCATCCTGTTGACGGGGTCCTTGGCCCGCCACTCCGCGACCTCGGCGCTTTCCCGGTAGCGGGTGTCGTCGTCGGCATTGGTGTGGGCCTGCATGCGGTACGTGTTGGCTTCCACCAGCAGCGGCCCGGAACCTTCGCGGGCCAGTTTCACGGCGCGGTCCAGGACGGCGAGGAGCGCGACGACGTCATTGCCGTCCACGCGTTCGCCCGCCATGCCGTATCCCACGGCCTTGTGCGCGAGCGACGGCGCCACGGACTGGTGCGCCAGCGGCACCGAGATGGCGTACTTGTTGTTCTGCACGAAGAAGATAACGGGCAGATGGAAGACGGCGGCGAAGTTCAGGGCTTCGTGGAAGTCACCTTCACTGGTGGCGCCGTCGCCGCACATGGCCAGCACCACGGTGTCCTCGCCGCGGAGCTTGGCGGCGTGGGCCACGCCGACGGCGTGCAGCAGCTGGGTGGTCAGCGGGGTGCACTGGATGCCCACCTTGTACTTGAGGGGGTCGTACCCGCCGTGCCAGTCGCCGCGGAAGATGGTCATCACCTGCACGGGATCCACGCCGCGGGTCATCACAGCCACGGCGTCGCGGTAAGTGGGGAACATCCAGTCCCCGTCGGACAGGCACAGGGCGGCGGCCACCTGGCACGCTTCCTGGCCATGGCTGGAGGGGTAGACGGCCATGCGGCCCTGCCGGACCAGGGCGGAGTTCTGGTCGTTGACGCGGCGGCCGACGACGAGTTGTTCGTACGCTTCGAGCAGTTCCTTGTCGCCGGGCACGGGGTATTCGTGGCCGGGCTGGGTGCCCTGCTCGCCTTTGGGCTTGAGCCGGCCGTCCGGGTCCACCATCTGGATCTGGTGCCGGGCGGGGAGCATGTAGTCCTCCACCGTGATGCCGAACTTCTTCACAGCTTCCGTCAGCGCATTCTCTGGCGTTGCAGTGCTGGTGGTGTCCGGCGCGGTGTGGTCTGCGGAGATCGTCATTGGTCCGTCCTTCGGTAGCCACTATTCCCTCCCAGTATTGCCCTGAGGCAGGTTTCGTATCCAGCACCTGTGCGAATCGTGGAGAAGCTGCTCAGAAGTGCCTACTATGGGAGACGATTTGTAACTGTGACGTGGATTACCGACGGGAGCCGTGGACAAAATGCCGGGCAAGGCTGCCGCTGCCGAAGTTCCACTGGACGACATCGACCGGCGCATCATCGCCGAGCTGACCCGGGACGGCCGGATGTCCGTGACGCAGGTGGCCGAGAACGTGCACATTTCCAGGGCCCACGCGTACTCCCGGATTGCCCGGCTCACCGGCGACGGGGTGCTGACGCGGTTCACGGCGCTGGTGGATCCCATCAAGGCGGGCCTGAAGTCCTCCGCCTACGTGACGCTGAAGCTGAAGCAGGATTCCTGGCGGGAACTCCGCGACCAGCTGGGCGCCATCCCCGAGGTGCACCACATCGCGCTGGTTGGCGGCGACTTCGACGTAATCCTGCTGGTCCGCGCCGTGGACAACATCGATCTGCGCCGCGTCATCTTCGACCAACTGCAGACCATGCCCGGCGTGCTCGATACCCAGACGTTCCTTGTCTTCGAGGACGTGGACACGCGGTAGGAGCGGGGTCCGGGGGCAGGACTCATTCGGGATATTGGACGCTAAAGGTACTCAAGATTTGCTCAATGTGAGCGCTCCACAGTAGTACCCGAAGCCAGCGGGGACTACTACTTGGGTTGGCCCTTTTCGCTCCGAATCTTCGGGATGTCCAGAGAAATTTCCGGGGCAACGCAGCGTTGAGAGCGCAGGTAGTGGCAGCGCTTACCGAGTACCCGGCTTCTTGAGGTTTCAGAAACTCGGGTACCGGTACTTGTTGTTGCACCTATTTCGCTCCGGCAAATATTGGGTCATCGATCCACCGGAAGGCACCTGGATGGAGCCACCAATGGGGGAACGGGTTCTCAATCACACATTCAAGGAGTCTCTCCATGCGCAAAATGACCAAGAAGAACAAGATCGCCGCTGTTGCAGCTTCCGCCGCGCTGGTGGCCGTCGGCGGCGGTGCCGCTTACGCCTACTGGAGCACCACGGGTAGTGGCAACGGCTCTGCTACTGCATCGGAAGGCACCTCCCCGGTCACGATCAACGTGACCGTGGACCCGGGCGTCGCGCCGGGTACGCCGAAGACCATCACCTACACGGCCACCAACCCGAACTCCAGCAAAACCCCTGTGACGCTGGCCGATCCGGTGGTGACCACCAGCAACGCAGAATGCCTCCCGAAATGGTTCTCGGCCACGGCCCCGACCGGCACCACCACCGTCGATGGCAATGCAAAAGCCACCCCTCTGGGAACCGGAACCCTAACACTCAACGACAGCGCAACCGATAACCAGGACGCCTGCAAGAACGCCACCATCACGGTGACGGTAGCCAGCCACTAACAAGCGAGCGGGCCGGGGGCGGTGCGAATCCGCCCCCCGGCCTGCCGTCATTTGCACCGAAGAAAGAGGGGCACAGGGTGCACGAGCAGGACGGGCATGCGCGGCGTCGCAGGCGGATCGGAATCAAGGCAGCGCTGGTGGCACTGGTGCTGCTGCTGGCCGGCGCCGGATCGCTGATCGCGGCGGCAAACAATCCAAAGCCAGGCATAACGGTGCAGGTCTCCCCCGCAAGCCAGTCCGTCCAGCAGGGACAGTCAGCCTCCTACACGGTGTCCCTGACCTCCACCGGCGGATTCAGTGGCACGGTAAACTTGGCCGCCGCGGGACTTCCGGCCGGCGCAGGCGTCACCTTCTCGCCGTCGTCCGTCAGCCTCAACTCCGGCAGCACCGCAACGGCCACCCTGAACGCCACCACCGCCGCAACGACACCGGCGGGCACCAGCTCAATCACCATTACCGCCACAAGCGGCAAGGTCTCCGGCAGCGCGACGGCCAGCCTCACGGTGAACTACAAAATCTCCAGCTCCTTCTCGATGACTGCCACCCCGGACTCCGTCACCATTCCGCCGGGTGCCACCGCCGTCTATACGCTGCAGCTCAGCCGCAGCAACCTCAGCGGACCCCTTACCTTCAGCGTCCTGGGCGGCCTGCCGGCCGGAGCCACCGCATCGTTCTCGCCTAACCCGGCCACCGGGAACTCCACCACTCTCCAGGTGGTCACCCCCAACGCCTCCCCCACCGGAACCTCCAGCCTCTACCTGGTGGGCACCGGCAAGGACTCCTCCGGGAAGGCGCAATACGCCTACGCGAACGTTCAGCTGGTCCTGGACTCCACCATCAAACAGTTTGGCATCTCCGGGAACGTTCCCGGCACCCTGTCGCCCGGCACCTCGGCGGCACTGAACCTGCAGATCAGCAATCCCATCAACAAGCCGCTGTCGCTGACCAACCTTTCGGTCGCCGTCGCGGGCGTCACCAGGAGCGCGGCCGCGGTGGCAGGCAACCTGCCCTGCACGCCGGCCGACTTCACCGTCACCCAGTACAGCGGCCCCTACCCGCTGGCAGTGCCGGCCACGGGTGGTTCCCTGCAGGGGCTCAACGTCGAACAGACCGCCTGGCCGCGGGTGGGAATGCTGGACACATCCAGCAACCAGGACGGCTGCAAGGGCGTCACCCTCCAGCTCAGCTACTCAGGATCAGGACAGGGGAACTGAGATGACACCCACAAGAAGCCATGGCTTCAAGGCAGCTGCCTTCGCCGGACTCCTCGTGACCGTCGGCGCCGGAACCGCCTACGCCTTCTGGAGCGGCACAGGTGCCGGGAGCGGATCGGCAGCCGCCGGCACCATGCAGCCGGTTACCGTGGATGCCCTCGTCGCCGGGGACAACCCCAGGTCGGCCCTCTTCCCGGGCGGCAGCGCCGACGTCGTCCTCCGCCTGACCAACCCCAACCCCTACTCAGTGCAGGTCTTCAGCGTCACCGGCAACGGCCCTGCGGCGGCCGACGCAGCCCACCCCGGTTGCACCACCACCGGCGTCAGCTTCACCGGGACTGCCGCCCCTCTCACCCCCGCAACCTACGTTGCCGCGAACTCGTCAGCACTCATCACCCTCCCCGGAGCGGCCACCATGGATACCACCTCGCTCGCAGCCTGCCAGGGCGCAACGTTCAGCGTTCCAGTGACGGCGGAGGTCCGCAAATGAGCCTCGCCGCCCGCAACCCATCACTCTTCGTCGGTCGCCGCCCGTCCCGCAGGCTCGCATGGATCATCACCGCGATCCTGCTCCTGCTCGGCTCGGGCACCGCCTACGCTTTCTGGGCCTCCACCACCAGCAGCAGCAAAGCGGCCGCGGCTGCCGACGCCCTGACGCCGGGCTCCAAGCCAGCCGTCAACGCCAACGCCGCTGCAATCTCGGTCACCTGGGCCAACGGGACCACCGTCAACGGCCGGGCCGCCACCGGCTACACGGTGGCCCGCTACTCAACCGCCACCGGCGGGACCGCCATCCCGGCGACGGACGGCTGCGCGGGAAGCGTGACCACACTCACCTGCACGGAGCAGAACGTTCCGGGCGGCACCTGGTACTACACCGTTACCCCGGCCATCGCGCTCTGGACGGGGGCCGAAAGCCCGCGCAGCAACGGCATCAGCAGCGATACCCTCCCGCCCACTGCGTCAGTTTCCGTTTCGCCCACTCCCAACGCCGGCTGGAACAACACCAGCCCCGTCACCGTAACCATCACGGCCGACGACGGCACGAACGGTTCCGGCGTCGCCTCCATTACGTACTCCGTCGACGGCGCGCAGCAGACGGTGAACGCGGCCGTCGCCACCATTCCGGTTGCCGGGGATGGAACGCACACGGTGTCCTACTTCGCGACGGACAAGGTGGGGAACTCCGGACTGGCGACGAGCCAGCCGGTCAATATCGATACCCAGGCTCCCGCGGCTCCGGGACTGACCGTACCGCAGTACGTAAACCTGGCCAGAGTTGCCGGGGTGACAGTCACCGGAACCGCCGAGGCGAATGCGAAGATCACACTCACTGCCACCGACGCAGGTTCTGCCCACACAACTCCGGCTGCTACGCCCACCGCGGACAGCACGGGCAAGTGGACGGCCAGCTTGGACCTGACCAGCCTCAACGAGGGAGCCGTGGCGTACAGGGCCACCGCAACGGACGCCGCCGGCAACACGGGCGCAGCCAGGATCGCCACGAGCACGAAGGACACCAATGTCCCTGATGCGGCTTCAGGCCTAACCGTTCCACCCTACGTCTTCAGCGGAAACCTCAATAACGTGCTCGTGAAAGGCTCCGCTGAGGCTGGTTCAACCCTCAACATAGTCGCGAAGGACTCTGCCGGCAGCACTGCGCAGGGGACGGTGACTACGGTTGACGGCGCTTGGTCGCTCACCCTCAACCTTGGCTCTACTTCCGGTATGGTCGACGGCTCCGTCGCCTATACAGTTACGGTTACGGACGGCGCAGGCAACAGCAGCAGCCCGGCTACAACTACTAACATCAGGGATACTAACGTCTCCCTCACGCTCAATACGCCGCTAAATATCCTGGCGGGCAACGTCAACAACTATGCCTTCAGTGGCACTACCGATTCAGGCTTGCCTGTGAGTGTGAGCGTCACGGACGGCACCACCACCATCCCGGGAGCAGCATCCGGCGCAACGTGGACTACGGGATCACTCAATCTATCTGAGCTGAAGGATAGCTCCACCAGTCCTGTCGTGATTGTTACTGCGACGGCGACCACCAACGATGCCGCCGGCAACAGCACAACCGTTTCTGCAACAGTCACGATGGACACCAAAGTTCCGACCTCAACAGTCTCTCTCTCGAACGGCGGTGGTACCCAAGGCCTGGGCAAAGCAGAACAGGGCGACTCACTGACAATCCAGTTCTCGGAACCCATGGACCCAAGCAAGATCTGCTCCGGCTGGACCACCAAAAACGCACAGACGCTCAGCGGTAATGGCGACATCACAGTGAAGGTCAGTACGGCCAATGTGCTGACAGTCTCAAGCACCTCCTGCCCGTCACTTAACGTAGGTTCCATCTTCCTGGGGAACAACGCCGCGTACGGCTCGGCAGGCGCTCTCAGCTTCAACGGCAACGGAAACAACGCGAGCACGGTCACCTGGAACGGGTCTACGACCCTCTCTATCAAGCTCGGTAAATCAACCGCGGCCACCTCCGGGACGACGGCAACCGGGGACGTCCCCGCCTACACCCCAGGCACGGGCCTGACCGACCTGGCTGGAAACTCCCTCGGAACAGGACCCTTCTCCGGGACCACAGCGTACCGATTCTAAAGCCGTACTGCTCATCCTTCGCAGCAGTCGCCCTGCAGTCCATCCGGCTGCAGGGCGACCTGCATTTACGAGGGGAGCCTCACTTCCGCCGGCGGACCACCAGGACGATGTACACGGCGACGCCTACTGCCACCAAGGCCCCGATGTTGGCCCCTAAGCTTCCACCGTTGAGCATGATCGGTCTACCTTCCTGTGGAGATGCTGTTCCCTTATGCCACATTACCGACACGTATGTTCGGTTTCGCCCCGCAGCCTCCACCTCGCCACCCAGATAGCCTGTGTGCCAACGATTCTGCGTGTCGAATCGGGATGCGCGTCATCTCTCTTCGACGGCGTCGGCTGCGAGCCAGTTCCAGGGGTGCCGACCAGGTTCTGCGGCGGGGCATCAAAAGTTCCCGTGGTTGTACAAGCCCACCACACCGTGCATGTAGTGCGCCCATTGCGGGCCGGGGATAAATGCCCCGTCCACTGCCGGGTAGAACTTGCCGTTGACGGGAATGTTGCGGCCCAGCACGAGCGGCGCCGTCGGTACGCCTTGAACCACGTTCCGCACCAACATATGCTGTGGATCAAACGTTGTTTCCGTGCATGAAAGGTGCTGGAACTCGGCCATCTACAAGGAGTTGGGTCACGTATGCGGGCGCAGGGTGCGGCTGGACATGATGAAGCGCTGGAACGGACCCTCACGGCCTCACGGGCACTGCTCGGACTGGTCGCCCGCTCCCTGGCAGGTGTATCGGACGCCGTGACGCTTCCACAATTCCGCGTCCTGGTGCTGCTGTCTTCCAGGGGGCCAGCGCGCATGGGCGACTTGGCACAGCTCCTCGGCGTCCACCAGTCAAGCTTCAGCAGGACCGCCGACAGGCTGGAAGCGGCGGGGCTGCTGGTGCGGGAACAGAGCCCCGGCAGCCGGCGTGAGGTCAGGGTCTCGGCGACCGCACAGGGACTGCGGATCGTGGAAGACGTGACAGAGGCGCGACGGCGGGAGATCGCCCAGGTGCTGGCCGGCCTGTCGCCGGACGAACAGTTAAAGGTAGCTGCCGGCTTCGAATTGTTCGCTCTCGCCGCCGGAGAGCCATCGGCCGCAGAGAGCCTGCTGCTGGGAATCTAGCTCCCCAAAGGTTCCGGCGGGCCTGCCTACGAAGGGAAAAAGCCATGTGGGAGGAACTGACACTCACGCCGCAGCAGGCCCTTGAAGTGATACTGTCCACGGCCGGCATGTACTTTGCCCTGATGGTTCTGGTCCGTCTGCTCGGGCAGCGGGTGCTGGCACGCGTGGCCAGGTCGGACCTCGCCATCATCGTGGCCTTGGGCGCTGTCATTGGCCGGGCGGCCCTTGGATACACGCCGACGCTGGGGGCCGGTCTATTGGCCCTGCTGTGCCTTTTCGGGCTGCAGGCCTTCGCGGGAAAGTTAAAACGGTGGCGTGCGGCTGAGCGGTTCCTGCAAGACCGCCCGGTGCTGCTCATGTCCGGCAGCACCGTAATCCACGAAAACCTCCACAAAGTGCACTTGGCCGAAGCTGAGCTCTGGCCCACTCTCCGCGTGGCGGGAGTCAGGAACCTGGACGAAGTGGCCTGCGTCGTCCTCGAAACCACCGGGGAAATCAGCGTGCTCAGGCGGGGCGCAGACCTGGACCCCCGGATTATGGCCGACATCCCGGGGGCAGACAGGCATTCACTTCCGGAAGGGTCCCAAATGCACTCCCTCCGGCCGGCGCCGGCAGGGTCTTCGGCATCCTTGGTGGCTACGGCGGGACGCGGGCGGCTCCACCACCTATTCTCCGTTCAACAACGGCACGTATCTGCCCGAGAGCGGCGCGGCTACTACATGGCAGCCGGAGCGCTCGTCCTGGCCGGCGCAGCGCTCTTCGTCCTCACGCTCTGGAGTGTCCTCCACAACGATGGGCTAAGCGCCCTGGACCAACCCGTCCGGCAGTGGCTCCTGTCGCAACGGTCCGACGTGCTGACCGCCGCCATGACGCCCGTGGCGCGTGTATTCGGGCCGGTAGCGATGCCCATCATTGTCCTGGCCGTCACCGTCTCCTGGACCTTCGCGGGAAGACATGCGTGGCGACCCCTGCTTTTTGCCGGCGCCATGGTGGCCGGGGTCATCATTTCGCAGATCATCCTGCCGATAGTCCACCGGTCCCGGCCGCCCGTGGATGCCATGCTCCTGGAACCGGACCCAAGCTTTTCGTTTCCCTCGGGCCACGTGCTGGGCGCCTGCGATTTCCTGCTGGTCCTGGCATACCTCGTCACGTCGCGGCGGAAAGACAAGCGCCTTGCGGCGGCCGTGTGGTCAGTGGCCGCAGCGCTCGGCATCGGATTGGTGACCTTGAGCCGGCTGTACCTGGGGTATCACTGGTTGACCGATGCGTTAGCCTCCGTGTTCCTATCCTTGGCGATCGTGGGTGCGGTCATCGCGCTGGACACGTGGCGCACTGTCAGGGGCGCCGGGGAGGCCTCCCCGGCTCGTCCGGCCGTTGTTGCCAATTAGAGGATGTTGCCCACTCGTGATGCTCGCCCTTCATTCTTGACAGGCTTGTTACGGGCGAAGCATCAAAACGGACCTAACGTTAAAAGCAGCACTGTTCCCGGCGACCTGCGCCGCCGTCGTCGCAGGCCTTCTGGGCCCGGCCGGCAGCGCAGTTCGGATGACACAGCGGCAGTGGCCGCAGCCGCCACCGCCTGACGAAGGTCGGATCTTTCCCGGGCGCCGGACCGGCAAATTTTGAGAGCCCTGGTTCGCTGGTGGTTCTGTGCCCAGCGCTGGCCCGCCGCGGCCACCTGCCACCGATCGTAACTGTTGTCCAGGAGAGGAATTCAAATGTCGTTAAAACGTGTAATCCATTGCCTCAGCTGTATCCTGCTGGTGCTGGGCACAGCCGTGGGGCTGAGCGGGTGCTACAACTCTGGAGTCCAGAACTATAAATCCGTGGCCACAGGCGCCAACCTCGATCTGGAGGGGCTCGAGCTCCGGAGCATCTCGGTGGTCTCTGCCGCGCAGGACCAGCCGGGCCGCCTCCTGGGGATGGTTTTCAACAGCACCGGTGCAGACATTCCGCTGGTGATCAGGGACCGGAACAACTCCGTGGACCTGACGGTCCCGGCCCACGGGCAGATCGGATTCGACACAGCCGAACACATCCTTCAAAGCACGGAGGATCCCCCCGGAGCGCGCACGGACCTGACCATCGAAGCCAAGGGCCGGAGCAAGGTCCTGGACGTTCCGGTACTTGATGGGACGCTGTCGCAGTACGCCCCCTACGTGCCGAAGTAAGGGCGGCCACCCGACTTCCCCAGCCGCGCTCCTCCCTACCCCAGAAAACCGCGATCCATTGCGCTTATGCAACTACTGCGGTTTCATAAGGGAATGGACCGCAGTGAACTGCAGGAGGAGGAGACCTCATGAAATCTTTCAGGCTCTGTGCGGCGGCAGGGGTGAGCGCAGCAGCTCTTGCGCTGGCGGGTTGCACCGGCAGCCCCGGCCCGGCACCCAGTTCCACCGCGGCATCACCGGGCGAATCAGGACCGGCGGCAAGCCAGTCCGGCGGCGGAGGCCTTCCTGCCGTGCCAGGGGTGGTCAAGGAGGTTGAGCCCTCCGTCGTTACGATCCGGACAGACATCGGGCTGGGCAGCGGCGTCATCTATCACAGCGACGGTTCCATCGTCACGGATGCCCACGTGGTGGAGGACCAGCAAAAGAACCCCTTCAAGAAAGTCCAGGTCCAGTTCGCGGACGGCTCCCAGTCCGAAGGTACCGTCGTGGGAGTTGATGATGTCACCGATGTCGCCGTCCTGAAAGTTGACCGGACCGGCCTCCCGGCCGCACGGTTCGCATCATCGGCCCCGGAGGTGGGCTCGATGACGGTGGTGATCGGCAGCCCCCTGGGACTGGAGGAAACGGTCACCGCCGGAATTGTTTCCGGCCTCCACCGGAACATGCCCCCGTCCAAGGAATCCCCCCATGGAGCCATCGACCTGCTCCAGACCGACGCTCCGATCTCTCCCGGCAACTCCGGCGGCGCCGTGGCTGACTCCAGCGGTCAAGTCATCGGACTCTCCGAGGCCTACCTGCCGCCCAGTTCCGGAGCGGTGGCCATCGGCTTCGTGACGCCATCATCGACTGTCACCGATGTCGCAGACCAACTGCTGGCGAGCGGGTCGGTCAAGCACGCCGCCCTTGGCGTGGTGCCGACCGACATCACCCCGCAACTTGCCCAGCGGTTCTCGTTGCCCACCACGGCGGGAGCACTGGTGGTCGACGTGGCGCACGGCAGCCCGGCCGAGCAGGCAGGCATGAAGTCAGGCGACATCATCACCAAATTCGCCGGCTCGGCCGTCGGAAACGTAACGGACCTGCTCGCGGCCCTCAGGAAGCAGGATCCAGGCCAACAGGTGGAGGTGGTGGTGGAGCGCGGCAGCACGTCCCAAAGCCTGCGGGTCACACTCGGAAACCTGGCCGACCAGCCCTGACCCGCCGCGGGTCCCAGGCGGCGCCTACTCCCGCAGAGCCGGCAAAGCCTTGCGCACCTGCAATTGATTTGGTGCCGCGAGTGGAAATCCCCTGCCCGTTTGAGAGTCGGCAACGGGAGGAGCGGTCAGCCCTCGCACTCGGTGCAGTACAGGTGCCCGTCTTTTTCCCTGGCGATCTGCGAACGGTGCCGGACCAGGAAGCAGGAGTGGCACGTGAACTCATCCTCGGCGACGGGCACCACCACTACCGTGAGTTCCTCGGCCACGATTTCGCCCCCGGGGATGCCGAGCGCGTCGGCATCGTCAGGGGCATCCAGCTCCCGGACCACGCTGCGGGCGTCCGGGGCATTGGCGGATTTGAGGTCCTCAAGCGACCGTTCCTGTGTTTCCTTGACGTCGGTCCGCAGTTCGTCGTAGTCAGCAGCCATGATTATCCTCGTTTCCCTTGCAGTTCCGTATCCAACGAACCCACCTCTGTGGTTGTTCCCGCCGGGCCCCGCCCCTACCGCAGCATGGAGGCCGGGGGCGCGGGCATGGACGCCCCCTGGTACTTGGCGGCGGCAGCGTCCATGAGGTGGCCCCACTGGGTACCGGCGATGTTGGCCCCGTCCAGGCCGGCGTAGTACTTCCCGTTGATGGTGATGTCCTGGTTGGCCCACTGGGGGCCAAAGCCCTTGTAACTGCCGAACCATGAGGCGGTGGCGATTCCCGTGGTGGCCCCCACGGTCCACGTTTGGGTGTTTCCGTCAGTGGTGCCTGTCTTGGCGAAGATGTCGTGGTCCTTGTTCACGGGGATGTTGTATCCGGAGCCTTTGACCAGGACGGGTTTGAGGGCGTACGCCACCCCGGCGGCCACCTCCGGGCTGATGGCCTGGGCACAGTGGGCCGAGGGCACCGGGTACTGGCGGCCCTGGGCGTCGGTGACGGATTCCAGGGCCACGGGATCGCAGTGGACCCCGCCTGCCGCGAAGGTGGCGTAGGCGTTGGCCATGTCCAGTGGTGCGACATCCTGGGTGCCAATGAGGCTGGCGATGCTGGACATATCGTACGGCTGGTTCGTATGGCCGTTCTTGACGCCGGCAGCAGTCGCCATTTTCTGGATGTTGCAGAAGTCCAGGCGGGTGGCGGACTGGAACGTGATGGTGTTGATGGAGTGGTATAGGCCCTTCAGCACGCTCATCGGGTAGTAGTGGTACGGGTCGTCGTTGGGCAGCGGGGTCTGCCCGAGTGCCGGGTCGTAGGAGCCGGTGGTGGTGCCGCAGCTGTTCTTCCACGGAAAGCCTGCCTTGTAGACGCGGACTGACCCGTCCAGGACAGTGGCCATGGACCGGCCGGACCTGAGCCATTCGGCGAAGACGAACGGCTTCATGGTGGAGCCGATCTGGAAACCGCCGGCACCGTCCAGGGGGTTTCCGTTGGCGTCCTTCTCCGGCAGGGCGAAGTTGCCGGTGTAGTTTCCGGGTGCTGCCGCCGGGTTGTAGTTGGTGTTTTGCGCCATGGCCAGCACCTTTCCCGTTCCCGGCTGGACGCTGACGAGGGCCGAACCGCGCTGCAGGGGGTCGGTCGCCGGCAGTGCGGCATCGACCTCCTTTTGCGCGACCTGCTGCAGGCCCGGGTCCAGGGTGGTGCGGATGGTGAGGCCGCCCTGATCCAGGAGCTTTTGGCGGGCATCCTCGTCTGGGCCGAAGGCCGGGCTGTTGAGGATCAGCCGTTTGATGTAATCGCAGAAATAGGGCGCAGAGGCCGCGGCGGTGCAGCCCTGGGCACTTTGGTGGACGTCCAGGTCCAGGGCCGAGGCCACGGATTGGTCATGCTGGGCGGCGCTGATGAGGCCCTGTTCGAGCATCTTGTCCAGGACCACATTCCTGCGTGCCACCACGTGGTCGGGGTGCGTGAGGGGGTCATAGTAGACCGGGCTGTTGACCACCGCGGCCAGGGCTGCCGCTTCCGGCAGGGTCAGCTTGATGGCCGGGACACCGAAATACTCCTGGGCCGCGGCCTGGATGCCATAGGCGCCGTTACCGAAGTAGACGATGTTGAGGTACCCGGCAAGGATCTGGTCCTTGGAGTACTTCTTTTCCAAAGCGATGGCGAGCTTCATCTCGCGGAGCTTGTCGCCAATGGTTTTCGACGCACCCGTGGTCACCTCGTCCGCATTGCCGTTGGACACCAGCGATTCGATGATGATGTTGTTGACGTACTGCTGGGTGATGGTGGACGCGCCCTGGCGGCCACCCTGGACCGTCACGGCAAGGGCCCGCAGGATTCCGGTCGGGTCAATGCCCCCGTGCTCGTAGAACCTGGCGTCCTCGATGGAGACGATGGCATCGCGCATGAACGGTGACATTTTGTCCAGGGTGACGGGGACGCGGTTCTGGGAATAGAACGTTGCGATGACGGAGCCATCGTTCGCCAGCACCTTCGAGTTCCGCGCCGGCGGATTCAGTTCCAGCTCGGCCGGGAGCTTGTCGAAGAAGCTGATGGAGCGGCCCGCAACCGTTCCCGCCACCGCGGTGGCGGGAACGAAAAGGCCTGCCGCCAGGATGCCGCACGCTACGCAGACCGTGATGAAGGCCAGCAGTTTCGGTACCAGCGCCTTGTTCACGTGCTGCACATGTTTCCTTTGCTCGTTGGCTGCGCAAATGGAGAAGCGCAGGTGGTTCGTGCCTTCTCCGCGTGCTCCAGTGAGCCTGCCCCGATGTCTTGCCGGCGCAGCGTCCCCCTGCTTACATGTAGTAGTGCATATGTTATTTGCCAGCATACGTTCAATCCCCCGCCCGGATGCAAGTGGCAGCTCCTCCGCGCAGGCGCCGGCATGAAGGCCATCGTGGCGGGCGCCGGGATCGCCGGGCTCGTCGCGGCCCGCCAGCTGGCCCTGGCCGGCTGGGACGTTGAGGTGCTGGAAAAGTCCCGGGCGCTGCGGCCTGACGGCTACATGATGGACTTCTTCGGCCCGGGGGTGGAGGCGTCGGAGCGGATCGGGCTGTACCCCCGGCTGGCAGAGGCGGCGTACCACATCCAGTCCGCCGACTACGTGGACACCGCAGGCCGCACCACCTGCAGCATCGACTACCTCCGGTTCTCCAAGCTGGCCGGCGGGAAAGTCCTGAGCCTGCTGCGCCCGGACATTGAGGCAGCGGTCCTGGCGGCGCTGGAAGACGCGGCCGGCAGGGTGCGGGTGCGTTACGGGGCACGGGTGGTCAATGCGCGCACCGACGCAGATGGCGCACACGTCCTCGTAGAGGCCAACCAGGAAATGAGCGCCGATGTGCTGGTCGGTGCAGACGGCATCCATTCAGAGGTGCGCGCCGGCGTCTTCGGGCCCGAGAGGGACTTCCTCCGGCCGCTGGGCATGCGGGCCGCGGCGTTCATCGTCACCGATCCGGCCCTGAATGCGCGCTTCCGGGGCCGGTTCATCCTCACCGACACGCTCAACCGGATGGCTGGGCTGTACGGCATCCGCCAGGACGAGGTGGCCGCCTTCCTGGTCTACCGGGACGCCGTGTCACCGGGGAAAGAGGCAGTAACGGCCCGCCAGCGGCTCCGCAGCGAGTTCGCCGGGCTGGGGGACGCGGTGGACAGGCTCCTTGACCTGTGCCCCGCGCATCCTTATGACGACACCGTGGCGCAAGTGGTCATGCCCCGCTGGCACACGGACCGCGCAGTCCTGGTGGGTGACGCCTGCGGCGCCGTGTCGCTGCTGGCGGGCCAAGGCGGTTCGCTGGCCATCGCCGGGGCTGCGCTGCTCGGTGACGTCCTGGGACCGGTCGCCACGCCCAGTGGCATCGGCGCGGCGTTGGCGCGGTTCGAGCAGCAGTGGCGCCCCGTGGTGGAGATGGCGCAAAAATCGGGACGGCGGACCGCAGCGACGTTCCTGCCCAGGAACACTACCCAGCTCCTGCTCCGCAGGTGGGTCATCCGCGCAACCCGACTTCCCGGCGTCGACCGCCTGGTTGCACACCAAATCCTGCGCAGCATCGCCAAGTAGGGCGCGCCTTGGGGCGGTCAGCCCGTGCCGGACGTGGGCTGGGCCGTCGCGCCGGCGCCGGGATCCACGGTGGGTTCCGTTGTGGGGTAGTCAACGGACGACGTCGGCTGCCCGCCTCCCCCATATTGTCCGGCCGGCGCCGTGGGCACCTCAGTCGCGGCAGGGGCGGGTGCATAGGTTCCGGCGGGTGCCGTTGCTGGAGCGGTGGAGCCGCCCGAAGCAGGCGATGAGGCAGGAGCAGGGACCGTACCCTCACTGGCGCCGGCTGTCGCGGGCGACGTTGCGCCGGAGGTACCCCCGGCAACCGACGCACCCTTGACGATGGCCGTGATCTGCTCCTTGAACCCGTTGAGCGTTGCCTGGATCTCAGAGAGCGGAACGTCCTGGAGGTGCCGGCCGTACTCGGCGATCCGTGCCCACAATGCCTCGAGCTGCTGCTTGCTGTCCCCGTCCAGCGGCCCGTCGAGGGTCAGGACCAGCTGGCTGGCCAGGGCGTAGGTGAGGCAGTCCAGGCAGTTGTAGTTGGCGGCCGCGGACAGGTTCTGCGGCACGATCACGTCCGTCTGCCCCACCACCAGGACCACCTGGAACCCCACAGCCACCGCCGCGCAGCCCGAACAGTTGGCGAAGGCATAGGCCTCGTTGGTGGTGGTGACGGGCTGGCCGTCCTCGGCCCACACCAGGGCGAACGCCACGCTGTACTGGACGGACCCGTCGGTGGTGTTGACGGCGAGCGCCTGGTTTCCGTCGCCCTCGGGAGCCGCCGGCCGGTCGAACGGGAACACCCAGGACGGTGCCACCGGCGCCGCAGCGGAGGAAGCGCCACCGGCAGGCGGCGTCCCGGAAGCCGAGGCAGCCACCGGCACCAGCACCATGCTCAGCTGCGGATTGTCCCGCGTCGGCTTGGCGGTGCCGGCAGGCCACAGCGCAACGGTGCGTCCGGCAGCGCCCTGCCGCAACGCCCCGCCGTCGTTGTTGCCCGCGGGAAGGATCGCCCGCGTGGCGTCGCCCAGCGTCCCGCGTTCGTAGGCCTGCACCGGACGGTATGTCCCGCCGTCGGGCCACCATGCCCAGGCGAGTCCCGCCAGCAGTACCCCTACAGCGCCCATGGCCACCAACCGCTGGGCAAGCTTGCCGCGCGTCTTCTGCCACAAACCGGTCACCAGTTGCCGCAGCAGCCGCACCACGATGTACAGCACGCCCAGCACCGGCACGGCCACCACCACAATGGCCAGCGCCCGCACCGCCACGCCCAGGACATCTCCGGAGGCAAGGCTTGCCGCCAGCGCTTCCTGCTGCTTGACCACACTCGCCCACCCCGTGGCCAGCAGCCGCGGCAGGGACAGCACCATCATCACCATGCTGAACAGCAGCACCGGCACCGTGACCAGGACCCAGGCGGTGACCACGGCCCGCGCCCACGGCTTCAGCACCTTGCTTTCCGGGTTTCCCCACCGCCACGGAAGGATTCCCAGGAGGGTGGGCTTGATCCGCTGGAACAGGTCCGGCACCCCGGTGGCGTCGGCCAGGATGTGGTAGCCGTCGTACTTCACCAGCGGGATCAGCTGGCGGACCATCTGCAGGATCTGCGTGACCACCACCAGCAGGAGCGCGTCGAAGCCGGTGGCCCACCACAGGCCCATGATGGCCACCGCCACGATCGCGTTAAAGTACAGCCCGCCCAGATCCGTGCGGATCCTGCCGCCGCGGCCCAGCCGGTAGGAGTCCGTGACGTCCGTAAAGAACGCGGGCCACAGCAGGTACAGCCCGGCACCCATGGCCCCGGGAGTCGCGCCGCCCTTGCGCGTGGCGGCGGCATGGCCGAATTCGTGGAAGCCCGCGGAGAGGATGGTGACGGCGAGGATCAGCAGCAGGAGGGCAGGCTGTTCGAAGGCCTCGTGCGTGGCGGAGCCCAGGCCCTTGACCATGAGCACCCACCAGCAGGCGGCAAGGAACGCGGCCGTCACGGCCACCACGATCAGCGGGTTGAACAGCACTGCGAACGGTGCCGTGATCCTGCGCGTGCGCTCGGGATCGGAGACGATGTAGCGGAACCGCAGGCCCAGCAGCGGGTTGGCCTTCCTGACCTCGGGCTGGCTGCCGTCGGCCAGCCGGAGCAGGCCCATCGGCAGCAGCTGGGAGTCCATCAGCGTGCGGACGTTGTCAGCGCTGACCAGCCGCCCGGAGCCCTCGCTGGCATGCCGGGCGATGGCGTCCAGATTCCGTGTGCCGTCGGCGGCCTCCAGCACCAAGTACAGGAGCCGGGTCAGCTGCAGGGTCTGGCCGTCGGCGCGGCGCACCAGGGACGGCGGCTCCCGGTAGCCGGAGCCCTCCGCTGTGCCGAGCAGCTGCACGCCGTCGGCCAAGGCAGGAAGGTGGGCACCCGCCGTCGTAATTTGGCCCGGCGGGACTTCGCCCGGCGGAACATGGGCAAGGTCAGGGTACGACGACGGCTGGCCCGCCTGGGAAGGCGGGCCGCCATGGGTCTGGGTCATCTGGGCTTACTGCTGCAGGTCGGACTGCTGGCCGGCGGTGGCATTGGCCTCGCCGTCGATGTGCTGCGAGATGGTGGCGCTCTGGTCCGAGATGGCGTAGGCCTGGCTGTCGATGGAGCCGATATTCGCGGCCACGGCGGCGTCGATGGGAGCAGCCACGTTGGCGTTCGCGGCCACGGCACCGTTGATGGGGGCGGCAATGGCGGCGTCGGCGTCGAGGTTGACGTCGACGTTGAGCAGGTTGCCGTTCAGGGCGCCCGCTGCATCGGTGAGCCCACCGGTGCTGGTGGGATCTGCGACGGTGCCCGTGGATCCGTCCGTGGTGCCGGCGTCGGCGGTGCCCGCGTCAGTGGTGCCGTCGGCCTGGCCGATCACGCTGTCCTGCGTGGAGTCGGCGTTCGCGTCTGCGGTGATGCCCTGGTCGATGGCGGCGTCCTGGCTGGACAGTGCCTGCGCGTCGGAGCCGAAGGAGAGGATGTTGGCCGAGGCGGCGGCATCGATGGGCGCGGCCACGTTGGCGTTGGCGGCGACGGCGAGGTCGATGGGTGCCGCGGCGTTGATGCCCAGGTCCAGGTCCGCGTTCAGGTCCAGGACGGACGCCACTTCCTTGTCCGGCAGGGCGGTGGCCTGTTCGGACATCAGTTCTTCATCAGTAAGGGGACGCATTTCGTTGTCCATGCTTTGAGAGACCTCCGGTGCGGCGCGGGTGCTCTGCCCCCAGCGGGCAGCCCACGCTCCACAATAGTAAGCATGATTAGTTGTTTTGCGAAGCTATTCGGGGCAGCGCAGGCTGGCGCCAAGGTTGGTGGCATAAGTTAGGCGCATGCACCCCTTCATTCCGGCCGCTTCCGCCGCCGCCGTCCAGGTAACAGGCCTGCTGCCCGGATGGATGGATCCGAACCAGTTCCTCCGTGACCCGGCCCTGGCCCCCTGGCTGGTCCTGCTCGTCTGCGCCTTCCTTTTCGTGGAGACGGGCCTGTTGGTGGGGTTCTTCCTGCCCGGTGACTCCCTGTTGTTCACGTCAGGCCTGCTGGCGGCAACGGGAACCATCCACGTCCCCATCGCGGTCTTGGCGGGCGCTGCGTTTCTTGCAGCGCTCGGCGGAGACCAAACCGGCTACCTCATCGGCAGGAAAGCAGGGCCGGCCGTCTTCAACCGCCCCGGCTCCCGGCTCCTGCGTGGTGAATACGCTGACAAGGCCCACAGCTTCTTCCTCAAATACGGCCGCCGGTCCGTGGTCCTGGCCCGCTTCGTGCCAATCGTGCGCACCTTCCTTCCCGTCACCGCAGGCGTGGGAAAGATGAGTTACCGCGCCTTCCTTGCCTACAACGCGGTAGGCGCCCTGCTGTGGGGCGTCGGCGTCACCTTCCTGGGTTTCTGGCTTGGCCGGTATGCCTGGATCGGGGAAAACATCGACCTGATTTTCGTTGGGATCGTCCTGGTCTCATTCGTCCCGGTGGGCATCGAGCTGCTCAAAAACCGGCGGCGGAAGCGCAGCCAGTAAGGGGAATCCACTCCCCTGCATCCCGGTGGCACGCGGCCGCCGCGCCGCCCCTACTCCCCGGCGAGCCGGAGGATCTCCGCCGCGGTGCCGGCCGCTCCGCCATGCTGGACCAGGTGCGGCTTGCCGGGAATCTCCAGGAAGCGTCCGTTGGGCGCGGTGGCTGCCAGCTTCTCGCACCAGTCCCGCGGCGCGATGGGGTCGCGGGAGCCGCGGATCACGGTGACAGGCTGGCTCACCATGGCCAGCCGGGCGTCGAGGTTGTAGTCCATCATGACCGGCAGTTCGGTGAGGTACCAGCGCAGCCCGGAACGGGCGTAGTCGGTGACCACCACCGCATTCGCCAGCGGGCTCTCCTTGAGGCAGTCCAGGCCCAGGGCCAGGGACTGCTGGAGGACGGTCCGACGGGACGGGTCCACCACCGGGCCCAGCAGCGCCACGTGGGACACCAGGTCCGGCCGCTGGACTGCCAGTTCGGCGGCGAACTGCGTCCCCATGGACTGCCCCACCGCCACAACGCGGCCTGCCCCCATCTTTTCCAGGACCCGGGCCGCATGCACCGCGTACTCGGCCACGGTCAGCTGGCGGTCAGGGGTGGGGGTGCCGCCAAAGCCGGGAAGGTCCAAGGCGTACGTGTCACCATGGCCGGCCAGCAGAAGCTGCAGCCGCCGGTAATAGCGGTGGGACATGCCGATGCCGTGCAGCAGCACAAAAGCCGGGCCAGTGGAAGCTGCGGGACCGGCCAGGAAATGCACGTGGGAGGTCAGTCCGCCGCTGGTGACCACCCGGGGCGTGGGGCGGCGCGTGCGGGGCAGCCGCAGCCGGGGACGCGCCGGTTCAGCGCGGGGTGTTTGGTCGTCTGCGGCGTGCACCGGTAGTCCCTTTCAATCCAAATCCTTCATGCGATTCACTACCCTAAAGTGGCCAGCGCGGCAGGTGCGCTATGGACGGTGACCAGCGTGTCGGCGTCGACCGACCTCACCTCACCGTCGATCTGGTACGGGATGGGCTTGAGCGTGGTGAACCCGTAGCTGCTGACGCTGGGCTGGTCCCCCAGTCCCTTGGTGGCCGCCCGGAGTGCGGTCAGCAGAATCCGCAACTTGGACCTGTGGGGGAAGATCACCACTTCGAACTTGCCGTCCGCCAGCTTGCCGTCGGCCTCGCTCAGGGTGGCGTACTTGGCCATCTGGGCGATGTTGGCCAGGACCAGGCTGTCGAACTTCTGCCGCTTGCCGCCGGTGTGCAGGATTTCGAACGGCTTGAACTTGGAGAAGGTGCGCACCACGGAGAAGGTCTCCTTCAGCGCGCCCTTGCTGCCCTTTTCCAGGCCGATGGCCATCACCGGGGTCAGCCCGAAGCCGATGTAGGAGTGGGCGTACTCGTGCGGGGCGTCCCCGGGCTCCCCTGTGGTGATGCGCAGCAGGTCCATGCGCCGGACCTTTCCGGCGGCGATGGCCTGTTCAAGGGGTGCCGTGCCGGTGGTGCGCCGGTGGTCGTTGGCGTTGCCCGCGGCCATGACGGCGCAGACGGCGTCCGGGTTCCCGGCCTGCATGACGCCGTTCACCACTTCGTTGTAGCCGCCGTCTCCGCTGACCGAGACCACCAGTATGTCCCCGCCGGCGGCAGCGGCCTCGCGGGCCAACTGCACGGCATGCCCGGCGTGGTTGGTGGGTTGAAGCCTGATGTCCGCCGTGTAGGGAAGCAGGGCGGTGAGGCTGGTCCGGAGCTCCCCGGCCAGCGCGGGGGCGTCACCGGTGCTGTTGCGATTGAAAATGATGGCGATGGAGCGGAACGTCCGCGGTGTGCTCATGGCGGTTCCTAGCTGTTGCCGGTGTGGACCAGGCTGTCCAGGTCCTGCTGCTGGGCCGGCGCGTCAGACAGTCCGGCCGGGGTGAGGTCGAAATGCTCGACGGCGGTGCGGGGTTCGTGGGCGGCGGGGGCGGGTGCAGTGCAGCTGTTGTTCATCACGTGTGGAGTACTCCTGGGGGATTCACGGGGACTGGGGATATGGGAGGGAAGGGCTGCCACGTGCTCTGCCGTGGTTTCCAGCACCCTCGAGCGGCGGCACCGGGAACAGTGCACAGCCACGGAGATGGTTGATGCGCGGAGGTTCGGGACGGCCGGCGAGTCAACGGACAGGTGGAAGTCGGTGTCGCAGTGTGCACACCAGGGATGTTTCCCGCGTGGCTGGAGGGCGTGGCGGGGGATGTAGCTGTTCGAGGCTTGGGAGGGGTGAAGGGTCACACCAGGGCCCGGTAGCTGCAGATGATGTAGTCGGCAGCTGCCGGTCCCGTCATGCGCAGGCATTGGTCGGGGTTGACGCGCTGACTCATCGCGGCCCAGAAAATGTGCTCGGCCTGGGGCTCCCGCTGGGACAGCTGGCACCAGCTGGTATAGAGCCCGTACAGGGTGTCGTTGTCCAGGGTGCGTCCGGACTCGTGGTCCGGGCAGGTGGATTCTTGGAGGAACTGGTCAAACTGCGAGTGCGCCATAGTGGCTCTTTTCAACGAGGTGCAGTTGTTCGCCGTTCGGCTACAGCGGTTTCAAGCCCAGGGCCTTGCACGGGGTCCCGGGGCGGCTGCCGGCAGCCTCGAGAGGGCCCGGCAGGGTGGATCAAAGTTGGAATGGGGTGAGAAGGTCCGCGTGCGTGGACGTCTGGTTCTCCTAGGTAAGGGTGCGAGCAGCCATGGCGGCCTTGCAAACGCTGATCCCTTTACTGAAACCAAGTCAACAACTTCTCTACACTGTAGACTTTACGGGCAGGCCCCTGCACTTAGCAAACGTCGCGAAGGCCACGGGCCCCAGCACAACACCATGCTCCAGCCGGGAACGACACACGGCTTTGGAACCTCGCCTCGATGGGAAGATAAGCGGGCGCGGCGTGGGTAAGGTCTGATCATGATCCAGGCCGCGGCTGTCTCAGCACTGACGTCCTACCACTGGCTGGGGATTCCCATCGCCGCCGTCGGGGCGGTCCTGCTCGCCCTGGGAACACTGTTCCAGCACCGGGCCGTGGGAGACCAGCCGGCTGCATCCGGACGCGCGGCCGGCAGCATGGGCGGTGGACGCCTTCACGCCCTGATCCGGACACCGGCATGGCTGGCCGGGACGGCGATGCTGGGCGCTGCCATTCTGCTCCAGCTCACCAGCCTCCGGTTCTCGCCCCTGATCGTGGTGCAGCCCATCGGCGCCGTGGCACTGGTGGTGACCACCCTCGCCACCGCCCGAATGAACCGCAGGCGGCCCGGACGCCGGGCCCTTACCGCCGTCGCGCTTTGTGTTGGAGGGGTGGCGGTCTTCGTGGCCGTTGCTGCGCTGTCCGCGGAGGACGTGGAGATCAGCGACCAGCACCTGGTCACCATCCTGATCGTCCTCGCCGTGGTCCTGGCCTGCGTGGCCGCGGCCTATCTGATGTGGCGGCACCGCTCGCACGCGGTGGTCTTCACCGCCGGCGCCGGGATCCTGTTCGGGTTCGTCGCGGCGCTGGCCAAGACCGTGATCGGCCGCCTGTTCCAGGGCGACTTCGAATGGCTGTCCCTGACCTGCCTGGCGGGGCTGGTCATTGCCGGGCTGGCCGGCAGTTTCCTGGTCCAGAACGCGCACAGCCGGGGAACGCCCGAACTCGTGGTCGCGGGCCTGACCGTCATCGACCCGCTGGTGGCCGTCGCCATCGGCATCACCATCCTGGGCGAGGCGGATGCGGCACCGCCGCTGGCGATTGTCCTGTTTCTCGTGTCCGGAGCCATCGCCATCGCCGGTGTCATTTTGCTGGCCACCGTCAAGAAACCGGCCGAACCGGGGATCAAGCGGTAACCACCCAGGGCTCTATTCGTGCTCGCGGACGTATTCCTCGGGGCTGACGTCCTCCGGCTCAATCCCGCCGGCGTGCTCAGATTCGAAAATACTGAACGCCAGGCCCAGGCGGTGCCGCAGTTCCAGGGAGGCGTGCTGCCGGAAGTCGGTCAGGCCCTCACGTTCCTCTTCAGCCATGTGGTCGCCGTTGGCTTCGTTGAGCTTCGCCACCGCCTCCCACCAGTCGGCTGTCCCCGTCTGGTGCCGGGAGACGTCACTGATGGCGTCCCGGATTTCGTTGTGGTCGTGGATGGCGTCGGTGGTCTCGTCAGCGGCGGAGTCCTTTCCGCCTGCCCCCTTCCCCAGTTCCAGCAGCTCCGGGTAAAAAAGTTCCTCTTCTGCCTTGGCATGGACCTCCAGCAGGATGCGCATCCGCTTCCACACCGCTTCCAGGCTCGATGTTTCGCTGGCATGCATTTCATCGAGCAGGGCGAACAGGCGCCGCTGCTCGTGGTGGTCGTTCAAAATCACTTCAACGATGTCCATGGTGGTCCTCTCGGCAGGGTGTGTACGCCCTAACCCTTACCCCCACCGGCCCGTCTTCCACCACCACAAGCTGCAAGGGCAGGTTTCCCACCAGATTCCCACAACCGGTGGGTACCTCATCACCTGAGACGGTGACAAGAATCCGCCGGGCAGCTGCGGCATTCAGCGTTTCCCCAGCATCGGCTCCTACAGTGATCCCGTGCCGGTCCACGCCGTTGAGCGCGGACGCACGCGCAAATTCGGAAGGACACACCGTGGTGAACCCAGCAATCCCGTCAATGAAAACCTGCATCGGCGTCGGAGCCGCAGCGCTCCTGGCTGCCGGCGCCATGGCCGTTGCCGGCGTGGGCGCGGCGTCTGCTTCGCCCAGTTCCACCCCCACCTCAACCGCGTCCCCCGCGGCTGCGGGCCAGGCCAAGGAGGCGAAGGGTGCCGGCGGGCTGCAGGCGTTCCTGGGTATTAACGCTGACAGTCCGCAGGCGGCCGGCGACCGTGCCGCGAAGGCAGCCGAAGCCCTGGTCAACCACCCGCAGCTGTTCGCCAAGCTGCCCGCCGCCCTCCAGGCGGACGTGACCACGCTCAAGGACGCCGCCCCGGCGGACCGGGTAAAGGACGCCTACAAGATCAAGACCACCGCCCTTTCCGGCGGCTACGGCGCCGAGGTCCAGAAGCGCGCCGAAGCGCTGGAAAAGACAGTTACCGGAATCGCCGGCCTTCGCCAGGAGCTGCGCACCGCGTTCAGCTCGGGCAACCCGGGCGCCGGGCTCCAGAAGGTGGCCGACCAGCTCATCGCCCACCCGAAGCTGTTCGCCAAGCTCCCTGCGAACCTCCAGACTGATCTGACCACACTCAAGAATGCGGCCCCCGCGGACCTGGACGCCCAGGCGAACAAGATCAAGGACACCGCGCTGA
Source organism: Arthrobacter sp. SAFR-044 (assembly GCF_059414985.1). NCBI lineage: Bacteria > Bacillati > Actinomycetota > Actinomycetes > Micrococcales > Micrococcaceae > Arthrobacter > Arthrobacter sp. SAFR-044. The sequence goes on along the minus strand of NZ_JBPFDN010000020.1, from coordinate 7,059 downwards.
ACGGCGGCTACGGCGCCAAGGTGCAGAAGATGGCCGAGGCGCTGCAGAAAAAGGCGGCAACGCCCAGCACTTAGAGCGTCAGGACGTTTGCGACGCCGCCGCGGATGGGTCCAGGTCGGCGAGCGGGAGCGGGTGGGCTCGTTGGTCCGGGAACGGGACGCAGGTCAACGCCAGGTCCGGGCCAACGCGCACCAGCTCCCCCGGCGGCTTAGGCGCGCCAGGACGTACGACGGCGGGCCCCGCCCAGGGTGGGCACGGCCGGTCCGCGCCCGCAGAGTTAAGCCGGCGGAGTTAAGAAAAGTGCCGCCGCCTCAAACTTGGGGGATGATGAGGCGGCGGCACTGCATCCAAGGTACCCCCGGGGCAGGCCGGGCCGGCCGGGATCCGGGCTTCAGGACGGAAACCTTGACGAATTTTTTACGCCGCTGTTTCCTCCGCCGCACTCCCCACCCTTCGCGCCCCGGGCGCGCTGCTACGCCTGCCCCGTGGGCTCACTCAACGCGTGCGGAACGCCGGATGATGACGATCCGGACGGCAACTCCGGCGATAACCAAAAAGACGCCCAGTGCCATGAGGCTCCAGACAGGGACGGAATCGGCATCGATGTTCTTGTAGCACACGGCCGCCGCCCCGATTCCGGCCTTCTGGAGGCCTATCAGTTCAGCCGCATGGCTTTCCCGCAGCAGCGGGCTGCCGCAGAGGGGACCCGAGGGCTGGAGTCCTATGACGAAGCCCAGGATGTACACGTCCAAACCCGCGGCAACGATCCACATCCACATCCGTCGCCGCCACAGCCCTCGATTCACGGCAGTCATGGGCTTCGACGGAGAATCATGCATCGCCATGGTTCGAGCATAATCGCAGCAGCCGGTCAGCGCCCGATGGCCATGAGCACCACCGCAACGGTGGCCACGGCCAGGAGCGCCAACCCGACGTAGGACAGCGTATGCAACCGCCGCCGCCGCAGTTCCCGGCGTGAATAGCGGACATCGTAGCTTCCCCTGTATTTACCCATGGGCCACAGATTAGGAAGGCAACCTCAACGTTCGCTCAAGACGGGTGCTTTGTTAAGAGGCCGGCCGCGCAAAGACCAAGCTAGCGGTCGGGGCCGGCCGTTTTTTCCAGGTGCTGGTAATGGTCAAAGCAGTCGCGGCAACAAAATTCCGCAGTCGGAGTAGGCGGTAGCGGGCCGCCGCAAAACCTGCATTTTGGAGCGGATCGGAATATCCCAAACACGGTCTTCAGCATGGATGCAGGCTAGGCGCCCGCCAGGCAAATTTGACCAGTAACTGATACCTGATTTTTACCGCCCGGATACCTGCCGGCGGCGCCTCTCGACGGTGGGTGTACCGCCCCGGAAGAGTCTTGAAAAGGCTACGCGAGGGCCGCCTCCAAGTGCTCCCTGGTCCGTTGGCCGGAGTGCACGATCCTGCGCAGGTATTGTGCAGCAAGGCTCGGCAGCACGGTGGCCGGGTCCGGGCCGGCCGCAGCGCCGCGCACTGCGTGTTCCAGTTCCAGGGACAAGTCGGCCAGCAGCCGGGCCCCCACCATCTGGGCAGAGGTCCGGAGGCTCAGAATGGCTGTCAGCGCGCACGTGGCGTCACCGCTGGTCAGCGTGCTGCGGAGCTTCTCGATCCTGGGCTGCATCTGATCGATGAAGTTCCGGACGAAGAGCCTCCAAATTCCGTCGTCATCCTCGGTTTCGGCGCGCAGCCGCGCCAGCACGGAGGCATCCAGCAGAGGCAGTGCAGGGCCGCCGTCCTGGATCACGGACGGCTCCAGGCCAGCCGGCCAGCAAACTCTCCGCAGCCCGACGGCGGGCAGCACCAGCCGCCGTCGTGATGCTTTTGATGCGGGCCCCTCAAAGCCCACGGCTTTCCGCCCATGTCCATGCTCCCCCTTGCAAGTCGGTCCAGTTGCGAACCGATTCCGAGGTTATGCGGCCGCGGCAGAAGGGCACACGAGTAGTGTGTACTCGAATTCGCTCCCGGGGGCTTAAACCGGGTGGGTCAGCACTGCTGCCCGAACTTCTTGAGGCTCAGCGAGCGGGACCTGATCCCCTCGATGTGGTTGTTCATCGCGGCCGTTGCCGCGGCGCAGTCCCCCGCCTTGAAGGCATCGATGATGGCCTGGTGCTCCTGCACTGTGTGGTCGCCGCTCATGTCGTTGTGCACCATCAACCGGAACCGCTGGATGTGCCCTTCGATGGAGCCGTAGGCCCGGAGCAGGAACTCGTTGTCGGTGGCCTCAACGATGCGCCGGTGGAAGTTCTCGTCCGCCTGCCAGTAGGCCCGGTATCCGGCAAAGGTGTCCCCGCCGTGGCGTGACGCCTCCAGGTCGCGGTGGAACTTTTCCAGGTCCGCCACGAGTTCCTCTGTCGAGTTGGTGCAGGCAATGCTGGTGCATGCGGGCTCGAGGATCTGCCGGGAGGTCAGCAGCGCCGCGATGTCGCTGGCGGTCGGCTCCGGCGCCACCTTGTAGCCCCGCAGGGCCTCCCGCCGCACCATGCCTGTCGTCTCCAGGCGCGCCAGGGCTTCCCGCACAGGGGTGGAGGAGACCTTGAACCGCTTGGCCAGTCCGTCAATGCTCAGCGGTGATCCGGTGGAGATCTTGTCGTCCAGCAGCAGGGACAGGATCGCTTCGAACACCTGGTCCACCAGCATGGGCCGGCCGGGGATCAGGACTTCTTCTTCAGGCGAAGCGGCGTTCATTTCGGAATCCTATGTGAATTAAGGGTAAGGCGGAGGGCAGCCAGCAGCAGCGCCCCGTCACAACCCCGTCAGCTCGAAAGGGTGTTTGCAGAAGATCGTGCATGATGTACGGTACATGATACCGGACAGCAAAGTGATCTGTACCACAACTAAGGCTGCCCACCCAGGTTGGAAGCTCTCCTACCACCCCTCCTCCCCCAAATTCCGAAGGCGTGTAGATGATTCAGTTTCGATCGATGCTGGCAAGCGTCGCCGCAGTGTCCATGGCCGGCGTGCTTCTCTCCGGATGCTCCAATCCCAGCATGACCTCCTCTGCCCAGTCCGAGACCCCCAAGCCCTCAAGCTCCGCGGAGGCCGTCAAGGTCGACGACGCCGCCGCGGCAGCACTTCCCAAGGAAGCCAAGGACAAGGGGACGCTCACCATCACCATGAGCCAGAGCTCCCCGCCCCTGCACTTCATGGCCCCGGACGGGACCACCACGGTTGGCGTGGACCCCGAGATCGCGATGGCCCTGGGGCAGACCCTCGGCCTGAAGACTGAGGTCAAGAGCGGCCCGTTCGATGGCATCATCCCCGGCATTTCCGCCGGGAAGTTCGATATGGCTATCTCCCAGATGTCACCTTCAACCGAACGCATGAAGGTGCTCGACTTCGTGGACTACTACCAGTCAGGCAGCGGCATCGGCGTGGCACCGGGCAACCCGCAGCACCTCACCATTGACACCCTCTGCGGCAAGCGGGTGGGCGTGCTGAAGGGTTCCTTCCAGGACCTCAAGCGACTTCCCGCCCTGTCCAAGGCCTGCACGGACGCCGGCAACCCGGCCATCGAAGCCATGACCTACCCGGACATGCAGGCCCCCAACCTGGCACTGACCGCCGGCCGCATCGACGCCGTCTACATCGACGGCCCGACGCTGGGCTACGCCATCAAGCAGGGCGGCCAGATCGAGCTGCTCGGCGAAAAGGACGTCTCCCCCGTCAGCATCGGCTTCAAGAAGGGCGCCGGCCTGGAGAAGGCCATCGAGCTCGGCATGGAATCCCTTGCCAAGAGCGGCAAGTACAAGGAGATCCTGGACAAGTGGGGTGTAGGCAGCGGTGCAATCTCTGACTTCGCCTTCAACAAAGCGCAGTAGCAGCATGGCCAACACAGCCACGGAACCGAACGCCAAGGCACCCGCCGGGGACGGACTGGACCGGCAGCTGCTTATGGGCCGTCCGCACCAGCGCCACGGAGGTTTGTGGCTGACGGCGGCAATCGTCCTGTTCGCGGTCTTCCTGGTGGGCTATTCCCTGGTCACCAATCCCCGCTTCGAGTGGAACGTCGTCTTCGGCTGGTTCACCTCGGAGCGCCTGTTCACGGGCCTGCTGCGGACGCTGGGACTGACGGCCATTTCCATGGCCGTGGGAATCGTCGTCGGCGTTTTGCTGGCGCTGGCCCGGCTCGCGCCGAACGCCATCGTCGCGGGGACCGCCGCCTTCCTGGTGTGGCTCTTCCGCGGGGTGCCGGTGTTCGTCCAGCTCCTCTTCTGGGGCTTCATCGCCGCCATCTACCCGCGGATCGCCGTCGGGGTGCCGTTCGGGCCGGAGTTCTTCTCCGTGGATGCCAACGTGCTGATCACCCCGTTCATGGCGGCCATCCTGGGGCTGGGCCTGAACGAAGGTGCCTACATGTCGGAGATCGTCCGCGCCGGGCTGCTGAGCGTCAACCGCGGGCAGACGGAGGCGGCCACGGCGCTGGGCATGCGGCGCTTCCACATCCTGTCCCGGATCGTGCTGCCGCAGGCCATGAAGATCATCATTCCGCCCACCGGCAACCAGACCATCTCCATGCTGAAGACCACCTCCCTGGTCAGCGTCCTGGCCTTCCCGGAGCTGCTGTACTCAGCGCAGCTGGTCTACAGCGCCAACTTCAAGACCATCCCGCTGCTCATCGCCGCAAGCATGTGGTACCTGCTGGTCACCAGCATCCTGAGCCTGGGGCAGTATTTCATTGAACGGCACTTCAACCGGGGCGGCATCACCGCAGGACGCAGCAGCCGGCGCCGCAAGGCCAAGGCGCCCGGCTCCCCCACCACACCACAGGAGGCCCGGCCATGACTGACGTGATGATCGAGGCACAGGGGGTCACCAAGAGCTTCGGCGACCTCGAGGTCCTCAAAGGCATCGACCTCACCGTCCCCAAGGGCAGCGTCACCTGCATCATCGGGCCGTCCGGGTCCGGCAAGTCCACGTTCCTGCGCTGCATCAACCAGCTGGAAACGCTCGACGGCGGGTACATCCTTGTGGAGGGACAGCCGGTTGGCGTGAAGATCAGGAAGGGCCGGCTGCACGCGCAGAACAACGCCGAGGCGGCCAGGATGCGCGAGAACGTCGGCATGGTGTTCCAGAGCTTTAACCTCTTTCCACATATGACGGTGCTCGAGAACATCTGCGAGGCACCGGTCAGGGTGAAGAAGGAAAACCGGAAAGCCGTCCAGGACCGGGCCCGGGTCCTGCTGGAACGGGTGGGGCTGTCCGAGAAGGTCCACGCCTACCCTGCGTCCCTGTCCGGCGGCCAGCAGCAGCGCGTTGCCATCGCCAGGGCGCTGGCCATGGAACCGCGGCTGATGCTGTTCGACGAGCCCACGTCCGCGCTGGACCCGGAGCTGGTGGGCGAGGTGCTGGACGTGATGCGCAAGCTCGCGGACGGCGGGATGACCATGATCGTGGTCACCCATGAGATCGGCTTCGCCCGGGAAGTAGGCGACCACCTCATCTTCATGGACGGCGGCGGCATCGTGGAGCAGGGCGACCCCCGCACCGTCCTGCGGGAACCGCAGCATGAACGCACCAAGCAATTCCTGGCGAAAGTAATTTAGACCTTCACATTGGAGCAGGACCCTTGAGAAACAAATGGATTGTCAGCATTGATGACTACCGCCGGGCTTCCCGGAAGCAGCTGCCCAGGATGATCTCGGATTATCTGGAGGGCGGTGCGCTGGATGAGACCACCATGCGCGCCAATGAGGACCGGTTTGATGCCCTGATGCTCCGCCAGCGTTCCATGGTGGACCTCCGCGGCCTGACCACCTCCACCACCGTGCTGGGCCATTCCCTGGCGATGCCGCTCATGGTGGCGCCCATGGGCATGCTCACCATCTTTCACCCGGGGTCCGACCCGGCCGTTGCCAGGGCTGCGGTCAGGGCGGGCTCGATCTTCATCCACAGCGCCTGGGCCGGCTGCTCGTTGGAAGAGGTGGCCAAGGTGGCGCCGGACAACCTGTGGGCGCAGATCGCCTTCTGGAAGGACCCGGCGGAAACGGCCAGCTACATCAGCCGGGCACGGGCCGTGGGCGTGCAGACGCTGGTGGTGGCGGGCGACGTCGGGTCCTCCAGCAAGCGCGAACGGGACCTTCACCACGGGCTGTCCATGCCGCCGCGCCCGCCGGTGGCGGACTACTTCAACGCCGCCACCCGCCCGGCCTGGCTGTGGCGGTGGCTTACCGGCCGGAAGATGACGTACGGGAATTACCAGATCAACGGCAGGCCGCTGCGCATGGATGAGATGAACAACTGGATGGCGTCCAACAAGAACCCGGGCGCCAACTGGGAGGACTTCGCCAGGCTCCGTTCCGAGTGGAAGGGGAACCTGGTGATCAAGGGCATCATGGACGCCGAGGACGCGGCCCGGGCCGTGGACGAGGGCGCGGACGGCATCTTCGTCTCCAACCACGGCGGCCGGCAGTTCGACTCCCAGCCCGCCACCATCGACGTCCTGCCGTTCATCGTGGACGCCGTGGGCGGCCGCGCGGAGGTCTACCTCGACGGCGGCATCCGCCGCGGGCACGACATCGTCAAGGCAGTCGCGCTGGGCGCCAAGGCCGCCCTGGCCGGGCGTCCGTTCGCCTACGCCCTGGCCACCGGCGGGGAGCCGGCCGTGGACCGGGTGTTCGGGATCCTCCAGGAGGAGTTCAAGGGGGCGATGGGCTTCGTGGGGAAGTCCTCGGTGGCGGACCTGGACAGCAGCATCTTTGCGGGGCACGCCCAGCGCGCGGCGGCTGAGAGCCTGCTCGTCTAACCAAAAGCTCCACGAAAGGTGCCCGCCCCGTTCGTTCGGCGGCGGGCGCTTTGCGTTAAGCGAGCATCGAACGTACGACGGCGGCGGGCAGCTTTTCCGGTCAACGCGCACGGAGGCTGTACCCGAGATCTGCGAAGCTGGTTGCGATTCAAGGAGCGGCGGATCGTAGATTCGCCCACGTCCAACATGCACTTCTACCTCTGGCGCAGGTCGGGTGTCAATGGCCATTAGTTTCTGCCCACTGACGGTCAGTTAATGTGCCCGCTGGTGGCCAGTAAAACTGCCCGGTGA
>NZ_JBPFDN010000019.1:0-55801 GCF_059414985.1 Arthrobacter sp. SAFR-044 | reverse complement strand
CGGGCGGCGAATTCGGCGGCTTCGACATAGGAGGCGGACGCCAGCACGTCCGGGGCGGCCAGGGCAAGGGCCGCAAGTTGCCCGCCGAGCTGACTGAGCCCGTCCGGCGTGGCGGCAGCTACCGAAAGCTGAAGGCCCTGGGCTTGCCCTGAAGGGTCTTCACTGCGTGAAGGCTGTCCACTCTGAAAGGGCTGTCCACTGCGTGAAGGCTGGCCGCCCCCAAAGGGCTGTTCACTATGTGAAGGCTGGCCGCCCTCTGGGGGCTGCGCGTCGGGGACCGCGAGAAGGTGGGCCGGGCGCGGCAGCCGGCTCCCGGCGTCGTACGCTTTCCCGCCGTACGCCTCACCAAACTGCTCCCCAATGGCCTCCATAATCCCACTCTGCCAGCCACCACTGACAATGAAGACCACCCAAAACCCCTATGTGGAAAACCCGGGCAGCGGACCTCAGCCAGCCGCGGCGGTGGAACCAGCACGGGCCGCTGACGGTTCCTTTTGCCACGGCCAGCGCCCGGTGATCTCCAGCTCCAGGGAGAAGCTGAGGAAGGTCCGGATCAGCACGATGACGGCCAGCACCCCGACGCTGACGAACGTGGGTGTCACGGCGACGGTGCGGATGATGTCGGCGGCCACGAGCAGTTCGAGGCCTAACAGGATGGATCTGCCCAGCAGCTGCCGGTACGAGCGGTAGAAGCTCAATTTTTCCGCGCCCGGTGGTAGCTGCCGCGGCTGATGGCCCCGGAGTGCCATCGGAAGGGACACCACCGCACCGATCACCATCACCGCGACTCCTGCGAAGTCGACCAGTTGCCCAACCGTCTCAATGATCTGCCGGAATTCCATGCCCTGCCTTATATCGGGCCAGGCGTCCCCGCGAAATTCCACTCCGCGGCCCACCCTGGCAGTCACTACGGGACGACAGCCCCGGTCAGGGGTGGCGGACGCCGTTCCCTGCTATAACGTCCCTGTACCCTTCCCGGAACGTCGGAAACGTGAAGGTAAACCCTGTGCTGCGGAGCAAGTCGTTGTGGCAGCGCTTGTTGCCCCCGCGGGCGGGACCGGCATCGCCAACAGGCGGTGAGGGCTGCCCCAGTTCTGCCGCCAGGAAGCGCAACACGGAACCCAAATCGGCTGGCTCGTTGTCCACTCCGATATATGCGGGCCCGGGCACGGGTTCCATCGTGGCCAGATGCACGATGGCGGCTGCGGCATCGTCGCGGTGGATCCGGTTGGTGTAGCGCACGTCCTCCGGGATCACGGCAGAGCCCGTCTTAATCTGGTCAATCAGGCGAGTCCGGCCCGGCCCGTAGATGCCGCCCAGCCTGAGCGAGACGCGGGCAGTGCCGGTTCCCGCCAGCCTCGCCTGCAGGAGTTCCTCGGCTTCCACCAACACCCGCCCGGAAAATCCGACCGGATCGGGGGCGGTGGCTTCGTCCACCCAGCCGCCACCCGCGTCCCCGTAAACGGCGGTGGAGGATACAAAGTGGAGGATACAAAGATGAGCCGCTCCGGCGTCACCTGGTCCCGTTCCAGGGCATCGAGGACGTTTTCCACGCCGCGTACATACGCAGCGCGGTATGCGTCCTCGGCAGGGGAGTCAGCAGCAACAGCGACGACGACGGCGGTGGTGTCCGCGGGGACCGGCGGCAGGTCACCGGACGTTAGGTCAGCTGCGGCACCTTCGATGACGGCCGGCAGTTTCGCGGGGGAACGCCGCCACCCCACGACCCGGTGGCCCAGGGCAGCAAACCGAAGCCCCGCCTCCGTACCCAGATCCCCGCACCCCGCCAATAGAACCGTCATGGCCTACGGTGCCTCAACCGGGAAGAACACGCGAGGGTCCTGCAGTAGGGCAGGGTAAGCGAATGCCGAGCGGTCAATGATCTCAATGACTTCGAAATTCCTGCCGAACCGGCCGTCATCGAGGGTAAGGGGACGCCCCACAACCTGTCCGACGGCGAACCTGGCCCCATTCTCGAAGGGAACAGCCACCGGCGTCTTTCCCGGAAGGGTCCGGAAGGCCTCCTCCTGCGCCAACCGCTTGCGGGTGGGCTTCTTCGCCTGCGGCCTGGGCGGCGCCTTCTTGGGAGCCCGGGACGGCCGGCGGGAGCCATCGTCAACGTAGACGGGGGAGTAGCCGTCCTCCCCGGCGGACGTGGCGGCAGCAGCGCTCCGGTTCACTGCCGGAAGTGCCACGGTGGTAAGGGACTGGGGGTCGACATCGTCATGCGGCCCCCGCAGGATCCAAAGGATGTCCCCCTCCGGCTCCTGCGGCAGGAACTCGTGGCGCGGCTCAGGCCAGACGTAGTCCATGTCTGGAATCGCGTCCGGGAAAACGCGGGTGTAGAACTTCGGTTCCTTGTGCACCAGCTTGGAACGGTGGCTCAGGTGAAAGTCTGGGTCCCCGAGCCACGGCGGCATCACAATCTTGGCGGCGTAGTCAGGATGTGGTGCCTGCGGCGCGAACTCTGCAATGTTCGCGCGGGTGTTGTCCGGGTGGCCGCGCTCCATCCATTCGTCCACCATGGCCAGTCCATACATGGTGAGGGCGGGCACATGGCCCATCCACATCCGGATTGCCGGGTGGGTCTGCCAGCCGTAGCCCGGAATCACCAAGGCGCGGAGGGTCTGCAGCGCTTCAACCCGCTGTTTGCCCAGCCGCGCGGTGTCCAGGGCTTTGGCGCTTTGGCGGAAGTCAGGGTACGGGAGGAAGGTTTGCATCCATTCAGTCTGACGGTCCCCGGCGGAAGTGCCAATTGCTGTGCCCGCAGCCACACGTACTGGCCCCTCATGTCCAAATAATGGACACCTGCATACGGCTCCCAGCTTAAACCACTAAGATCACCGCAACCACCCCCGCGTTTTGGAAGCTCACTCATGACATTTACAACTGACAAAGCCGTCGACCACGCCCGCACCGCGCTGCCTCGCTACGGACAGATGCTGGGCCCGGAAGCCCAGGGAATCCTGGTTCTCGATGAGTTCATTATCGATCCCGCCGCCGCCCGCAAGGATCAGCACCGGTTCCGCGATGGCATGGCTGCCGTTGCCCGCACGGTCCGCCGTATCGCTGCCCTCAGGGTGGTCATCGCGCTCGTGGCCATCGGAAACCTGCCCCTGTTCCTGCTCTCCAGCGGCTGGTGGATCTACGGCGTCTCGCTGACCCTCGTAGTTGCAGTACACGCCGCCGTGACCCTGCTCAACCGGCACGAGCCGCGGCTCAAGCAACAGTCCGCGCTGGAACTGCACATGCACCGCGAACGCAGCGCCAACTACCGTCAGTTGCGCGATGCCGTCAAGTACATGATCGACACCCCCAGCCGGATGAACGAGCACCTTTACCTGGAGCTGCTGGCCGTCAAGCGGGTTGCCCTGAATCTTGCGCATGGCACCGTCGCCTTGCTGGACACCAGCGACGAGTCCGCCTGGAAGGTGCGGATCGTCCGCGAGCTCCCCGCCAGCTGACCAGCCCGGGCCTGCCGCCCACTGCGGCAGGGACGCACTGATTAAAGTACGACGCCGACACATCCCTTGTGGGGGTGTGCCGGCGTCGTTCTTTGGTCAACGGAATTTGTCTATCGCCGACCTGCTTGTGTCGCCTTGGAAAGGCGCCGCGGCCATCGCCGCGGGTGCAACGTCCGCGGGTCTTACGCGGGGAGCTGGATGACCTGTCCCTCGAACACGAGGTTCGGATCCGAAATGGTGTCCAGGTTCGCGTCGGCAAGGTGCTGCCAGCCGCCCTGGATGCCAAGCTTCTGGGCAACGATGCTCAAGGTGTCCCCGGCCTGCAGCGTGTAGGTCTCGCCGCTCAGCGGAACTGAGGTTACGTGCCGCGGCGCGGGTGCCTGCGTGACAGGAGCGCTCTGGACCTGAATGCTTTGGACCGGTGCGCTCTGGACGGGTGCGCTCTGCACGGGGGCACTCTGGACGGGTGCGCTCTGCACGGGGGCACTCTGCACCGGTGCTCCGCCGCCGCCACTCAATCCGAGCTGGGACGAGCAGGACGGCCAGGCGCCCCAACCCTGCGAGGCCTGGACGCGCTCGGCTACCGCGATCTGCTGTTCACGGCTGGCGTCCGCGGGGGAGCCGGTTCCGCCGTAGGCGGACCAGGTGCTGGAGGTGAACTGCAGGCCGCCGGAGAAGCCGTTGCCCGTGTTGGTGGACCAGTTCCCGCCGCTTTCGCACTGCGCGAGGGCATCCCAGGTGGAGGTGGGGGTCGCTGCGTTGGCCGCCGTGGCTGAAAGGGCCAAACCTGCCGCGGAGACGGCGGCCAGGGTAACTCCGCGGCGTGCGGCAGTACGGAATTTGGTGTTTTTCATGGTGGTGATGCTCCTGAAGGCCACCAGCGCTGGTTCCGTCCCCGGAGATCGTCGCGCCACTGCCCGCCCCTGACGAATAGAGGTCACTGTCGGTGGCTGCCGCTGGGCAGTTCTGGTGGAGGCAGCACCGGGCAATCAAAAAGCCCGCCGAACGGGCATGCATTTCACGCTAAGACATCGTTCGGGCGTTATCAAATCGAGATTCCAGCTGGCGTGTTGAGTGTGCGCCTTGGCGCGAACGGCGTCTGAGCAGAGGTCCCCTCCAGGAGTGCGGGCAGGCGCGAAACCGGGTGGGGCATTATCCTGACCGGATGGACAACTCTCCCGGCGGCAGCATCATGCCCGAAACCGAAGTGGACCTCGCGGAACCTGCGGTCCCTGCCAAGCCCCTCCCGGTGGCTGAACTGCACCTGCACATCGAGGGCACGCTGCAGCCTGAGCTCATCTTTGCCTTGGCCGAACGCAACGGCATCGTGCTCCCGTACTCCGGACTGGACGAGCTCCGGGAAAAGTACGAGTTCACCGACCTGCAGTCCTTCCTGGACCTCTACTACGCCAACATGGCGGTGCTGCGCACTGAGCAGGACTTCGCGGACATGACCCGGGCGTACCTGGAGCGGGCTGCTGCCGCCGGGGTCCGGCACGCGGAGATCATGATGGACCCGCAGGCGCACCTCGCCCGAGGCATTCCCCTGGAGGCGTGCGTCAAGGGCGTGGCCTCCGTGCTGGCAACCTCTGAGGAGGAATTTGGCATCTCCACCATTCTGATCGCGGCATTCCTGCGTGACCTGCCGGAGGAATCAGCACTGGAAGTCCTGGGCCGGCTGCTGGCGATGGATGCACCCATCGGGGCCATCGGGCTGGACTCAGCCGAGGTGGGAAACCCGCCTTCCAAGTTCGAGCGGCTGTATGCGAAGGCGCGTGAAGCAGGCCTGCGGCTGACTGCGCATGCGGGGGAGGAGGGCCCGGCGTCGTACATCATCGAAGCCCTGGACATCCTGGGCGTGGAGCGGATCGACCATGGCATCCGCTGCATGGACGACCCCGACCTGGTGGAGCGCCTCGTGGACGCCCGCATTCCCCTGACAGTCTGCCCGCTGTCCAACGTCAGGCTCCGTGCCGTTGACACCCTCGCCGACCATCCACTGCCCGCCATGCTGGCAGCCGGACTGAACGTCTCGGTCAACTCAGACGATCCTGCGTACTTTGGCGGCTACGTGGATGACAACTTTGCGCAGCTCACCTCGGTGTTTGACCTCTCCGATTTCGACAAGGCGCGACTGGCCGCGAACTCCGTCCACTCCTCCTTCGCCTCGGAGGAGCGTAAGGCGGAACTGCTGGCGGAGTTGAACGGGCGGGAAGTGTCCGACTGACCACCGCTGTGTCGGGCGCAACAGCACGGCTTTTTGCCCGGTAAACTATTGCCGCAGGCGTGTCTGGGGAGTGCAAGGCAGCACCCATGTCGGCGCTTGAGGGTTATGCAGACAGCCCTTACCCGAGACCTCCGCCTCACTTGCGGCACCATCCGCTTCACAGTCGGTCACGACACGCAGAGTTAACCAATTAAAGTCGCGCGATTTAATAGGCAGTTGGCAAGATGCCTAAGACCGATCGCTTTTATATAAGGGGAAACATGGCCAAGTCCACCGCAGAAAACACTTACCTTCGACTCAAGACCGTCCTGGATGTCCTGACCGAAGGCGTGTGGTCCGGCGATGCACTGAATGCGGGCCAGGTCCTGGCGGAGGCAACCGCCCGGGTGCCGTTCAACGAGCATGAGTCCGAACTCCTCAGCGGCGGCATCCCGCGTGGGCACAAGACCCTCACCTCGGCCACTGCCAAGCTGGTCAAGGCCGGCTGGCTGGTCAAGGGCCGCTCGGGCTGGACCATCACCGAGGACGGCATGCGCGCCACTGTTGCCTTCCCCGACGCGGACTCCTTCGCAGCCGCGCTCGACGCCGGTACTCCCGTCCCTGCCGACACCCCGGTTCCCACGGCTCCCGCAGGCTTTGTCCGCCCCGTCTCCGCCGCTGCGGCCACGCTTGAGGTTCCCGCCAAGACGGAAGAAGCTCCCAAGAAGACCGCCAGGAAGGCCCCGGCCAAGAAGGCGGCCTCTGTTGTGGGCAAGGCAGCCAAGGCGATCGAAGATGCCGTCGAGCCTGTGGTGGCCGCCGTCCGCAAGGGCAAGGCTCCAGCCAAGGAGAAGGCCGCAGCTGCGTCGACTCCCGCTGATGCTGCTGCCGAACCGTTGGAGGGCCCGGACGTGGAAACCCTGCCGCAGCCCGAGGCCGTGGCCGTGGCCGGTGACTTCAACACCATCCTGGGTGCACCGGAGAACTGGGCGCCGCAGTATGACGAAGCGCAGATGGAATTCGACTTCCTGGACCAGCTGTGGAAGAAGAGCGCCGAGCTTCCCGCGGGCTTCTACACGTTCAAGATCGCCCTGAACCGTTCCTGGACTGAGAACTACGGTGCTTACGGCACGTTCGACGGCCCGAACCATGAGCTGCACCACGCCGGTGGCACGGTGACCATCCGTTACAACCACGCCACCCGCGATATCACCATCAACTAACCGCTGCACCTCCTCACGTCGGGTCGCAGTATCTGTCTCTCGGGCTTTGTAGCGACGGTTACTGCGACCTGGCCGGGGAGGTGGCAAGGTCCGGGGGAGGAGCACCATGGGCAGGCACGCAGGCTCAGCGCACGGAGATTCAGCGGACGGAGATTCAGCGCGCGGCGGTTCGGCCCAGGATAATGTCCGGCTTGATGCCCGGGTGTTTGGAATGGTCCAGGGGGTGGGCTTTCGCTACTGGACCATGGGCACAGCGGAGGAGCTGGGATTATCCGGCGAGGTGAGCAACCTCGACGACGGTTCGGTCTCCGTGGTTGCCGAAGGCGCTGAACCCCAGGTCCGGAAGCTCCTGGACTGGCTCAGGTCGGACCGGACTCCTGGCCGGGTGGAGCGGGTTGAGTCCGACTTTTCAGCTGCCCAGGGGACGTTCGGCGGATTCCGGGCGCGCTGACGGCGCCTCATGCTGTGGGGTTACTCCCGGGGGCTTAGGCCGATGAAGGCGCCGAGTTCCTCCAGCGCCGCGGGCTTGTGCGGCATGTAGCTGGTGAGCTCGGGGGAGCGGATGATCACGGCGCGCCATTGTCCGCGGGACACGGCCACGTTGATGCGGTTCCGGTTCAGCAGGAACTCCGCGCCGCGCGGGGCCTCGGCCACCGCCGAACACGCCATGGAGACCAGCACCACGGGTGCTTCCTGGCCTTGGAACTTGTCTACGGTACCCACCCGCACGTCCGGCAGCCCGGCCTCTGCGAAGTGCTTACGGATCAGATGGACCTGGGCGTTGTAGGCAGCCACCACCAGCAGGTCCTGCTGTTCCAGGGGACGCGACACCTTCTCCGGGCCGCAGGTCCACTTCAGGCCAAGATGCCGGCGGGCCTGTCGAACCACTTCCGCTGCCTCTTCCTTGGATGCTGTGGTGTTGCCCGCGTGCTTGACCAGCACGGTCTCCACGCCCGGGGCAAGTTGCTCCAGTTCGCGGAGGGAAGCGGCAGGAGCGGAGTGCAGCTTTCCTTCATAGCTGAGGTTGGATACCGCCCGGCACAGCTCCGGATGCATCCGCCACGTGTCGGCCAGGAAGTACCCCAGGCTGGCGGGCAGGGTAGCGTGGCCGGCAGCAAGCCAGCCGAGCGCAGACTCATCGACGGGCTCGGGGTGCGTGCCCTGCGTAACCTGCGGGAGCTGCTGCGGGTCGCCCAGCAGGAGCAGCCGCTTGGCTGCCACCGACACCGCCAAGGTGTTGGCCAGCGAGAACTGGCCGGCCTCGTCAATGACCAGGAGATCCAGCGACCCTGCCGGGACTTCCTTGCCGGTGATGGTCCATGCGGTGCCGCCAACCAGGCATCCGCCAGGCGATGCCAGCAGGCTGGCTACGTCCCCTTCCGACGTACGGCTCCAGGGAACCTGGTGTGGAGCGGCCAGTTTCTTGCCAACCACCTGGGGGTCCACCCGGCCGACGTCGATGGCCCGGCACAGCAGGTTCTCCACCACATTGTGCGACTGGGCCACAACTCCGATCTTCCACCCCTCAGCCACCAGCCTGCCGATCACGTGGGCACCAACGAAGGTCTTGCCCGTGCCTGGCGGCCCCTGGACGGCCAGATAGGAGTGGTCCAGGTCCCGCAGCGATCCGGTAATCGCCCCTGCATAGTCAGCGGTGCCGTCTTCACCCTGCAGCACTTCAGCTGGTCCTTGCCCGGAACGGAATCGCGGCGGCAGCTTACGCAGGATGTCCAGGCCCGGTTGTGCGGGGAGGGACGGCACGGAGGAGCCGACGGCCTGGGCTATCGCCGCGATGGCCGCCTCAATACTTGCCGTGGCCAGGGGCTGGTCCTCGGTCAGGGCCACCGGCAGGTGCGGGTAGGCCCGAACCTTTCCGGTCTCCCGCTCCGCAATGGTGATCAGGTGTTCCGGGCTGTCCGTCGCCGCTTCCAGCTCACTGATCCGGGTCCCGAACGTGAAAGCCCTGGCCCCGGATGCGGCCTGGGGATCGGTCATTCCATCAGGTCCAGGTGCGTCATACAGGCGGCACCAGTTGGAGTCGGGGCGGAAGTCCGAGCCCTCCGTCATGGTGCCGCGGAGCTTCAGGACGCGCGTGCGCATCCGTTCCCTTGGCTTGGCCAGGGCCCAGTCCGACACGACTTCCGCCGAGGACACGACGAACACGTTCCGTTGCTCGGACCAGTTATCCAACAGTGCCTCAACCCGGTCGAAGTGCTGCCACCAAAACTGCTTGCGCTCGCGGCGGTGGTATCCGGTGGCGGCGGCCACCATGGCGATGGCCCGCTCGTCATCGGTCCAGGGGCGGTGGTCCGGCAGGGCTGCAAGATACGCCCGCAGCCTGGCTTCCTCAGGCGACGCAGGTGCCTTGGATGCCTCATCATTGGCAGTTCCTGCGTCCGGAACCTGGACCCGGCCGGGCGCAGCGTGCCGTCCGCCGCCTGCCGCATCAAGCGCCTCGGCTGCGCCAAGGCCACGCTCTCCGGGGACCCCGGCGTCCTGCCCCAGCTGAAGCAACCAGTCCCGGAGCCGGAGGGTGGAGAGGCAGTCGTACTGGTTGTAGTTCGAGATTGAAGCCAGGATGGCATGGGCATCCTCTTGCCGCCCCTCATCACGGGCGGCGCAGTAGGCGGCGTAGGCAACCACGGAGGCGCCGGCGTCCTTGACCTCCCCGGACCGGAGGTTGTCCCCCATGTAGAGCGGTTCCAGCTTCTTGATGGAATAAGACGCTTCCGAGATGCGGAGGGAGTGCCGGACAGTGGCGTACAGGTCCACCAGCAGCCCCTGCCTCAGCCAGGCATCCACTGTGTCCTCGCCGGCCTGGTGCGCGAGGGAGAGGTTCCTCAGCGCAGTCTTTTCGTACGGTGCGTAGTGGTAGACGTGCATGTCCGGGTAGGCGGCGCGGCGTTGCTCCACGTAGTCCAGGAAATCGAGGAAGGCGCGCCGCTCGCCGGAGCGGGAATGCGCCCAGAACGGCCGGAACACCGGATCACCTGCGGCACCTGGCACCGGGGCCTCAATGACGCCAAAGAGGTACTCGATGCCCCAGGCGCCGGTGGCAGGATCCTGCCACAGTGGATCGCCCTCAAAGTCGAAGAAGATGTCCCCGGGGCTGGGGGCGGGAAGCGAGCCGATCGAGTTCTCCGGAAGGACGGTGTAAGAGACCGTGCGCGGTTCACCGTCCTTGATGAAGGTGCGGGAACCTGATGGGCGGTCCAGGCCCAGCTGCATCCTGGCCTGGGCCCGGAGCCGGACCAGGGAATTCCTTGCGTCGGCGGCGGGCATGGCCGCCAGTTCATCGATGGTGGTGATGCCGGATTCATGAAGTTTCCGCCGCTGGACCACGGACATGCCCGCCACCATCAACAGGTCACGGTGCGCCTTCACCTGCTCGGCGCAGTAATCGCAGCGGCCGCAATGAACGATGCCTGGCTGTTGCCACTGCACCGGGCCGTCGCCGGCCCGGTGGCTGGCTGTGAGCTGGCGAAAGCGCCGGCGTCGTTCCCTGAAGACGGGCAGCAGGTCCGGCAGGGAGTGGCTGCTCCTCAGCCAGTCGTCACCCACCCGCGTTCCCAGGACCAGTGTGACGACCGGGGAGGGCTCCAGCCCCATCCCCAGGAGCTGGTCACCGTAGGCGGCAAGCTGCAGCAGCGCCCCGACTTTGGCATGGCGGGCAAGTTTGGTGTCCCACACCTCGTAGCGGCCGGGGTTGCCGGTCCCGGCAGCCTCGTTGACCAGGAAGTCCGCGTAGCCCAGGAATCCGCCGTCGAAAAACGTGGCCTGGAAAACCACATCTGCCCCGGAACGGAGGGCGAGTTCTGTTTCAGCGTGCTTGGCCTGCAGATCACCGCGCAGGTTCTGGCCGCGGTCCAGGGAATACACGCCGGTGCCGCGGCTGGCATCCCATTCGCCGTACTTGGCCACCAGGCTGGCAAGGACGGTCTGCTCATGCCGGTCGCCCAGTTCACCGGCGCGCTTTTGCATCTCGTCAGCGGGAAACTCTGCCTTGGCGGTGCGGCCCAGCTTTTCGTCCAGGATGCGGAGCGTGCGGTATTCACACTCGCTGGCTGCCACCAGGTCGCTGGCCGAAAAGACCAGGTCCGGCGGCGCGCCTGGTCCGGCATCAGCACCGGCGGCGTCGAGCAGAAACACGGGGCCTCCCCAACTGTTCGCGGGCCGGAGGAGGGTTCCCCTGGCCTGGAATCAAACGTAGCAAGAGGGGCTGACAAAACGTGTCCCCGCCGGCAGCGTCCCGACCCCGGCGGCCGCGACGCTGCCCACCGCACTCGCCAAGTCTTGCTAGGTAAGGCGGGCAACGCTCCGCCGGGTGGGACGCCGGGCGGAGCCGTCGGAGAACAGCTCGGGCGTTGCCTCCTGGATCCGCTGGACGTCCTCGAAGACAGCCCGCAGATGCAGGCGCAGGCTGTTGTCTGCATCGGACAGGTTGTTGGCTTCGAGCGCGTCCACCACGGCGGTGTGCTGCTCGATGAGGGTGGACACCGGCCGGGTGTCCAGCAGGCTCATGCGGCGGGCCCGGTCAAGGTGGGCCTTTGCGGAGTTGACAGCGGTCCAGGCGGATTCATGGCCTGCCAGCCGCAGCAGCTCCCGGTGGAAGTCCTCATCCAGTCGGAAGAATTCCTCCACGTCACCGCGTCCATCTGCGTCCGACTGTGCCTCCAGGATCTCCCGCAGCCCGGCAATGCCCGCGCTGTCCACCGCCAGGTCCCGGAGCGAGGCGCATTCGATGGCCTCACGGACAAACTGGGCTTCGGACACGCGTCCCAGGTCGACGAGCGAGACGAACGACCCGATCTGGGGGAAAACCTGGACCAGGCCCTCCTCGCGGAGCAGGATCAGGCTTTCGCGCACCGGCGTGCGGCTGACGCCGAGTTCCTGGGCCAGTTCATTTTCGGACAGTGGCTCACCCGGTGGCAGCTGCAGCGAGATGATCCGGCGGCGAAGCGTTTCAAGGGTTTGGTCCCGCACCGAGAGCCGGGGGGCAGCCCCTCTTTTGTCCGTTGGCATGGCCTCATTCTAACGTGTTGACACACTAGAATGGTAGTGCTTGTATGGTAGTAGAAACGACGTGCTGCCGGTCACTGCGGCCCACCACTTGGCTCCGTTCCGACAGCCAGCAGCTGTAAAACATTCCCCTCCAACGCTCTTATCCCCTTCGACACGCATCACCTGCAAAGGAGCAACTGATGACCGAAAGCATTGCGCCGCCCACCACCGGACAGGCCGAAGCCCGAAGCACCCGGGACCTCGCCAAGGTCGCCATCTCCGGCTGGCTTGGCACCGCCATGGAATTCATGGACTTCCAGCTGTACTCCCTGGCCGCGGCCATCGTCTTCAACAAGATCTTCTTCCCGGACGTCAGCCCCGTCATCGGCCTGATCGCCGCAATGGCTACGTACGGCGTGGGCTACGTTGCCCGCCTGTTCGGCGCCGTCTACTTCGGCCGCATGGGTGACCGGATCGGCCGCAAGAAGGTCCTCTACATCACCATCGCCCTGATGGGCGCCTCCACCACCTTGATCGGCGTGCTTCCCACGTACGCCATGGTGGGAATCTGGGCACCGATCCTGCTGGTGGCCCTGCGGCTCATCCAGGGCTTCGGCGCCGGCGCGGAAATCGCCGGTGCCACCGTGATGCTCGCGGAATTCGCCTCTGCCCGCCGTCGGGGCATCATCTCGTCCCTGGTATGCCTGGGTACCAACTCCGGAACCCTGGGCGCCTCGGCATTGTGGGCCATCCTGGTGGCCTCGCTCTCGCAGGAGGATCTGCTGAGCTGGGGCTGGCGCATTCCCTTCCTGGCCAGCTTCGTGATTATGCTGTTCGCCGTCTGGATCCGGCGCTCCATCAAGGAAAGCCCCGTCTTCGAACAGCGCGCCGACGTTGTCGACGGCGTGGCCCTCACCAAGGACAAGATCAAGACCGCCGCAAAGGCACCGGAACTCGCCGGAACCAGCACCATCGAGGCCGCGCTGCACCAGAAGAAGGGCAAGTCGTTCCTGATTGCCCTGGGCCTGCGCTTCGGGCAGGCCGGCAACTCCGGGCTCGTCCAGACCTTCCTGGTGGGCTACCTGGCCACCGTCCTGCTCGCGGACAAAACGGTGGGAACCAACGCCATCATGTACGGCTCCCTGCTGGGCTTCGTCACCATCCCCGTGATCGGCCTCCTCGGAGACCGCTTTGGCCGCCGCCCCCTCTACCTGGCCCTCAGCGCCCTGACTGCCGTGTTCGCCATCCCCATGATGCTGATGATCACCAGCGGCAACACAGCGATCATCACCATCGCCATGGTCATCGGCCTGAACCTCGGCGTCCTGAGCCTGTTCGCCATGGAAAGCGTCACCATGGCTGAGTTCTTCGGAGCCCGCACCCGCTTCACCCAACTGGCCCTCGCCAAGGAAATCGGCGGCATTCTTGCCACGGCGATCGGGCCCCTGCTCGCAGCCACCCTCACCGCTGTCACCGGACACTGGTGGCCGCTGGCCGCCATGCTCATTGGCTACTCGCTGATCACCCTGGTCTCCGCCGCCGTCGGCCCCGAGGTCCGCGGCCGCGACCTGGTCCGCCTCGAGGACGCCGTATGAAAGCCGTTGTGGTCCATGGCGCCAACGACCTCCGCATTGACCAGCGGCCGGAACCCGTTGCCGGGCCAGGAGAAGTAGTGCTCGACGTCGAGTGGGGCGGCATCTGCGGAAGTGACCTTTCGTACTGGCGCCACGGAGCCTCGGGAACGGCGGCGCTGAAGTCACCGCTCGTCCTGGGGCACGAGGTGGCGGGCCGCATCGCCAAGCTCGGTGCCGGCGTCGAACACCTCGAAGTAGGTCAGCCCGTCACGGTGCACCCCGCCGAACTCGTGGGGGACGGCACCATGCCGGAGCGCCTGCAGGGCCGGACCAACCTCTACCCGCAGATCCGTTACTTCGGCTCGGCCGCGTTCGACCCGCACACGGACGGCGGCTTCAGCGAACGGAAGCTCGCCAAGGCATTCCAGGTCCGTCCCCTTCCTGACGGCGTGGACACCCTCCGGGGAGCACTGGCTGAACCGCTCGCCGTCGCCATGCATGCGGTCGGCCGCGCAGGAAGCCTTGAAGGCCGCGATGTGCTGGTCAACGGTGCCGGCCCCATCGGGTCGCTGGTCACCGCCGCCGCCAAGTACGCCGGTGCCCGGACCGTGATCGCCACGGACATCAGTGACGCGTCCCTGGAGATCGCCCGGGCGATGGGCGCCGACGAGGTGCTCAACGTTTCCAACAACCCGCTTCCGACGGACGTCGAACTGGTTTTTGAGGCCACCGGCATCCCCGCGGTGCTTGGCGGCGTCCTGCGGGCCACGGCCCGCGGCGGCACCATCGTCCAGGTAGGCAACCTGCCGGGGGCGCCGGCCGCCTCGGCCCTGGGGGACCTGGTCACCCGCGAGATCACCTGGATCGGGTCCTACCGGTTCGTCGACGAGATCACCGACGCGCTCCGCGCAATGGCCAACGGCCTGGAGGTAACGCCCGTCATCACCCACAAGTTCGGGATTGATGATGCCGAGGAAGCGATGCGGACCGCCGTGGATCCCCACGCCAACAGCAGCAAGGTCATGCTCCGCCTCAGCGCGGACTGACCCAACTGACTGGCAGTAGATGTCGTTCTGAGCGCTCAAAACGACATCTACTGCGACCTACTTGCCAACACCACAGCACATCAGAAGTAAAAGGACTCCCAGTGAAGATCACCGACGCACGGGTTGTGGTTTCGTCGCCAGGACGGAACTACGTCACGCTCGTAATTGAAACCGAGGACGGCATCACCGGCATCGGCGACGCCACCCTGAACGGTCGCGAGCTGGCCGTGGCGTCCTACCTTTCCGAACACCTCTGCCCGCTGCTGATCGGCCGGGACGCCCGCCGCATCGAGGACGCCTGGCAGTACTTCTACAAGGGTGCGTACTGGCGCCGCGGCCCGGTGACCATGACTGCCATCGCCGCGATCGACGTCGCGCTCTGGGACATCAAGGGCAAGGCCGCCGGCATGCCCGTCTACGAGCTCCTGGGCGGCGCGGCGCGCGAAGGCGTGATGGTGTACGGCCACGCCAGCGGCAGCACGTTGGAGGACCTCAGCAAGGACTTCCAGCACCACCTGGACCTCGGGTACAAGGCCATCCGGGCACAGGCAGCGGTGCCCGGACTGGACAAGACGTACGGCATCGCCCCCGTAGACGGAAAGCTCTACGAGCCCGCCAGCAGCAACGTGCCGCAGGAAGACACGTGGGAGACCACCGCGTACCTGGACTTCGCACCGAAGATGCTGGCCCACGTCCGGGAACAGTTCGGCTACGGCGTGCACGTCCTGCACGACGTCCACCACCGCCTGACCCCCATCGAGGCAGGACGGCTTGGCGCCTCGCTGGAGCAGTACCGGCCGTTCTGGATCGAAGACCCGACGCCGGCCGAGGACCAGTCCGCATTCCGGCTGATCCGCCAGCACACCACCACGCCCGTCGCGGTGGGGGAGGTGTTCAACTCCATCTGGGACTGCCAGCAGCTGATCACCGAACGCCTGATCGACTACATCCGCACCTCCGTCTCGCACGCCGGCGGCATCACCCACCTGCGCCGGATCTTCTCGCTGGCTGACCTTTACGGCGTCCGCTCCGGCTCGCACGGCGCCGGCGACCTGTCCCCGGTGTCCTTCGCCGCGGCGCTGCACGTGGACATGTCCATTCCAAACTTCGGTATCCAGGAGTACATGGGCCACCGCGACCCGGCCGGTGAGGTGTTCAAGACGTCGTACACCTTCGCCGACGGCTACATGCACCCCGGCGACGCACCCGGCCTGGGCGTAGAGTTCGACGAGGAAGCCGCGGCACGCTTTCCCTTTGATGCCAAGTACCTGCCGGTCAACCGGCGCCTGGATGGATCGGTGCACGACTGGTGAACGTTATGCAACAGCCCTTCGACGTGGTGGTGATGGGGGAGATCCTCGTCGAGGTCGCCACCGACCAGCCCTTCGCCCACGGCGTTCCCGCGCAGCTTGGCATCTCCGGCGACGCCCTTAACGTGGCCGCGGCTGCAGCAGCGGCGGGAGCCAAGGTGGGTCTGCTGTCCGTGCTGACCGACGATGACCTGGGCTCCGCCATCGCCGCCCGCATTGCCGAACTCGGCATCTCCACGTCGCTCTTGAAGTTCCGCCGCGGCCAGCAGGGCGTCTACCTGGTGCACAGCGACCCCGACGGGGAACGCGAATTCTCCTACGCCCGCACCGGCAGCGTCGGGTCCACGCTGGGCCCGGACGACGTCGACCCGGACGTTTTCGCCTCGGCCGGCGCGGTGGTGGCGGGCGGCATTGCCTGCGCCATTTCGACGACGGCACGCGCCGCCGTCGTCAAAGCCGCGTCGCTGGCCGGGCGCTTCGTGTTCGACCCGAACTACCGTCCGCGCCTCACCACAGTGGAAGACGCGACGGCGGCCCTCACCGAACTCGCCCCGCAGGCATTCCTCATCACCCCCTCGTTCCCCGGCGAAACGGGCGTGCTGCTGGGCGCCGCCACCGCTGAGGAAGCGGCTGCCAAGCTGCGCGCGCTGGGCACGCAGAACGTCGCCGTCACCTGCGGCGCCAAGGGCATCCAGCTCGAAGCGGACGGATTTTCAGCCTGGGTCCCCGCCGTTCCGGCGCCGTCCGTCGTGGACCAGACCGGCGCCGGCGATGCGTTCGTTGGCACCCTGACCGCCCGTCTGGTGTTGGGCGACGACTTCCCGACGGCGGCCCGGTACGGGGCAGCCGCGTCCTCCCTGGTGGTGGGCGGCAAGGGCGGAACCGGCTTGATTCCCACATTCGAGCAGACCCGTGCCCACGCCGCCGGCAGCTTCGCGGAAGGAACAGTGCCATCGAACGCCTGAGCAATTCGTCCCTTGCGGCCAGTGGCACGAAACCGGCCCTGGACAGGGACCAGCTTGAGCCTGGGATCGTCCACCTGGGCCTGGGCGCCTTCGCCCGCGCCCATACCGCCATGTTTACCGAGGAGGCCATGCTCGCCACGGATGACCTGCGGTGGGGAATCGTCGGAGTCACCCAGCGCTCGGACACCGTAGCCCGGCAGCTCGCCCCGCAGGACGGACTCTTCACGGTGGCTGAACGGGGCGAAGGCGCAGCTCCGGCACGTGTCGTCGCCAGCATCGTCGAAGCCATCTCCGGGCGGGACAACCCGGAACTGGTGGTCGAACGGATCGGGGCAGGGGCAACGAAGGTTCTCACCCTCACCATCACCGAGAAGGGGTACCGGTTCGACCCGCAAACCCGCACCCTGGACCTGGGCGACCCCGAGATCCAGGCGGACATCGCCGGCAGGGCGCCGCGCACCGCCGTCGGGCAGATCGTCCGTGGCCTGCAGCAGCGCGCCCGGACAGGCGCGGGCGCCATCACGGTGGTGTCCTGCGACAACCTGCCCGGCAATGGCGAACTGACCAGCACCCTGGTGAGGAACTTCGCGGAAGCCCTCCCCGCCGGGGAACAAGAGGACCTGCTGGCCTGGATCGACAGCAACGCCAGCTTCCCGTCCACCATGGTGGACCGGATGGTGCCGGCAACGACCGAAGCCGACCTGGCCGCCGTCGAACGTGAACTGGGGCTGCGCGACGAAGCCGCAGTGGTGGCTGAACCCTTCAAACAGTGGGTCATCGAGGACAATTTCGCCGCCGGCAGGCCGCGCTGGGAGGATGCCGGCGCCCTCTTCAGCACAGACGTCGCCGCTTGGGAGTCCGCCAAGCTGCGGCTGCTCAACGCCAGCCACTCCATGCTGGCCTACCTGGGCCTCGCTGCCGGCAAGGAAACCATCAGCGACGCCGTAGGGGTGGACGCCTTCCGCACGGCCTGCCGCCGCATGATGCTGGAGGAAGCACTGCCCAGCATCACCCTGCCGGCCGAACTGGACGGGGAGGGGTACTGCGAGGAGGTGCTTCGCAGGTTCGCGAACCCCGCCCTGGGCCACACCACCGCAAAGGTGGGCAGCGACGGATCGCAGAAAGTAGGACTCCGGCTACTGACCACCGTGCGGGGAACGCTCGACGCCGGCCGCGAACCACAGTGGGCTGCGCTCGCCGTTGCCGCGTGGATGCACCATGTGGCCACCACCGCGGAACCGGACCTGAACGATCCCCTGGCGAAGGAGCTGCAGGCTGCCCTTCCCGAACCCCGCACGGCGGACACCGTGGTGAGCGCCCTGCTCGGGTTCCGGGCCGTCGTCGACCCTTACCTGGCCGGGCACGAAGGGTTCCGTAACCTGCTCCTGCACTGGTACCGCATCATCGACAACAACGGGACTATTGAAGACAGGCTGGCTGGCCTGGGAAGAGAGATCAACCATGGCTGACGCATCGGGCGTCCTCCGCGTTTCACCGGTCATCCCGGTGGTCACCATCGACGACCCCCAGGACGCTGTGCCGCTGGCCCGCGCGCTGGTGGCCGGCGGCGTGGAGATCATCGAGCTCACCCTCCGGACCGACTCCGCGCTGACCTCCCTGAAGCTCATCGCGGAGGAAGTGCCGGACATCCTGGTGGGCGCGGGCACCATCCTCACTCCCGCCCAGGCCGACGCCGCCGTGCAGGCGGGTGCTAAGTTCCTGGTCAGCCCTGGGGTCACCCCCGCGCTGCTCACGGCCATGCTGTCACTGGACGTCCCGGTGCTCCCGGGTGTTGCCACGGTGGGGGAGGTCCTGGCGGTGCTCGAACAGGGCCTGGACTGCATGAAGTTCTTCCCGGCCGGACCCGCCGGCGGACCGAAGTACCTGGCCGCCATTGGCGCGCCCGTCCCGCACGTGCAGTTCTGCCCGACGGGCGGCATCAGCCTGGCCAGCGCGCCGGACTACCTGGAACTGCCGAACGTGGCCTGCGTTGGCGGCAGCTGGCTGACCCCGGCAGACGCCGTCGCCGCCAAGGACTGGGACCGCGTCACCGCCCTCGCCGGCGGTGCTGCAGCCCTCGCCAGGTAAACCAAAAGGAGCCGCCGGCCTCAGCCCTCCGAGGCGGCAGCCCGCACCTGGGCCTTGTCGTGCTCGTCATGGGCCTTCCGGACCAGGTCCACGAACTCGGTTTCGTTGCGGATCAGCCGCTTGTATTTCTCGGGAAGCTTGCGGATCTGGTCCTCCTCGCGGCACATCTTGGCAAAGATCTTGTCGCGTTCGGCCATGTCCGTCTCGTAGTTGAGGTCCACGTACTCGGTGGCATGCCGCCTGGCCCCCGACACGGCGTTCTTGGCCTTGCCCTTGGGACTGAAGACGGACGCCAGGATGGTCACCACCAGCACGCCGAGGATCACGCTGAGTGACAGGCCGGTGCTGACCTCCACCACGTTGACGTGCCCGCCGTCGTTGATGAACGGCAAGGTGTTCTCGTGCAGGGCATGCAGGATGAGCTTCACGCCGATGAAGCCCAGGATGACAGCCAGGCCATAGGAGAGGAAAATCAGCCGGTCCAGCAGGCCGTCGATCAGGAAGAACAGCTGCCTCAGGCCCATCAGCGAGAACGCGGTGGCAGTGAAGACAACGAAGACGTTCTGGGTCAAGCCGAAGATCGCCGGGATCGAGTCCAGGGCAAACAGGATGTCCGTGCCGCCAATGGCCACCATGACCAGCAGCATCGGCGTCAGGACCCGCTTGCCGTTCTCAACGGTGAAGAGCTTGTCTCCGTCGTAGTGTTCGGAGGCCGGCAGCAGTTTCTTGGCAAGCCTGACCACCAGGCCGTCGGAGTCGTCGTCATGGTTGTCCGGCTTGAGCAGGTTTCCGGCCGTCACCAGCAGGATGAGCCCGAAGACGTAGAACACCCAGGCAAAACTGTTGATCAGTGCCGCGCCCAGGAAGATGAACGCTGTGCGCGCGATCAGGGAGAACACGATGCCGAACAGCAGCACCTTCTGCTGGTCAGCGCGGGGCACCCTGAAGCTGGCCATGATGATGAGGAAGACGAAGAGGTTGTCCACCGACAAGGCCTTTTCGGTGACGTAGCCCGCGAAGTATTCGGTGCCCATCTCGGGGCCACCGAACAGCAGGACAACCAGTCCAAATACCACCGCAATGGTCACGTAGATGGCGGACCAGGCGGCCGATTCCTTGAGGGACGGGGTGTGGGGTTTGCGGACGTGGAAGAAGAAATCGAAGGCCAGCAGCCCGATGATTCCCGCAATGGTCAGGGTCCATACATACGCAGGTACTTCCACGCGGGGGCCTTTCGTTGGAGGTCCTCCCAGCCTACCTAAGCGGGCTTCAGGAGTTGATGCTCCACGACGGCCGTCCGTGAGAGCGTCTTGTACCCCTCCTGCTCAAAAAGCACCGTGATGACATCGTCCTCGTGCCGCATCACCAGGCCGGGGCCCCACTCCTTGTGGACCACCGTGGACTGCAGCGGGAACGGTTCGTCGGCCGCGGGAGCCGCCGCCCCGCCGTCGGACGCCTTCTTCCCTCTGTGCTTCTTGCCCGACTGTTCTTTCCCAGATTTCACTTTGCCTTGCCGCGCGCCGTCGACCTCCGCGCCGTCCACCTGAGCGCCGGCAGCCGCCGCGCACCCGTCGCAGTTTCCGCAGGGCTCCGGCATGTCTTCACCAAAGTAGCCCAGCAGGAACTGCCGGCGGCAGCCGTCCGTCTCGGCGTAGGCGCGCATCATGGTGAGGCGGGACTGGTCCACCCGCTGCCGTGCTTCGGCGAGTTCGACGGCGTCACTCACCAGGGTGGGCAGCTTCGCTTTGGATGTCAGCCGGACGCCGCGCTTGCCGACAGCCACGGCGCCAATCTCCTCCAGTTGGTTCACCAGGCCGGTAATGCGCCGGGCCTTAAAACCTGTTAACTCTGCAAGGGAGGACTTCGGCGTGGCCGCATGGGCAGCCTTGAGCGCCTTCAACACCGCGAGGAGTGAATCGGGGTCGGGGGAGTGGGTGCCGAAGAATTTCCGCAGGCCAAGGTCCTCCGAGCGGTAGTGCAGCACGGCGGAGGCGGGTTCGCCGTCCCGGCCTGCGCGCCCGATCTCCTGGTAGTAGGAGTCCAGCGACTCGGGAATGTCGGCGTGGACCACAAAACGGACGTTGGGCTTGTCGATGCCCATCCCGAACGCCGTGGTGGCCACCACCACGTCCAGCTTGTCGTCCAGGAACAGTTGGTGGATGTGCTCCCGGTCCCCGGCCGAACGGCCGGCGTGGTAGGCCTCCGCGCGGAGACCTTCCTTGGCAAGCTTGGCCGCGTACTTCTCCGTGTCCTTGCGGGTGGCTGCGTAGAGGAGTCCCTGCCCCTTGCCGGCCAAGTCCGCGACCTGTTCAAGAACAGCCTTGCGCTTGCCCTTGTCTTCGTGGTGCCGGACCACGTCGAGGCTGATGTTGGGCCGGTCGAAACCATGCACCAACACCAGGGGCTTCTTCATGCAAAGCCGTTCCACGATTTCGTCCCGGACGGGCGGAGAGGCCGTAGCGGTCAGGGCGGCCACGGGCGGGTTGCCCAGCTGCTCGCGGACATTTCCCAGCGCGAGGTAGTCCGGGCGGAAGTCGTGCCCCCAGGAGGAGACGCAGTGTGCCTCGTCCACCACGAACAGCGAGATGTCCAGGGCCTTGATCCGGTCCACGGTGGACTGCTTGGCCAGCTGTTCCGGGGCGAGGAACACGAACACGGCCGTACCGCCCTCGGCGGCCCGCCATGAGGCCTCCACGTCGGTGTCACTGTGGGAGGAGTTGATAGCCACTGCGGCGTCCGGCCCGAGGGCCTGGGAAAGGCCCTCCAACTGGTCTTCCTGCAGGGCAATCAGCGGAGAAACCACGACGGCGGGACGTCCCGTTGCCTTGTGCAGGTGCAGGGCCGCGACCTGGTAGATAGCTGACTTGCCATAGCCGGTGGGCATGACGGCAAGGACGTCGCGGCCGTCCGCGAGGGCGGCCATGCCGGCCAGTTGCCCGTCCCGAAGGTCCGGCAGGTTGAAGGAGGAAGCAGCAAGGGCCCGAAGGGCAGGTTCGTCGGACATGGAACGGGGCTCCGCACAGAAGAAAACAGCAGCCGCTTGCTTCAGCCGTAGGACCCACCCTACGCCAGCCCGGTCCCGCCGTCGTAAAGTCGCGGCCGTATGTGGAGAAGTGCGGGCAGGAGCGCCGTGCCGGACGCCGGCGCTCCTGCCTGGACGGGTGCTGCGTTATTCGTCGATGGTGGACATGTTGGGGTAGCGGGCACCCGCAGCGGACCCCGCCGGGGCCAGCTGGTCCAGCAGCTGAAGCTCGTCCTGGGTCAGCTCGACATCCACAGCGCCCAGGTTCTCCCGCAGCCGCTCGCGCTTCTTGGTGCCCGGGATCGGGACAATATGCTCACCCTGCGCCAGAAGCCACGCGAGGGCCAGCTGGGCGGGAGTGCACCGTTTCCGGTCTGCCAGCTCCTTGACCCGGTCCACAAGTTCCAGGTTCCGGGTGAAGTTCTCCCCCTGGAAGCGCGGGGAGTGCCGGCGGAAATCGTCCTCGGCGAAGTCGTCCACAGAGCGGATCTGCCCGGTCAGGAAGCCACGGCCCAGCGGGCTGTAGGGGACAAACCCGATGCCCAGTTCCGCGAGCACGGGAAACACCTTGCTCTCGGGTTCCCGCTCCCACAGTGAATACTCGGTCTGCAGTGCGGTAATGGGGTGCACGGCGTGGGCCCGGCGGATGGTCTCCGCCGACGCTTCGGACAGCCCCAGGTGCCGGACCTTCCCCGCCTGGACCAGTTCGGCCATCGCACCTACGGTGTCCTCGATGGGCACGGTCTTGTCCACCCGGTGCTGGTAGTAGAGGTCGATGTGGTCCACCCCAAGCCGCTGGAGGCTGGCGTCGCAGGCGGACCGGACGTATTCGGGACGGCCGTTGATGCCCACCCAGGAACCGTCCCCGCGGCGTTCGTTGCCGAACTTGGTGGCGAGCACAACGTCGCCGCGGCGGCCGGCAATGGCCCTGCCCACAAGCTTTTCGTTGGTGAAGGGGCCGTACATGTCTGCCGTATCCAGCAGCGACCCGCCGGCATCCAGGAATTCCTGGATGGTTGCAACGGACTCCTGCTCGTCGCCGTCGCCGTAGAACTCGCTCATGCCCATGCAGCCAAGGCCGAGGGCGGAGACTGTCAGTTGTCCAATAGTGCGCGTTTTCATGCCGTTCTCCTCAACGGTGAAACCTGCCTGGGAACCGGCCAGCCCGCGTGCGTGGAGCCGGTTGGTACAGCGTACGCCGCCGTTGGCACTTGCCCGCGGCCAGCCTCCGGTAAACAAGGGCCTCTTACCCCTAGACCGCTCTGGGGGGCGTGCCTAGACTGGGCGAATCCCCACCCGGGAACCAGTACCTGACCATGCCAAACATCAGGAAGCACCGATGGGCCAGGCCATTCCCACGCGGGATGTCTCACCTACCCAGATCACGGCCGTCCCACCGGACGCCTGACTAATAGGAGCGATAGATGACAGGGAACAAAGCCGTTGCCTACAAAGAAGCCGGCAAGGTCGAAGTAATTGACATTGATTACCCAACGTTCGAGCTCAAGGACGGGCCAGGGGTCAACCCGGCCAACGTAGGGCGCCCGGTCAACCACGGGGTCATCCTGAAGACGGTGGCCACCAACATTTGTGGATCCGACCAGCACATGGTCCGCGGCCGCACCACGGCTCCGCCCAACCTGGTGCTGGGCCACGAAATCACCGGCGAAGTGGTGGAAGTGGGCCGTGACGTCGAGTTCATTAAGGTGGGCGACCTCTGTTCGGTGCCGTTCAACATTGCCTGCGGCCGCTGCCGGAACTGCAAGGAGCGCAAGACCGGTATCTGCCTCAACGTCAATCCCGCCCGGCCAGGCGCTGCCTACGGTTACGTGGATATGGGGGGCTGGGTGGGCGGCCAGGCCAACTATGTCCTGGTGCCCTACGCCGACTGGAACCTGCTGAAGTTCCCGGACAAGGACCGGGCCATGGAGAAGATCATGGACCTGGCAATGCTCTCGGACATCTTCCCCACCGGGTTCCATGGTGCCACGACAGCCGGCGTCGGCGTCGGCTCCACCGTGTACATTGCAGGGGCTGGTCCGGTGGGCCTGGCAGCGGCCACCAGCGCACACCTGCTGGGTGCCGCCGTCGTCATTGTTGGCGACATGAACGAAGACCGGCTGGAGCGGGCGCGCAGCTTCGGCTGTGAAACGGTGAACCTGACCCAGGGTGAGCCGAAGGACCAGATCGAGCAGATCCTTGGCGTTCCGGAGGTTGACTGCGCCGTTGACGCTGTCGGCTTCGAAGCCCGCGGCCACGGCAAGGGAGCGCAGGAAGCACCCGCAACCGTGTTGAACACCTTGATGGACATCACCGCGGCCGGCGGCGCGCTGGGTATCCCCGGCCTGTATGTCACCGGTGACCCGGGCGGCATTGACGAAGCAGCTAAGAAGGGTTCCCTGAGCCTGAGCCTTGGTACCGGCTGGGCAAAGTCGTTGAGCTTCACCACCGGCCAGTGCCCCGTGATGAAGTACAACCGCCAGTTGATGATGGCCATCCTGAATGACAAGGTCAACATCGCCAAGAACGTCAACGCCAAGGCGATTCCGCTGGAGGAGGCACCGAAGGGTTACGCGGAGTTCGACGCCGGCGCAGCCACCAAGTACGTCCTCAATCCGAACGGCTACTTGAGCTGACGCGGCGGCGGGCGGGGATGCCGCCAAGGACCCCCTACTTGCGGAAATAAGTGTTGCCCGGGCCGGGTTAGGCTTTGCACGGTCAGCACAACCCGCAACTGAAGGAGTCCCCTTGAGCGACATCACCGTCCGCCACAACCCTGGGCGAGAACGTTTCGAGATTCTTGATGCCGGCAACGTGATCGGCAAGGCGGCGTACAAGGAGTACGACGGCGGGGAGCCGCCGCAGCGGATTTTCTACCACACCGTGATCAACGAGGAATACGGCGGGCAGGGCCTGGCCGGCCGCGTGGCCACGGCTGCCCTGGACAGCACGGTGGAGGACGGCATCGGCATTGTCCCGGTGTGCCCGTTCATCAAGAAGTTCCTGGCCAAGCACCCCGAATACCTGGGCAGCGTGGTGGCCGTTGCGCCGGCGCACCTGGAGTTCCTGGAAACCGCGATCGCGGCCCGCACCCGGGGCTGACTCGACGGGCCCAGGCTTGCCTGGGCGCCTGGCCGCCCCGCGGACAGTCCACGCCGCGCTGGCAGCCTTAGTGCCTGAACCGCTCCCGGGCGGTTCAGGCAGATGTGCCGAGGGCGGCACCGATAACTTCCCAGGAGTCTCCGTTCGCCCGGGCGGCCCGGACGGCGGCGTCCAACTCGGCCTCCGCCTTCTCGGCAACCGTTCGGGCAGCGCTGATCCGGCGGAAGCCTGCGGCGCCGCTATCAATCTGAGGCGTCGGGCTCAGGCGAAGGAGCGTACCGTCAACCCGCAGCGGTGCGGCAAGATGCTCCACATGAAGGACGTAGCCTTCTTCGGAGCCGCGCTGAATGAAGAGGGTGAGGACAGTCTTTCCGTCGCCGTCGCCGTCGCCGTCGTCAAAGTCCACTTTTCCGTAGCTCTCAAGCGGTCCAACAGGCCATGGGCGCGGCCTCAGCCGCCCTGTAGCTTCGTACTTTGCCGGCTCGTGGACCTCGCGCCCGGCGCGGGAGCGGGGGGATTGTGCTTCACGCTGGGTCATGAGGGCCGTTCTCCTAAGCTGTCCTGCTGCTTCACATTCGGTTCCCCATCCACTTGGGTTCTCCAGCGGAATGCGGGCACCGCCCTGGTGCAGGTACCAGTACACGTCACGCCGGATTGAAGCGCACGAGTACCGGGTACTCGAAATTTCCGCGTCGGCGGGACGGCCCGGCGGAACATCGGCAAGCCTTCAGGAAGCTCCCAAACTCCGGTGATTTAATCAGCATCTGTCAGCGCGGCTCAAGGCCGCGCTGACGTTGTTTGTGATTGCCGAGGCCGGACAGGAGCCCCTTGTATGTCCATGCACCCCGTGGTGCCCAAACCGGGCCGCGACGCTCCGCCGCCGGCTCCGGGCAAGCCGTCCTCCGGCAGGCAGCGGGGCAACAGAAGGCTGCTGATCCTGGCCCTTGCCGTGGTGCTGGTCATCGTCGGCACCATCACCCTGGCCGTGGTCCGGTCCGAACCGCCGTCGGGCGCAGTGGTCACCACCCAGCCGGCCGTGCCGGCGGCACCGGTGGCGGCAGCCCCGCCGTCGTTGCAGGACAGCGTGGACAAAATCCTCAGTGAGGCGGACGAATACCGCATCGGGCTGGCGCTCGCCGACGTGTCCGGAGGCGCCGAGCGGACCTTCGGCGATGAAAGCACCTTCACGGCAGCCAGTACGGCGAAGATCCTGACCGCCGCCGCCTACTACCACCTGGTGGAGAACGGGCAGGCGGCCTTGGACGACCCCATTGGCGACTACGACGCGGCTTTCCAGCTCAAGGCCATGGTCAACGACAGCAACAACGATTCCTGGCTGCTGCTGATGGACGCGGTGGGCTACCCGCAGCTGATTGCCTACGCCGACTCCATCGGTGTCACCTACGACCCCGAACAGAACCTGCTGACCGCTGCGGACATGGCCCTGATCCTGAAGAAGCTCTACGCCGGGGAGCTCCTGGACGAGGACAACACGGAGCAGCTGCTGGGCTACATGCAGCACACCAACAACGAGGAGCTCATTCCAGCGGGATCGCGGACCGGCGTGGACGTGCACCACAAGTACGGTGAAGTGTCCGGCGAGCTGCATGACGCGGCGCTCCTGAGCTACCGCGGGTCGACGTTTGCGCTGGTGATCTACACCGAGAACCCGGAGGGCGTTCCCGATGACGGGCAGGCCGAGGTGATCCGGGACCTCACCCGGGCAGTCGAGGACGCACTGTTCCCGGTGGTGCTGGCCGTCAAGTAGCGGACGCCACACTGCGCCAGGGGTCCGCCAAGTCGTCCCCGGCGGCTGCCGTGGGCCAGACTGTTACCGTGAGCAACAACCCCCGGACTGCCCTGGCCGTCGCCGGCCTCAGCCTGGGCACGGCACTGAACCCGCTGAACTCCTCCATGATTGCCGTGGCCCTGGTGGTGCTGCGCGCCGACTTCGGGCTCGACGTCGCCGCCGTCACCTGGGTGGTCACCTCCTTCTACCTGGCCTCCGCTGCCGGCCAGCCCGTCATGGGAAGGCTGGCCGACAGGTTCGGGCCGCGGCGCATGTTCCTGCTGGGCATGGGGCTGGTGGCCATCACCTGCGCCCTGGCTCCACTAGCCCCAAACTTCGCGCTGCTCTGCGTAGCGCGGGCGGTCATGGCACTCGGCACAGCGACCGCGTATCCCAGCGCGGTGGTGATGGTGGGAGCGCTGGCACATGAGGCCAAGGTTGATACGGCGCGTCCACTGGGCAGGCTGCAAATGGCCAACACCTCCGCAGCCGCGGTGGGTCCCGTCGTCGGCGGTCTGCTGGTGGGCTTCGTGGGCTGGGAGTCACTGTTCCTGATCAACGTGCCGCTGGCCCTGGCGGCGCTGCTGATCGTGCGCAAGGCCGCCCCGCCGGACAAAGTCCGGGAGCACGGCAGCGTGGCAGAGCTGGTGCGGGACTCGGATCTGCCGGGCATAGCGGGATTCATCGGCGCGCTGCTGCTGGTCATGATGGCCGCGCTGAACGTAGCCCCGGACTACCGCTGGCTGATGCTGGCCGGTGGAACCCTGATCGCAGCGCTGTTCGCCTGGCGCGAGCTGCGCTTCGCCAAGCCGTTCCTGGACCTGCGGCTGCTGGGCCGGAACAGGCCGCTCATGCTGGTGTACCTGGGCTTCGCCGTTTTCAGCAGCGTCTACTACTTCGTCTTTTTCGGCCTTCCCCAGCTGCTGCAGGAAACCGGCGGCTACGATCCCGGCGTGGTGGGGCTGCTGATGCTGCCGCTGGCCGGCATGTCCGTGGTAGCCACCCCGTGGGCAGTCTCCGCGATGGGAAGGTTCGGGGTCCGGCGGGTGCTGCTTGCCGGCGTCGTCCTTTTGACGGTGGTGGCGGCGCTCATGTGGTTGTTGACCGGCACGCTGGCCATCCCCTTCGTAGTGGTCCTTACGGCCCTTATGGGCATCCCGTACGGGACTGTCAGCATCGCCTCCAACCAGGGCATGTTCGTGTCCACCCGCCCACAGGACCGCGGCGTCGCTGCCGGGATCTACCAGACCTGCCGCTACGTCGGCGCGATCACCGCCACCGTGATGATCGGGGTTTTCGCAGCCGGCGGGGTGCACCAGGACAGCTGGATGCGCATGGTCCTTGCCATGCTGGTGCTCTGTGTTGTCACGTTCGGGATTTCAGTGTTTTGGCGGCCGCAAAAGGCGTAGTCCCACCTCTGGAAGGGGCCGGGGGAGCGTGCCATGCTGGCCCCATGGGAAACGTGATGACTCTGGGCAACGCCCAAACCTCAGTTCAGGCGTACATCAGTGAACCGGCCGGAATCCCCAAAGGCGGGCTGGTGGTGGTCCACGAAGTCTGGGGGCTGGTGGGCCATACCAAGGACGTGGCAGACCGCTTTGCCGCGGAAGGCTACCTTGCGGTGGCGCCGGACCTGCTGTCGGGAGCCGGAGGAACGGCCGACGTGTCAGGAGAGCTGCAGGAGGCGGCGTTCGACCCCGAACAGCGCAGCAAAGCCCAGCCCCGGTTGCGCAAGCACATGGCGCCGATCCGCTCCCCGGAGTATGCCAAACACGCAGTCACCGCCCTCCGCGTGTGCTTTGACCACCTGGAAGGCGTGCCTGGACTGGCCGGGCGGGTGGCCGCGACAGGCTTCTGCCTGGGCGGAACCTACACCTTCTCCCTCGCCGTTGCCGAGCCCCGGCTCCGGGCCGCCGTGCCGTTCTACGGGCACGCCGAGTTCAAGGACTCGGAACTGCGCGCCATCAACTGCTCCGTCCTGGCCTTTTACGGGGACCAGGACAGCGCCCTAATGGAGGAACTTCCCGGTCTGAAGTCGCGGATGCGCGCAGCCGGCGTGGACTTCGAGGCCGTCGTCTACCCGGGCGCCGGCCATGCCTTCTTCAACGACACCAACAGGGACACCTACAACGCCGAGGCCGCCGAAGACTCATGGCAGCGTACGCTCGCGTTCCTCGATCGGAGCCTCAGCGCGTAGGTTCCCACCGGGCGGTCACGGGCAGTGGTACACCTCGTGGTTGTACCCTCGGCCGTTCCTGACCTGCTGGCTGTCCTCCCGGTCCGTGCATCCGCCGGTGGTTTTCGCGTAATGCAGGCCCACTTCGATGGATACACCGTCCCGCTCGAGGCTGTGGGAGCTCATGCGCGTCCGGGTGGTGGTCCCGTCGCTCGGATCTGTATCGACCCAATTGCTGAATGTGGAGCTGGAACGGATGCCGCTCGGAGTCTGGACCGTTTGGCACACCTGTTGATTCTCCTGGCAACCGCTTGTCCTGTCGACGACCGCTCTGCCGCTGCTGGCAGCCTGTGCGGGCGCCGCGACGGCTGCAGCAGCAAACGCCAGGGCGGTGGCTATGAGGGTGGTGCGTTTGGTGAACATCGTGATCTGTCCTGCCTGCCGGGGTTTGGGAGCACCGTGCCCTTGTGCCCCGTGTGGATAGGAAGCGGATGCGGGCTCCAGCCGCTTCTGGCGTCGTCAGCCAGCCGCGCCTTAACTGTGGCCCGTGCCCGTCCCCGCCCGTAGGGCCATTGGTCCCCGCACGCGGCAGCAGCTAACGGCCGTTGACCGGCGTGACCCGGATCCGGGCGATCCGGAGCCTGTCCATGCTGAGGACCGTCAACACGTATCCCGGGATCTGCACCCGGTCGCCTGCACGGGGCAGTCGCCCCAGGCGGTCCATCATGAACCCGGCCACCGTTTCGTAGCGGCCTTCCGGGAGCGCGATTCCGGAGGCGGCCTTGAACTCCTGCAGGATCAGGCCGCCGTCTACGTCAATGAACCCGTTGGCCACGTTGACCCGGTCCTCGTGCTCGGCCCCGGTGTCGTACTCGTCGTAGATCTCGCCCACCAGTTCCTCCACCAGGTCTTCGAGCGTGACCACGCCGTCCGTGCCGCCGTACTCGTCCACCACCAATGCGATGTGCTGGTTGGTCTTGCGCATCCGGGACAGCGACGGCAGTACGCGGTTGGTCCCGGGCAGGGGAAGGATTTCGCGGGCAAGGTTCCGCACGGGTGACTGGTCCTGCACCTCGTCGCGGGGCATCAGGTCCCGGATGTGCACGAAGCCCAGGACGTGGTCAGGGCTCCTCCCGATCACCGGGAAGCGGGAGTAGGGGCCGTCCCTGACCATCCTGCGGGCATCGGCGACGCTCATGGCGCCGTCGATGAAGGTCACCTCCGTTCGGGGGCGCATCACCTCCTGCAGCGTCCGGTCCCCGGCGCCGAACACATCGGCCACGATGGTCCGGCTGCTCTCTTCGAGCAGTTCGTTTTCCGCCACCATGTCCCAGAGCTCCTCGGAACTGATGCCCTCCCGCTTGGCATAGGGGTCGCCGCCAAGGAGTTTGACCACAGCGTCGGTGGATAGGGACAGGAGCCAGATGACGGGCCGCATAACCCGGGAGAGGGTGACCAACGGGGGTGCCAGCAGCTTCGTGAACGGGACGGGTCGTTGCAGCGCCAGCCGCTTGGGGGCAAGCTCACCCAGGACCAGGGACAGGTAGGCCACCAGCAGGGTCATGCCAATGAAGGACACGGGTCCGGCAGCCGCGCCCAGCCCCAGGGCTTCGAGGAGGGGGACGACGCCGGGCGCGATCGCCGAGGCGCCATAGGCTGCCGAGAAGAATCCAGACAGGGTCACCCCGATCTGGACGGTGGAGAGGAACCGGTTGGGGTTGCGCGCCAGCGCTGCTGTCCGGGCGCCGGTGTTCCCGGACTTCTCGATGCGGCGCACCTGGCTCTCGCGCAGGGACACCAGGGCCATTTCCGCCGCCGCAAACACCCCGCCCAGCAGCACGAAACCGAGAACCAACGCGATATTGACCAGGGCGCCGCTGTCCATGACTTGACCTTACCGATCCGCAGACCGGTTGGCGCGTCCCCTACGTGTACATCAGGGAGCCCGGCGTGGTGAGCTTCTCGCCGGTTTCAAGCCACGTCTTCAGGCCGGACAGGATCATCGGCCAGCCGCCGTAGAGCTGCTCGTTGGCGCCCTCGCGCAGGTCGCTGTGCGTGACGGTGAGGTGGCAGGAATCGCCCACGGGCTCGATCTCCCAGGTGACCTTGGATGTGCCCTCGGCCTTGACGTCCTCACCCCAGAGGGCCCGCATGGTCTGGACCAGGCGGCGCGGCGGATCCACTTCAAGGTTCTCGCCCTCGCCGAGGATCTGGCCGGCCTTCGGGTTGCCCATCTCGAAACGGCCGCCAGGTGTCCAGTCGGATTCGAGGGTGTTGCCAAACTGGTACTTGCTGCGGATGTCGCTGTCCGTGATGGCTTCCCAGAGCCGTTCGGGAGTGGTCTTGATGTAGATTTCGAAGATTTTTTCCATGGGACTTTCCAATCTGGATTTGAGGTCGCTGAGGCCAGCGGCCCATGGTTCTGCGTATTTGCTGACCCAGCGGTCGTGGACCAGGCGGATGGGGACAGGGTTCAGGAAATGCAGCTTTTCCCGCCCGCGACGCCGCGTCACCACCAGGCCTGCGTCCTCCAGGATGCGGAGGTGCTTGGCGATTCCGAACCGGCTCATGGTGAACCGTGCCTCAAGTGCTCCCAGGGTCTGGCCGTCCTCGCGGAACAGCTCGTCGAGCAGGTCCCTGCGGGTGGGGTCGGAGAGTGCTTTGAACACGTCGTCCATCCCTCAATGATAGGTGACCATATGGTCACCTATCAAGGGTTTTCCGGCGCGGGATCAATTCCTGGAGGCCAAGTTTCGGTCGCGCTCCTCGAACACCTCGTCGCCGGGCCCCGTGAAGGCGCGCGAACGCTCCACCGCCTCGATGGAACCGGTGAACAGCTGCGATTCGTGCGGATCGGCCGGCGGATGCGAGCCGGCGGCAGCGGGCGCACCCAGCCCGCGCAGTGGTCCCTTGCGCCTGGCGGCCGTGCCGCCGTCGTCCGCTGCCTGCTCCCAGCGCTGGTGCGGCAGCGCCTGGGGATGGTCCTGCTGGAGGAACGTGACCATGGTTTCGCGGACCAGGCAGCGCAGGTCGAAGAGCGCGGCACTATCCGCGGCGCTGACCAGGATCCGGACCCGGACAAAGCCTCCGGTGGCATCGGTGATCTGCAGGACGCCCACGCGCTCATCCCACAGTTCTGTGCCGGCCAGGACCCGGCGCAGTTCAGTGCGCATGTCCTCCACGGGGGCGCGCCAGTCCAGGTCGAACTCCACGGTGCCCATCACCTCGGACTGGCGGCGGGTCCAGTTCTCGAACGGTGTGGTGGTGAAGTAGGTGGAGGGCAGGATCAGCCGGCGGTCGTCCCAGAGATGGACCACCACGTAGGTGAGGGTGATTTCCTCGATCCGGCCCCACTCCTTCTGGACCACCACCACGTCATCCACGCGGATGGCGTCGGTGAATGCGAGCTGCATGCCGGCGAAGACGTTCACCAGCGAGGTCTGCGCGGCGAGGCCTGCCACGATGGAAATCACGCCCGCGGACGCCAGCAGTCCGGCCCCCAGGGCCTGGATCGCGGGAAAGGTCAGCATTGCCGTGCCGACGGCGAGCACCACCACCAGTGCCACGGCGATGCGTCGGGCCAGGATCATCTGGGTGCGCAGCCGCCGCGCCCTCCGGTTGTCCGCCACGTCCACGCTGTGCCGGGTCAGCACCACGGCCTCCACGATCAGCAGGACCGCGACGGCAAGCCACGCGAACGCCCCGATCATGGCGATCAGCAGGAGATGGTCGACGCCGGCGTGCCAGCTTTCGCCCGCAGCCGTCAGCCCCAGCGCGGCGCGGACGCCCACCAGGCAGAGTGCCAGCCGCAGCGGCTGGCGGGCCACCCTGGAGGTGGCCTGCAGCTCGGGCCGCTTGCGGTTGAGCTTCAGGACGATCTTGCGGAGCAGCCAGGACAGGGCAAGTCCCGCTACCACCGCCAGGGCCATGGCGATGAAGGGCAGGGCGGGATTCAGGACGTCGAGCATTCATTAACCTCTATCAAGCCTTTGCCGGACGCCGAAATCCGGTACCCAGTGGCCTGTCCGGTTTGGCTGGGACTGTGGGGCCGCTCCGGCAAAGCTAAGGCCCGAAAGGCAGCAGGAGCAGGGCCACCAAGGCCGGGACCGTGGCCGCGAGGGTTCCTGGCACGCTGTCCCATTTCCTGGGGTAATGGCCCTGGAGGTCTGCGAGCAGCATGGTGGGTGCCGTGAGGACCATGTTGGCGCAGCAGTAAACCACCAGCGTGTATCCCACCACCAGCTGGCCGGAGTTGGCCGCGACCACGCCCGCCACCACCCCCAGCGCAACCGCGAGGTTCCTGTACCCGGTGGGGATGGCCCACATCATCACCGCGGGGACATTCTCCGGAGGCGTACTCAGGAAGTTCTGCGCCCACCTGCTACGCCGGAGGAGGAAGCTCTCCACGGGAAAAACAAAGATATAAATGACCGCGGCCAGGACCGCGAAGATCTGGGACATGGCGTTCATGATGCGAAGATAGGCCCGGCCGGACTGTTGCTCCATCCCCTCGGCAGGGGATTCTCCGGCTGCAGCCTGGGAAAGAATCCGCACCCCTTGTACGCGAACGCGGGTAGCCTTGGGCGCATGCAGAAGATATCGATCGACGCGCTGGCCCGGCAGCAGCTCGAGGCGGCGGTCACCTCCACCAATGGCCGGGCTGCGGACACGGTGTACGGCGGCCACGAGAAGATCCTCCGCCAGACCGTCATGGCCATGAAGGCCGGAACCCAATTGAGTGAGCACCAGAACCCGGGCGACGCCACAGTCTTCGTAATTCAGGGCTGCGTCAGCCTCAAGGCCGGCGGCGAGTCATGGCAGGGCAAGGCCGGCGACCTGCTGATCGTCCCGCCAGGCCTGCACAGCCTTCATGCCGAGGAAGACTCAACGTTCCTCTTCACGGTGGCCAAGTACCGCGACTGAACGGCCGGTACGGTGGCATCGATTGCTCCGTACCGGTCGTTTTGACGGCTCAAAACGACACTTACGGAGCAATCGATGCAAGGATCAGGCTGGGTCCTTGACCTTGTCGGTGACCGGCCGGGGTTCCAGCCAGATGCGTTCCCGGGGACCGGGCGGGTAGGCGTACCTCTTGCCGGCGAGGGTGATCACGAACGCGGCAACCACGGGGATCGCAGCCGCGGCCGGAACCAGCAGCGGGCCGCCCACCACCAAAGCGGCGGACCCGTAAAGCGCACCGATGGTGATGCCCAGCTGGATGGTCAGGACAGTGAGCCCGTTCGCCGCCTCGCTGTACTCCCCGCCGGCACGGAGGATGGCCGACTGGTTGTAGATGCCGATGGCGCCCAGGCCCGCTCCCCAAATGGTCATCAGCACCAGGGCCACGGGCAGGTTTCCGACTGCGAGAGGCAGGAGGAACATGGAGGCGGCGATGGCCGCCGTCGTGATCAGCAGCGAACGGCGGGGGCGCGAATCAACGGTGAGTCCCGCAATCCAAATGCCCAGCAGGCCGGACCCGCCGAGCACCGTGAGGGAAAGGCTGGTGGCGTAGTCCGGAAGGTTCGCCTCGCGGATGAAGGGTGCAATGTAGGTGAACAGGGCGAAGTGCGCCAGGACCAGCAGCGGCCAGGCGATGGCCACGGACTTCACTCCCGGCTGGCCGATCGCCTTGCGGAGCGACGGCCGGGCAGCGTCGGAAATGCGCTGGACGCGGGGGAGCAGCCAGAACGCCAGGACCGTCAGGACCACGCCGAACCCGGCGAGCACCATGAACGCGGCACGCCAGCCCAGGAATCCGCCCAGCGCCGTGCCCACCGGTGCACCGATGGCCAGCCCCAGGCTGTTGCCGCTGAACACGATCGCCAGGGCTTTGCCCACTTTGTCAGCAGGGACCACGCGGGAAACGAACGGTGCCATGGTGGTCCAGAGCAATCCGTGTGCCAGCCCGCCCACCAGCCGGGCGATCATCGCTGACGTGAAATCCGGTGCCAGTCCCACCAGTGCGTTGCTGAGCGCGAACGTCAGCACCAGCCCCACCAGCAGGGCGTGCCGCGGGATCTTCCCCAGCAGCCGTGCGGCCGGGACCACCGTGACCACTATGACGGCGGCATAGGCGGCAGCAAGATAACCGGCCACCGGCTCGGAGACTCCAAGGCCGGTGCTGATCTGCGGCAGCAGCCCGGACGGGAGCAGCTCTGTGGTAATGGCGGTAAATGCGATGGTGGCCAGGACCACCATCGCGGCGTAGGGAAAGCGGGCAGGTCCCGGCGCAGGGATCGCGGAAGACATGGGGGAGTGATCCATTCAAGGGAAGGGGGATGGAATGCGGCTCTGCGCGCCTGCAATTCCTCCCTTAAATTTACAGGATCAAACGGGCTGTCATACGTGTGACACGGCGCCCCGCTCCCGTCCTGCCCCGTCCAGTTTGGTTGCCCGCCGGCTTCCGCTGCCGGCGGGCAATGTTGTCATCTTCCTAAGCCAGGGTTCCATTGATGCGGGCGTCGAGCAGGCCTGCCGCCACTGCCGGAGCCAGCCCGGGTGCCAGGGGAAGGCGGGGGACCACCAGGCAGTGCCATAGGTGGTAGATGTCAGCCTTGCCGGACCATACGGTGGAGCTGACGTTGCCGTTTTCGTCGAGCTCCTGCTTCCAGGATCCGTGTTCGTAGTCGATGAACCAGTCGCGGGCATGGTCCCAGATCCGCTCATACCAGTCCGCGTACTTCGTCTCGCCGGTGGCGATGTACAGGGCCGCTGCGCCGCCGATTGCCTCAGCGGGCACCCAGCGGATGCGGGTGGTGACCACCGGCTTGCCCTCCCAGTCCACGGTGTACACAAATCCAGCATGGCCGTCCGGTTCCCACGCGTCCCGGATAGCGGCGTCGAACAGGCCGCGTGCGTCTTCGAGGAGCCAGTCCGGAACGTCCAGGCCGCGGGACTCGAGCCCGGCGCGGACGTGGAGGAGCAGGCGCGCCCATTCCACCCAGTGGCCGGGCGTTCCCCCGTAGGCGCGGAACTGGCTGGCACGGTCGTCGGTGTTGTACTCCGGCATCGGGTTCCACTCCGGGTCGAAGTGCTCGAACACCCGGTAGTTGTTGTTCCGCGCAAACTTGTGAATCAGCACCTCGGCTATGTGCAGCGCCCGTTCAAGCCAGCGGTTCTCGCCGGTGACATCGGCCACGATGAGGTAGGCCTCCACGGAGTGCATGCTCGCGTTTCCACCGCGGTAGGCCTCGGTTTCGGTGAATTCCCTGTTCCACGAGTCGAAGCACATGTTGCCCTGATGGTCCCAGAACTTCGTGTCGGCGACCCGCAACGCCTCGTCAAGGAGCTCCCGGGCTCCGGGGCGCCCCGCCGCAACGGCGCTCGCAGCAGCCAGGAGCACGAAGGAGTGCTGATAGCCGGACTTGGTGTCGTTGACCGGACCGTTCTGGTCCACCTCGGCATACCAGCCGCCGAACTCGTCGTCGTGGAGGACGCCGTTGAGCGCCGCGATGCCATGGTCCACGAGTGTCGCAGCACCCGGCCGCCCCATGAGCGCGGCAACAGCGAAACTGTGGGTCATCCGTGCGGTGATCCAGAGGTGGGTCGGCTTGTCGGCGAACACCTTGCCGTAGTTGTCCAACCAGCCGAATCCCGTGGGAACCTTGGAAGCCTCGGCGAAACGGATCAGCCGGTCGGTTTCCGCCTCGAGCCATCGTGCGTGGGCGGGGCTGTCGAGCCACGTCATGTCATGTCCTCTTTCTGGTAGGCGTGCAAGTGAAAATGTCGGGTCAGCCTACGGCGTCGGAGATGCCGCGGATGATGGTGGCCGCCGCTCCCAGGTAGGCCAGGATGATCAGGAGGATCTGTGCCGCGCGGGCCGGGACGTGTTTGGCGGCGAAGTCGCCGAGCACCAGCCCTGCCAGGCAGGCGACGGCGACGGCGAGCCACATGGCCAACGGCAGCACTGGGAACGAATCTGGGGCACTGATCGCCTTTGAGATCAGCGAGAAGGTGCCGATGGTGAAGAAGTACGGCTGCATGGTGGCAGCGAAGGACTTGTGCTGCCACCGGGTGGCGATGGAGTACATGCTGACGGCCGGGCCGCCCACGCCCGCGGCTGTGTTCATGAAGCCGCTGAGGCCACCGGCGGTGAAGAGGTAGCGCCGGCGCTCCGGCAGCGTGGCGGATTTCAGGACCAGCAGGACGGTCAGGCCGACGGCCAGGAGCACACCGATGGAGATCTCCAGGACGGC
This sequence comes from Arthrobacter sp. SAFR-044, assembly GCF_059414985.1. Classification (NCBI taxonomy): domain Bacteria; kingdom Bacillati; phylum Actinomycetota; class Actinomycetes; order Micrococcales; family Micrococcaceae; genus Arthrobacter; species Arthrobacter sp. SAFR-044. The sequence goes on along the minus strand of NZ_JBPFDN010000019.1, from coordinate 18,640 downwards.
CGGCGGGATGAGGCGGATAAGGATGGCGGCCGGGATGATGCCCGCCAGGGCCGAGACCGCGAGCAGCAAGTACCGCTTCCAGTCGATGTCCCGGACCACCCGGAAGATGATGGCTCCCGCCGTCACGGCCCCGCACACGTTCACCAGCACCACTCCCTCCACCGGCCCCAGGAGCAGGACCAGGAAGGGAGCGGCCACGAGCGCGAAGCCCATCCCGGTGACACGCTGCATCCCTGCACCCATGACGACGGCGCCCAGCACCAGCCCGGTGGTCAGCACTTACGGCCTCCAGGCCACGTACTGGACCTCCTCGAACTCTTCGAGGCCCAGGCTTGATCCTTCCCGGCCCAGGCCGGACTGCTTGGCGCCGCCCATGGGGGCGAAGGCTACGGAAGGCAGGGGGTCGTTGACGCCCACGATGCCGGCTTCGAGCCGCTCGGGAATGTCCCAGCCGCGCCTGGGGCTGCCGCTCCAGACATACGCGGCCAGGCCCATCTCCGTGGCGTTGGCTTTCCGGATGGCCTCCTCCTCGGAGGAAAAGGTGACGACGCCGGCCGCCGGGCCAAAGACCTCCTCAGTCACCAGGAGTGCGTCGTCGGGGACGTCCGTGAGCAGCGTGGGTGCCAGGAAGGACCCCTGCTCGGGGACGGAAGTCCGTTGCGTCACTCGGCGGGCGCCGCGATTCACAGCGTCGTCCACCAGTGCCTGCACCGCGGACACCCTTTCGGCGTCGATGACGGGACCGAGGTCCGGGACCGGGCCGCCGTCGTCGGGAACTCCGTGGCCTATGCTCATGGCATCAAAGCGGGCCCCCAGCTTCCGTGCGAATTCCTCCGCGATGCTGTCCTGGACCAGGAACCGGTTGGCGGCCACGCAGGACTGGCCGGTGTTGCGGAGCCGGCCCAGCACGGCACCTTCGACCGCGGCGTCCAGGTCGGCGTCCTCGAACACGATGAAAGGTGCGTTGCCACCGAGTTCCAGCAGCGGCCGGACCACACGTTCGGAGGCCGAAGCCATGATCTGCCGGCCCACCCCGGTGGAGCCGGTGAAGCTGACGGCCCTGACAGCCGGGTGGGACATCAGGGCGGCGGTGACTTCGCGGGAGGGCCCGTGGACCAGATTCACCACACCGGCGGGGAAACCTGCATCATGCAGGACCTCGAACAGTCCGGTGGCGGCCAGCGGGGCTTTCTCCGACACCCTGCCCACCACGGTGCAGCCGGCGGCAAGCATCGCGGCAAGCTTCCGGGCCTGGATGGAGACCGGGAAGTTCCAGGGCGTCAGGCTGAGTGCCACGCCGATGGGTTTGCGGTTGCTGAGGTGGCGGCGGCCGTGCAGCTCGGGCGGGCTGACGGTGCCGGTGGCCCGGCGTGCCTCCTCGGCAAACCAGCGGAAGTACTCCACGGAGAAGTCCACTTCCCCCTGCGCTTCGGGGAGCCGCTTGCCGGCTTCGAGCGCCAGGGTGTGCGCGAGTTCGTCGCGGCGTTCTGCGAGCAGGTCTGCGGCGTTGCGCAGCAGGTCGGCGCGGTGGCGTGCGGTGGTGTGCGACCAGGAACTGAAAGCCTCCGCCGCGGCGTCGCCGGCCTTCGTGGCTTCCTGGGTGCCGCCCCAGGCCACCTCACCTACCGTGCTGCCGTTGCCGGGGTCTGTCACGTCCTTGGCGGTTCCGGCAGTGTGCCAGCTGCCGTTGATCAGGTGCCGGGCTGACTTGAGGTTCATGAATGGTGCCTTTCGTTGGCTGGGAGGGGGCTGCCGCCGCAGGTGCTGCCCGCCGTCGTCGTACTCATCCCTTGCTGGCGCCGGCCGTGATGCCGGCAACAAAGTAGCGCTGCAGGAAGACGTAGGCCACCACCACAGGCAGGGACGCCAGGATGACGCCGGCGAACAGCAAGGGGTAGTTGGTCTGGAACTCGCCCTGGAAGCTGAGCAGTGCCAGCGGCAGCGTCCGGTTCCCGGGGGTCTGGATGAACAGCAGCGGGTAGAGGAGTTCGTTCCAGTGGATGACGAACAGGAAGATGGCGGCTGCAGCGATGGAGGGTGCTGACAGCGGCAGGGCGATGGAGGAGTATGTCTTCCAGGGCCCGCTGCCGTCGATGGAGGAGGCTTCGTAGAGTTCCTTGGGCAGGGTCCGCATGAAACCGCCCAGGATGAACACTGCGATGGGCAGCGTGGACACCACGTTGGCCAGGATGAGGCCGGCCAGGCTGTCCAGCAGGCCAAGCCTGCCAAAGAGAACGTAGAGCGGCACCATGTTGGCCTGCGCCGGAATGGCCATGCCCAGCACCAGGAAGCCGAAGATGGCCCAGGACATGAAGCCCTTCAGCCGTGAGACGGCGTAACCGGCCAGGCTGGCCAGGAACAGGGTGAGCGGCACGGAGATGCCGGTGACGATCGCGCTGTTGATAAAGGACGAGCCCAGGTTTTGGCCGCCCACAACCTCGGCGAAGTTGTCCGGGGAGAGGGAGTGCGGGAGGCTGAACGGCCCGGCGAAGAGTTCCTGCGTGGACTTGAAACTGCCGAAGGCCACTACTGTCAGGGGAATGATGATGATGACCGCATAGATGGCCAGGATGGCGCGGCGGCTTAGCGAGGCGAGCATGCTGCTAGTCCCCCTTCGGGGTCAGCCGGAGCAGGCGACGTTGCAGCCAGGTGACCAGGGCGATCATCGCCATGAAGATGATCGACTGGGCGGCGGCGTAGCCGAACTCCGAGTTGGCAAAGGTGCTGTAAATGCGGGTGGACAGGATGTCCAGGGAGCTCTTGGGCGGGTTCCCGGCGATGCCCAGGATCAGGTCGAAGGCCTTGAAGGACTGCACGGTGGTGTAGGCCACCACGATGGACGTGGCAGGGGCCACGAACGGCCAGGTGATGGATTTGAACTGCTGCCATTTGTTGGCGCCGTCCATCTCCGCCGCTTCGTAGAGCTCCCGGGGGATGGCCTGCAGCCCGGCAATGTAGACCACCATCATCTGGCCTGAGTGGAACCACACCTGGGTGACGGCCACCCAGTACAGGGCCTGGGCGTCGTTACCGAGGTAGGCGCCGCCGTCCACCCCCACAGTTCGAAGGACCGAGTTGGCAAGGCCGAAGTTGGGGTCGTAGATGAACTTCCAGATGAAGGCCACTGACACCGAGGACAGGATGGTGGGGAAGAAGAACAGCGCACGGAGCAGGATGCTTCCCCGGGAGTTCTTGGTGAGGAGCAGCGCCAGTACCAGTGAGAAGATCGTCTGCGCGATCACCACCAGCAGCACGAACTTCAGGTTGTTGGTCAGCGCGTTGGTGAACAGCGAGTCCTTGGTGAACGCGCGGATGAAGTTGTCCAGGCCCACGTAGTTGAACGCCGCCGAGAAGCCGTTCCAGTCCGTGATGGCGTACTGGAACGCCTGCAGCGTGGGCATCACCAGGAAGAAGGCGACGACGGCGACTGCGGGCAGCGGGAAGAGGTACAGTGCCGGATTCACCCGGGTGGGGGAGCGGCGGCGCACCTTGGCGGCGCTGGCGGCCTGGTTCTCCGGCGCCTTGCGCTTGGCAGCGGTTCCGGGATGGATGCTCATAGCCGTTCGTCAACAATCTTCTGGGCGGCAGCGGCTGCCTGCTCCGGGCTGGTGCCGGAGATGACGGCCGTGGCGCTGGCCTCCACCGCGTTGCGGACGTCAAGGTTGTTGAACTGGAAGCGGGCGGCCAGCGCGGTCTTCTTCTGCAGCCAGGGGCTCAGCCGCTTCAGGTCCGGGTTGGTGTATTCCACCTTGTCCACGGAAACATGCTGGGCCGTCTGGTTGGCGTAGTAGCCTGCGTTCTCGGGTTCGGAGAGGAAATCGATCCAGGCTGCCGCGGCGGCCTGGTTCTTGCTGGCGGAGTTGACGCCCAGGATGAAGGTGGCGTTGTAGGCACCCTCATATTTGCCCTTGCCGTCGGAGGTGGTGTTGGGGAACACCAGGTCGATGGGGAACTTGGCGCCCAGGCCCCGGACCGCGGCGATGTGGTACGAACCGGTGGCCAGCATGGCGGCCTTGCCCTGTGAGAACAGGTTCTGGGCCGGCTCCACGGCGGTGCCCGTGGCGTTCGGCTGCACGAAGGGCTTCAGGTCCTTGTACTGGTTGAGCATCTTGATGAACCAGTCGTCGGTGCACTTGAGCTTGCCCTGTTCGATCTGGGCGCACATGTCCTCCACCGGGGCGTTGTTGGCGATCATGCAGTTGAACAGCTGGCCGCCGTTTCCCACATCGCCGCCCGGCCAGGAGATGGGGATGACCCCGGCGGAAGCGAGCTTTTCACACATGGCCAGGAACGCATCCCAGTTCTTGGGCGCGATCTCGGCGCCGGCCTTGTCGAAGAGGTCCACGTTGGCCATGGGCATGGGGAACACCACCTGGTAAGGAAGGCCCAGCTGGCTGTCGCCGTTCTGGCCGGCGGACAGCAATCCCTTCTGGTAGTTCTTCACCGCCTGGCTGTCCTTGAGCTCGGTGTAGATCCCGGCTTCCGTGAAGTTCTTGAACTGCGCGCCGCGGAAGGTGGCAAACGCGTCCCCGATGGAGCCGCCGCGCAGTTTCTGCAGGGCCTGGGCGTTGTAGTCGTTGGAGGTGGAGATGTCCTGGGCCACCTCCACGCCGTCGTGCTTTGCAGCGAAGCGCTTGATGAGTTCGTCGAACACCGCCTTGTCCTCGCCGCGCCAGTGGGCGAACGACACCTTGCCGGTCACTGCGCCGGTGGACGGTGCGGCCGGTCCGGAGGCGCCGGCCGGCGAGGTGGAGCCGCCGGGCCCTGCGCACGCCGCCGCCGTGGCGCCGAAGCCCAGGGCTCCGAGAATGGCCATAGCTTGCCTGCGTGAAATCTGACTCACAATAATCTCCTCGTTGAGTGTTGCTGTGCCTTGTTTGCTGCTTACTGCGGAAACGGGTTGCCCCGGGGAGGACGCTGCGGCGGTCGATCTGCGCCTATGCGTGGGCCCTTTGGGTTGAGACGACGTCGTCAACTACTGCGCAGAGGCGCTGCAGCCGGCGGACGGCGTCGGTGGACAGGGATTCGACGACGTCGGGGGCCCCGATGCAGGAGGCCCAGACGGCGCGTCCGGAGAGGAAGCCGCTGGCGCCTTCCAGGCAGGCCCACCGGACGGCGTCGGGGAAGACATCCTCGGGAACGCCGCTGGACAGGACAACCCAGGGGCCGTCGATGGCTTTGGTCAGCTCTGCGCAAGCGGCGCGGACCTCTTCCTCGGATGCCTGGCCCTTGAAGGGGACCTCGGCCTTGTAAAGGTCGGCGCCCAGGCTGCCCAGTTCCTTGGCTGCGGCCAGGATGCCGGCGTTCCAGTCAAAGTCACCACCGGCGAGGGGTTTGCGGGAGACGGGTTCGATGATGCTGATCAACCCGGCGGACCTGCAGCTGTCCACGAATTCGCGGACCATTGCCACGCGGCCCTCTGCGGGCTCGTCCGGGCGGTAGAGCACCAGCAGCTTGAGGGCCTTGACACCCAGGGCCTTGTATTTGTGCGGGTCCACCAGACGGTCGATGGTCACCTCGCCCACCAGTTCGCCGTGTGCGGATTCGAAGTGGTCCGCGGAGGCGATGAGCCCGCAACCCGGGTCCACCACACCGGCTTCGATGGCCTGGTCCAGCGCGAACTGGCGGTCGATGAGGATTCCGGAGGCGTAGGGGGTGAGGATGCGGGCAGCCTCGAGCTTGAAGTCGCGGAGGTCATCGTCTGTGACGGGCTTGTCGGTGTGTTCGGCGAACATGTTGCGCATGGCTTCGCGCTGGTCAACGGCAAGCATCGCGAAGGCGCCGGACGGGCGCTGCAGGGGGGAAAGGTCGGTGTGGCTCATGGGCTGCTTCTTTCAGCTGGTCAGGTTGGAGACGGGGACAGGGGTGATGGACTGGTGCGGAATGGCCGAGCGGCCGTCCAGTCCGCCGCACGAGGCGGAGGCGGTGCGGCCGGCGAACACCGCCGCATCCACCAGCGGGAGGCCGGCGGCGACGGCAGCGAGCAGGGCACCGTGGTACACGTCGCCGGCGCCGAGGGTGGAGACAATCGTGGCGGGGGTGGCCGGGACGTGGACCGGTTCGCCGCCGCGTTCCACAACCCAGGCACCTTGGGAGCCGGCGGTGGCGACGACGGCGGTGGCGCCGTCGTCGAGCGCCTTGCCCAGGAGGGCCTCGGGGGAGAGCCCGGCGCCGTATTCCGCCTGGAGCCTTTCGATGGTGGGCACGTAGAGTGCGACGCCGCGGGGGCTGAAGGCAGGGATGGGATTCCCGGCGTCGACGCTGAGGTTCAGGTTCCCGGGGTTGAAGCCGGGCACCGAGGCGACGGCGTTCCAGCCCAGGTGGTCCACATGGACCCAGGCCGCCGACTGCAGAAGCCCGGCAAAGCGGCTGCCGGCGGGAAAGCTGACGGGCGGGACCGGGCGGGTGACGATGGCCCGGCTTTCGGTGGCTTTGCTCACCACGATCACACTGGCGCCGGTTTTGACGCCCGGATCGCGGATGACGGCGGAGGTGTCCACGCCTTCCGCCTGGAGGCCGCTGATGATGCGGTCTCCCTCTTCGTCGGTTCCCAGGACCCCGGCAAAGGCAGTGTTTGCGCCTGCCCGGGCTGCTGCGACAGCCGCTGTGGCTGCGGGGCCGCCGCCCGCCGTCGCAAAATCCGTGGCCACGGTGCGGCTGTCCGCTGCCGGGTAATCCTGCACCAGGGCGATGGAGTCCAGGGTGGCGCAGCCTACGAAGAGCAGGGTTCCAGTTGACGGTTGGGGCACGTTCCACCTCGTTGTAGTTCCGGCTGGTATTGAAGAAATATACACACGCTATGTTGGAAAAACAACACTTTCTGTATAGTTGTGTTTGGGATGCAACGCCCCGTCCCGGCCCCCTCAACGTAGAGAAACGGAGCAGCTCATGTCATTGCCTTCTGCGGAATCACCCCGGACCATCAGGTATGGCCTTATCGGAGCAGGCCACATGGCCCGCGAACACGTCCGGAACCTTGCACTGATTCCAGGCAGCCTCATCACCGCAGTCTCTGACCCCACTCCCTCGTCCCTGCAAGAGACGGTCGCGGAAATCGGCCATGAGGTGCAGACCTTCGCCACGCACCAGGAGCTCCTGGCTGCGGGCCTGGTGGACGCGCTGGTTATCGCCAGCCCCAACGACACGCACCTGGGCATCCTGAAGGACATCTTCGCCAGCGGCACCGGCCTTCCCGTGCTCGTGGAAAAGCCGGTCTGCACCAGCGCCGAGCAGGCGGACGAACTGGAAGTCCTGGCCGCCAGCTACCCCGCGCCGGTGTGGGTGGCCATGGAATACCGCTACATGCCGCCCGTGCAGGAAATCATCCAGGCGGCCCACAGCGGCAAACTGGGCAACATCCACATGCTCTCCATCGTGGAGCACCGCTTCCCGTTCCTGCACAAAGTGGACGCGTGGAACCGCTTCGCCAAGCGCACCGGCGGCACGCTGGTGGAAAAGTGCTGCCACTTCTTTGACCTGATGCGGCTGATCCTGCAGGACGAGCCCGTCCGCGTCTACGCCAGCGGCGGGCACGACGTCAACCACATGGACGAGGTGTATGACGGCCGGGTGTCCGACATGGTGGACAACGCCTACGTGATTGTCGACTTCAAGGGCGGCCGCCGCGCCATGCTGGAACTGTCCATGTTCGCCGAGGGATCCAAGTTCCAGGAACGAATCTCCATCGTGGGTGATGCCGCAAAGATTGAAACCCTCATCCCGGTGGCCGCCAACCACTGGATCCCCGGGGATGAAGCCGAAGCAACCGTGGAGTTCAGTCCGCGCTCCCCGCTGGGCCCGGAAAAGCACGAGGTCCCGGTGGATGAGGCCGTCCTGGCCGCCGGTGCCCATCACGGCTCCACGTACTACGAGCACCTGGGCTACCGGAAGGCCATCCTGGGCGAAGGCCCTGTCGAAGTGACTGTGGCCGACGGCCTGCAGTCGGTCAGGATGGGCCTCGCAGCGGAACGTTCTATTACGGAAGGACGCCCCGTGGAGCTTGCAAATGCCGTTTCCGGGGTACGTTCATAGAAGAACTTTTGTTGGAAGTCCAACATCCCGCCAGGCTCCTGGCCGGCACATTGGGGAGGGAAGAGCAGCTATGAGCACCGCACGTGACGAGGCGCCGCTGACGCCCCGCCAGCGCACCATCCTGGACGAGCTGGGCCGGAGGGGCTTCATTTCCACGAACGACCTCGCGGAGACGTTCGCGGTCTCTGACATGACCGTGCGGCGTGACACCCGGGTCCTGTCCAAGCGTGGACTGGCCCGGGTGGTGCACGGCGGGGTGAGTGCAGTGGACGGGCATGGCCAGAACGCAGACTTCGCCGCACGGGTACGGGAGGATGCGGATGCCAAGCTGCGGGTGGCCCGTGCCTGCGTATCGCTGATCGGCGAGCGGGATGCCATCATCCTGGACGCCGGCACCACCACGTACCAGATCGCGCAGGAACTTCCCACGTCCTTTACCGGCACCATCATCACGCACTCCGTGCCCGCCCTTCAGCGCTGCCTCCAGCTGACAGCGGCACGGACCATTTGCCTGGGCGGGGAGCTGCTGCTGGACAGCCAGGCCTTCAACGGCCCCATGACGGTCGGCGCGGCGGCAGGCCTGCGCGCCAAGACAGCCTTCATCGGGGTAAGCGGGATCCACGACGAGGCCTTCTATATTGAGCGCGATGTGGAACGCGCCACTAAAATCGCCCTTATGAATTCAGCGGAACAGGTGGTGGTGGTGGCAACCCACCAAAAGATGCTGCGGTACGCGCTGGCGCGGCTCGCGGCCTTGGATGCGGTGGACATGCTGGTGACGGACGTCCCGCCACCTCGGGAAATCGAGCATGCCCTGAGCGCCGCCAACGTGAAGCTGATGGTCGCCGCGTGACGGCCCCGCTCCGCGTCTGCCTGCCCGCCCACAACCTGCTGGACGCACTCACGCCCATTGACGGCGTCGAGTTTGTCCTGTGGGACCTGACCGGACCAGCGCCGGAGGGCCGGCTGGACCTGCTGGTGCCTGGCTACATGGGCAAACCGTCAGCGCTCGCCGCATTGGAAGGCGTTGACGTGGGCCTGGTGCAGAGCCAGTCCATCGGGTACGACGGCGTCGCCGCAGTCCTGCCCGAGGGCGTCACCTTCGCGAACGCGGCCGGAGTCCATGAGACGTCGACGGCGGAGCTCGCCGTGGGCATGATGGTGGCCTCCCAGCGCGGCATCCCGGATTTCGTGCGGAACCAGGAAACCGGAACGTGGGACAACAGCCAGCGGCCCAGCCTGGCCGACCGGCGGGTGCTGCTGGTGGGCTACGGGGGAGTGGGCAAGGCCATCGAGGCCCGGCTCCTGCCGTTCGAAACCGAGGTCACCCGGATGGCCAGCCGCGCGCGGGAGGACGCAAACGGAACCGTTTACGGAATCGACTCGCTCTACGAGCAGCTGCCGCTGCACGAGATCGTAGTGGTCAGTGTTCCGCTGGGTGAGCAGACCCAGCAGCTGGTGGACGCCAAGTTCCTCGCGGCCATGCCGGACGGCGCCCTCCTGGTCAACGTGGCACGCGGGCCGGTAGCGGACACTGACGCCCTGCTCGCCGAAACCTCAAGCGGCCGGCTCCGTGCCGCCCTGGACGTGACGGACCCGGAACCGTTGCCGGCGGACCACCCGCTGTGGACCACTCCGGGCGTGCTCATCACCCCGCACGTCGGCGGCGCCAGCTCGGCCATGTTCCCCCGGATGGTCCGGCTGCTCAGGAAGCAGATCGGGCTGCTGCTGGAGGGCAAGGACCCGGTGAACGTGGTCCTCCCGTAGCCTCAACCCTTAACCGCGTCGGCCCCCGCCCCTATGCTGGGGCAATGTCCACTTTTGAAGTCCGCCGCAGCGCCGTCATTCCCGCTCCCGCAGAGGAGATCTTCCCGCTGGTCAACAACTTCCATGAGTGGACCCGGTGGTCCCCCTGGGAGACGATCGACCCGGGCATGAGCCGCCGCTACTTCGGCAGCGGATCCGGCGCCGGTGCCGGATACGAATGGAGCGGCAACCGCAAGGCCGGCAGCGGCAGCATGGAAATCATGGAGTCCGTACCGTCACGCCTCATCCGGATCCGGCTCCAGTTCACCAAGCCCTTCAAAGCCCTGAACCCCACGTCATTCACGTTCACCCCGGCGCCGGGCGGCACCGAGGTGACCTGGTCCATGACCGGGGAGAACAAGGGCCTGGGCAAGGTGTTCGCGCTGTTCATGGACATGGACAAGATGGTGGGCGCCGACTACAAGCGCGGGCTCGCGGCGCTCGCATCCACCGTTGCGGCCAGGAAGAGCTGAGGTTCCCGTTGGGCACCGTGGAGGACGCGCTGGCCGCGCTGGATGAACCGGACCGAAGCTGCCTGCAGCATGTGGTGCAGATTGCACGCTCTCTGGCTTCCGGTGCCACGGAGGGAATGAGCTACGGCATGCCGGCCCTGAAACTCGAGGGCAAACCGCTGTTGGCGGCCGTCGCGGCAGCCAGGCACCTTTCCATCTTTCCCTTTTCCAGCGCGGTGGTGGAAGCCGTGGCCGGGCAGCTGGAAGGGTACTCGCTGTCCAAGGGGACCATCCGCTTCACCGCGGACCACCCCGTGCCCGACGACGTGGTGGAAGACATTGTGCGGCTGCGGATGGCGGAGATCCGGAAGTAAGAAGCAGACGACGCCGGCCACCACAGCAGGAGGGCAGGCGCCTGCCGGCGGACCGGGACCCTCCTCAGGACTTATGGTCCTTCCTGCAGCCACGCCTGGCCACCTAACGTGAGGCCATGGCTGACACTCTTGAATCCCTTGCAGACTCCTTTAAGAACATGGGCGTCACCCGCGCCTACGGCACCCCCGTGAACCTGGGCGGGGAGGAGATCGTGCCCGTGGCGCTGGTGTCCTTCGGCTTCGGCGGCGGCAGCGAATCGGAGGAAGGGGCCTCCGGCGGTGGCGGCGGCGGGTTCGTTGTGCCACTGGGCATCTACCGGACGGTCAATGGCCGCCCGGCCTTCCGCCCCAACACCATCGTCGTGCTGGTATGCCTTGTTCCCCTCGTATCCGTAGCGGGCGCTGCCCTGCGTAAAGCAATCTGGGTGGCACGCAAGTAGTAGGGAGAAGCCGCTTCAGGGGCGTTTAAATCCCCTATTCCGTAGTGGGATTTTCGGTCCCATAATGGCCTCGTAGACTTCGGGAACCTCCCGCCGCTGTTCGGTGCCACGGCGGACCCAGGGGTTCCAGGCGGCCGCCCCGGCAATCGGCGGGAAGGACGGCCACGACGCCCGGCGGGGGACGGCCGGACCATTTCAGGGGGAGAGCATCGCCATCAAAACACAAGGAGATTCGTCATGCTCAAAGATATGGAAGTCATGGCTGTTTTGCCGGCAAAGGACATAGACAGGGCCAAGGAGTTTTATCGGGACAAGCTGGGACTGGAGCCGGAGCGAACAATGGGCGACGGCGGCGTCGTCTACCGCTGCGGAAAGGGAACCTCGTTCATGATCTACCAGACGGACAATGCGGGTTCGGCCAAAAACACGCAGATAGGGTGGGGTAGCGATGACGTGCAGCGCGATGTGGACGAACTCCGCGCCCGCGGCGTCGTTTTCGAAGAGTACGACATGCCGGGCCTGAAGACCGAGAACGGCATCGCGACGATGGAAGGCGTGGGCCAGGGCGCCTGGTTCCTCGACAGCGAGGGCAACATCCTCAATATCTCCTCAATGCCCGCCTGACAGCCACGCTCCGCACCTTCAAGGAGCATCATTCACAGTACGACGCCGGCACTTGCCGCCTAAAGCACCCGCACCCGGGTGCGTGGCAGCGGCAGGCCGGCGCCGCCGTCGTCAGCGGTACGGAAGGAAGGGATGGCAATGGGTGCGGAAGATGCGGTGCCGGAGACGAAGGGCGTCTCCATGGAGCTTCTGGCAACGGTGGATCTTGCCGGGGAGATTGAGGGCATGGAAGGGCGCCAACTCCGCATGCGGATGGTGACCATCGAACCTGGCGGAGTTTTCGGGCCCCTCCATGACCACGTGGGCCGGCCCGGGACGGTTTACGTCCTGCAGGGGACCATCACGGAGCACCGGGACGGCCTGGTCACCGAATACGGGCCGGGGGTGGGCTGGCAGGAGGACCGCCACACCACCCACTGGCTTGAGAACAAGGGAACGGTGCCGGTTGTCGAAATCTCGGTGGACATCGTCAGCAACCCAGCCCCATAAATGCGCGGCGTGCCGCCCCTGTTGTCCAGCGACTCAGACAGCTGGCTCGCGCCGGCCGAGAACCGTCCTGAGTACGCCGCGCAGGGTGAGCCGGTTGCGCCTGGTAACCGCGACAACGGCGGCGATACCTGCGAGCAGCACCACGATACCACCTGCCGCGACGGACCAGCGGGCGCCGAACTCGCTTCCGATCCACCCCACCAGAGGGGAACCTATGGCTGTGCCGCCCTGGAGGATGGCCAGGTAGAGGGCCAGTACGCGGCCCCGGAACTGCGGTTCCACCGAGAGCTGGATGCTGGTGTTGCAGCTGTTCAGGAAGGTGATGGACGCCAGGCCCACAGGAATCAGGATGACCGCGTACACCCAGAATGTCGGCGCGATGCTGCCCAGGATGGTGGAGATCCCCAGCCCCAGAGCACCGCCCAGCAGGAACCGCAGCCGGGGGCCGGAGCGGCGCGCCGCCAGGAGGGCACCGGCCAGCGTGCCCACCGCCATGATGGAGCCGAGGAGCCCGAACTCGCTGGGTCCCATGCTGAATTCGGTGGTGGCCATGAGCGAGTTGATCACCGGGAAGTTCATGCCGAACGCGCCCAGGATGCCTACCAGGACCATGATCAGCATCAGGTCCGGCCGGCGCCGCACATAACGGATGCCCTCGGCCACTTGGTGCTTGTTCCGCTCTCCCTTTGTAACGGGGGCAGGCTGCGTGGTGCGGATCCGGAACAGCGAGACCAGGACGGCAATGAAGCTCGCGGCGTTGAGGAGGAATACCGGGCCGGTCCCCACCCAGGCGATGAGTACGCCGGCGATCGCAGGACCGGTGAGCCGGGCGGTATTGAAGGACGCGGAGTTCAGCGCTACCGCATTCGAGATGTTGTCCTGGCCCACCAGCTCGGAAACAAAGGCCTGCCGCGCCGGCGCATCCCCCGCGCTGGCCACGCCCAGGCAAAAGGCGGCGACGTAGGCATGCCACAACTGGGCGGTGCCGGTGACCACCAGGAGGCCGAGGGCGAGGGCCGTGAAACCCATGGCCAGCTGGGTCCACATGAGGATGATGCGCTTGCGGTACCGGTCGGCCAATACCCCGCCGTAGGGGCCGAACAGCAGCATGGGCAGGAACTGCAGGCCGGTGGTGAGGCCGACGGCGGCACCTGAGTGGTCGGTGAGGACGGTCAGGACCAGCCAGTCCTGGGCCACGCGCTGCATCCAGGTGCCGATGTTGGAGACGATCGCGCCGCTGGCCCAGATGCGGTAGTTGGGGTTTTCGAGGGCCCGGAACATTGCGCTCATTTGCCGCTCATTTCCTGCATGATGCGGGCCGCGCGGCTGAGGGTGAGCCGGTCATCCTCGCTGAGCCCGGCAACGCGCTGGGCCAGCCAGGCGGTGCGCTGGCTCCGGGCCTCTGCCAAGACTGTCCTGCCGGCCTCGGTGATGGCCACGCGGACCTGGCGGCCGTCGTCGGGATTGGCGGACCGGGTGACGAAGCCCTGGTCGGCGAGGGCGTTGACGATCCTGGTCATGGACGGTGCCTGGACGTGTTCACTTTCGGCCAGTGCCCGAAGGGTGCTGGGGCCGCTGCCGCTAAGCAGGGCCAGTACGGTGTACTGGCCGGGGGTAATGATCTCGCCGGTGGCCTCGACGCGGAGCCGGCGCGAGGTGCGCATCACGGCGGTGCGGAGGTCGATGGCCAGCGTGTCCGGGGCGGTGGGGTCTGCGGTTGCCTGGTTCGTTGTTTGGGTAGGGGACATGTAGATGGATGCGCCTCCTGCGGGCATTTATTAGCAATGCTAATTAGTTCTGCTAACTATTATGCTCCGGCTGGTTGCCGGAGGCAATGGATGCGGATGTGGTTTTGGTGACAGGTCCGGCAGAATGGGGCCGTGACTGGGCGCAGAATTGACGGAAACCGTAAACCCTGGCTGTCGTGGAAGAAGAAACTGAACCTGGCGGTGACTGTCCTGGTCCTCTGCCTGGGCCCCATCATGATCGGCGTGGGCAGCTTCATGATCAATGCCGATGAGGAGCTTGCACGTTCGGGTGTCCAGGCGACCGGAACGATTGTCCACTTCAACGATGTCACCAAGGCGTCCGAGCGCAGGATGCAGGTTGAATTCCCTGCCGCGGACAGGGTGGTCCACCGGACCTTCGCCGCCGTGGACCACGACCAGCATCCCGTGGTGGGCAGCAGCGTTACCGTCATCTATGCCGAAAATGATCCCGGGCGGGCCATTGTGCCCGGCTATGAGAGCGAGGGCGTATGGGTCCGTGGCGTGGGCGTGGTGCTGACGGTCATTTTCGGTATTCTGGGTCTCCTGTTGCTTGCCCTGATCGGCAGCGCTGTTTTGCGGGCCAAGCTGCGGCGGCGCCGCACGCAGCAGGTGGTGTAGCAACAGGCTTGTGGCTGTCCGTGGCTGTCCCTGGCCTGTTCGCTCTAGCCTGACGGGCGTAGGCTGTGCGCACCATGACTGAACAGCAGCCCTATGAGTTGGTCCGGCGCTATCCGCACTTCGAGCTGCGCCGGTATCCGGATTACGTGGTGGCCGAGGTAACCGTGAACGCGACTTTTGACCGTGCGGGCAACGCCGCCTTCCGGTACCTCTTCAACTACATCAGCGGCAGCAACACTGCCCGGCAGAAACTGGCGATGACCGCGCCGGTGATCCAGGAGGCGGGACCGCAAAAGCTCGCCATGACTGCACCGGTGCTCCAAAGCGGCCCGCTGCCCGGGACGGGACAGCCAGCCGAATTCTCGGTCGCCTTTGTCCTGCCCGCCGGAGTGACTGCTGAGACTGCTCCGGTGCCCGACGACCCCAAGGTCAGCGTGCGGGCGGTGCGCGGCTCTCTGGCCGCGGTGCTGGGCTTTTCGGGGAGCGGTTCGGCGTCTGCTTTTGAGCGGCGCAACAACGGATTGCAGTCGGCGCTCACCCTGGCTGGCCTGACTCCGGTAAGCGCGACAAGGTTCGCCCGCTTCGACCCGCCGTTCAAACCCTGGTTCCTGCGCCACAACGAGGTGGTCCAGGACGTGCTGGAACCCCAGCCCGGCGGGGCAGCGCCGCCGTCGTCGTAACGTCCTGCCGCTCCGGACGCCCGCTCACGTCTCTCGGTTCTGGGGCGGACGCCCGCTCACGTCCGGCCCGATCTTCCTACGGTCTGTGTTCGTCCCGGAGATCCTGCGAGGTTTGGCCCTGCATGACCCAGCGGTTGCCGTCAGGATCGCTGAAGTAGGCGAACAGGACGCCGCCTAGGTCCTGAATCTCACTGATGTCCGCGCCCCGCCCGACTAGCTCGCTGCGGACTTCGGCGATGTCGGGAACAACCAGCTGCAGGCCCTCCAGGCTGCCCGGCGCCATGGTGGTCATGCCGGTGCCGATCACCACGGATGTGCCAGAACCCGGGGGAGTCAGCTGCACCACCCGCATGCCCGGGATATGTTCCACATCGTGGTCCAGGACGAAGCCCAGCTTGTCGGTGTAAAACGCTTTTGATCTGTCGACGTCGGAAACTGGGACCTGCACAACCTCAAGGCGCATTTGCATGGAGGCCACTCTATCTTTGGCCTTGTCCCAAGGGAATGCCGGTTGAAAATCCCGCGGACGGATTTGTCCACCCGCAAATTGTTAAGCAGAGGCGCCGAATTGCGACTGTTCTTCCTCAAGGTTTCCTCAAGAGTGCCCGAATGTTGGCTGAGGATCACTAAAGGTTGCACCGACGGGTCCGTAGGGTGCATAAGCTCGGCGGTGACGAGTTTATTCGGGCTATGCAGCAGGCCTGGGATTGCGGGGGCATCATTCTCTGGCCCCCTGTAAATGGGGAAATGAATGTCCGACTATGACACCCTTTTGGGGTTTGTTCCTTCCGCGCCGGCACCGAGGCCGCCCCGGAAACCGCGCTATTCCACTTTCATTGTTGCCGGTATTACCGGGCTCTTCATGCTTTTCGGAGCGCTGAGCGGCGGCATTGGTGGAGCCCTGATTGTCCTGGGCATCTCAACAGCCCTTACCGGTCTCTACGTGCTGCTCACTGGACGGCGCTCCTGGGCGTGGCTGCCCGCGAAACGCAAGGCCGGCGCCGTCGCGATCGCGGCGGCTTTGGCGCTGTTCATCGGTGGCGCTGTCGCGCTGCCGCGCGTTGCAAGCGCGGACCTGCAGGCCGCCTCCTCGGAGCGCACCGCCAAGGCGACGCCAGCGACGGCGAGCCCGACGGCGACAGCCAAGGCGTCGCCGTCGTCCACGCCAAGTCCCACTGCCGACGCCACGGGCGAACCGCTGGATCCGGAGAACCCAAACGTTCTTGCCGCCGGCGTCACCGCGACCGCGCCCAACGCGCAGCCTGCCTACGCCACGAAGGCCCTGGACCTGCTGGCCACCCTCCCCATCAAGGGCCGCGCGCCGAAGACCGGCTACGACCGGGCGCAGTTCGGTCAGGCGTGGGCGGACGTGGACCGGAATGGCTGCGATACCCGCAATGACATCCTCAAACGCGACCTCACCGGCATTTCGTACACGAACAGTGTGCCGTGCAAGGTGCAGTCGGGAACCCTGGCCGATCCTTACACGGGCAAGACCATCAGCTTTGTGCGGGGTTCCGCCACCAGCAGTGCCGTCCAGATCGACCACGTGGTGGCCTTGAGCGACGCCTGGCAGAAGGGCGCGCAGCAGCTGACCGCGGAGCAGCGGACGGCATTTGCCAACGATCCGTTGAACCTGCAGGCCACGGACGGGCCCACGAACCAGCAAAAGGGCGACGGCGATGCGGCCACCTGGTTGCCGCCCAACAAGGGCTTCCGCTGCGAGTACGTTGCCCGGCAGGTTTCGGTGAAGGCGACGTACGGGCTGTGGGTCACCCAGGCGGAGCACGACGCGATTGCCCGGATCCTTGGCGACTGCGCCGGGCAGTTGGCGCCGACAAACCAGCAGGCTCCGGCTCCTGTTGCGGCCGCCCCGGCACCTGCTGCGGTTGCGCCTGCGCCGGCTCCAGCAGCACCCGCGCCGGCACCCGCACCTGCTGCCGTGGCGCCTGCGCCTGTTGCACCAGCGCCGGTGGCCCCGGCTCCTGCGGCGCCGGCACCTGCTGCTGCCTACTACGCCAACTGCGCGGCGGCGAGGGCTGCAGGCGCCGCGCCGCTTTACGCGGGGCAGGCCGGCTATCGTCCCGCGCTGGACCGCGACTCCGACGGTGTCGCCTGCGAGTAGGCACGTTCACGTCCGGTCATTCCGGGCCCTGATTTCTACCACCATCACAAGAACTCCCAGGGGGAAGCATGAAAGAAAAAACCGTTCCAGCGATGGGCAGGATGAAGGCGTCACTTGCTTTGGTTCTACTGACCGGCCTCATGCTGACAGGGTGCGGCGGCAAGCAGGCAGCGACGCAGCCGACCGGGACAGCCACCGCTACGGCTGTCTCGCAGACAACCGAGACCGTCGTAGTGCCGGCCGTGGTGAATCTGACTTTGGACAAGGCCAAAGACCAGTTGGAAAAGCTCGGCTTCACGGTTGAGGCAGTGGATAGTGCCAAGGGCAAGTCGATCATCGTCAAGAGCAACTGGCAGGTGATCTCCCAGGATCCTGCCAACGGGGCACAGGCAGCAAAGGGCTCCACGGTGCACCTCGGCGTCAAGAACCTTGACGATGTGGCAGCGGAGAAGGCTGCTGCTGATAAGGCAGCGGCTGCGAAGGTGGCAGCCGAACAGGCTGCTGCCGCTAAGGCTGCTGCTGAAAAGGCCGCGGCTGACAAGGCCGCTGCAGACCAGGCTGCTGCTGCAGAAGCTGCAGCCGATCAGGCGGCCCGGGACGCAGCCGCCAAGGCAGCGCAGCAAGCGGCAAAGGCTCCAGCCGTCACTGTGCCCAATGTCGGGGGTGCGATCATCTGCAGTGACGGCTACGTGTGGCCGTCCACGACGAGGCAGGGCGCCTGCAGCAAACACGGCGGTATTGCCAAGTAGCCCGTAGTCACCAGTCCGAGCCGTGGGTGCCTCCATTCTCAGGAGGCGCCCACGGCTCGTTCCGTTGGTGGGGTACCGGCGGCACAGCGACGGTCATGGCGGGGTGGGGAGGTGTGCGGGAGCACACATGACGGAATTGCGACGCCGGAAGCCGGCTTGGGTGCCCCGAAGGCCGCTCCTGCCGCGGAATTCCGAGGATTCTCCACCTCCTTCCGCCCGATTTGCGGTGGGGGTTGTGTGCGGGTATTGTTTTCTGAGTCGCCGCCGCTGAAGCGGAAAAATAGCGGCCAACCCCCCCCCTTTTTGAACGGCCTGGAAAATGGTTCGCTTTTATGCGTGCTGTTGGTGGGTGGGGGCTGATCCTGGAGGTTTTTGATCGCGGAAACGTGGTTTGCAAAGCCGGGCGGGATCGGGTAAGTTTGAAAAGTTGCTCCGGAGCGATCCTGAACGAGGGTTTGGGTGGTGCCGGGTGTGTCTGTTGTT
>NZ_JBPFDN010000018.1:0-57736 GCF_059414985.1 Arthrobacter sp. SAFR-044 | reverse complement strand
AAGGCGTTGGAGCCGTATGACTTGTTCTGGCTGGAGGACTGCACGCCGGCGGAGAACCAGGAGGGGCTGCGCCTGGTCCGGCAGCACACCACCACGCCGTTGGCGATCGGGGAGATCTTCAATACGGTGTGGGATTACCAGACGCTGATCAAGGAACAGCTGATCGACTACGTGCGGGCAGCGTCCACCCACTTCGGCGGGATCAGCCCCCTGAAGAAGGTGATGGACTTCGCTGCGCAGTACCAGATCAAGTCCGGTTTCCACGGGCCCACGGACATTTCCCCGGTGGGGTTCGCGGCGCAGCTGCACGTGGGGTTGGCGATCCATAATTACGGGATCCAGGAGTACATGCAGCACTCGGACAAGACCAACGAGGTCTTCGAGCAGTCCATGACGTTCGTGGACGGCTACCTGCACCCGGGCGACAAACCCGGGATCGGCGTCGAATTCAACGAAGAAGCCGCCGCAGCCTACCCCTACCAGCAGGCCTACCTGCCCTACAACCGCCTCGTCGACGGCACCGTGCATGACTGGTGAGGCATGACTGGTAAAACAGGCCACGACTGTCAACAGAACCACGACCGGGTAGGACAAGCCACGACTGGGAAAAGCGGCCCACCGGCAAGGAGGCTTTAGCCCTTCAGCACGAAGGCCCTGCTGTGCCCGGCCACCTCGGGCGCCAGCCTCGCAGCCTCCTCCTCCGCGTAGGAACGGGCATCCTCCAGCAACGGGTTGTAGAGGGCGACGAGGATGCGGCGCGCCTCGAACAAGGGGAAATCGCGGGGCAGCAGCTCCGGGGGGAGCCCGGGGTCCTCCCAGGGGAACGCCCGCCAGGCGTCCATCACCTCGGTCCTCAACCGAAAAGCCTCTTCCCCCGGGAGGCGTCCTTCGGCCAGGACCTCCGCTTTCTGGCGGTAGGCGTTGATGAAGGGGGTGTACTGCCGGCGCACTTCGTCCAGGTCCCAAGCCTCAATCAGCGGCCGCCCGCGGAGCCCTTCCCCGGCACTGCGGAAGATGACGTAGTTCTCCACGCCCAGGTGGCGGCAGGAATCCTCCAGATCGTCCGCGGTATCCCACGCGGAAACCCACACCGCCCCATACAGGGGGGCGAATCCCAGCCATTTGAGGCGGCTCCGCAGCAGTTCGCGCAGTTCGCGCGAGCGCTCCGGAACACTGAAGGCAACCACGGTCCACATGCCATCCCAGGGGCGGTCCTCGGAGCCGAAGCCGCTGATCTGGCGCACACCGATTTCCAGGCGGGCCCTCGCCTCCGGGGTGAACCTGTAGCGGGAAGCACGCCCGGCACTCGACTGTTCCAGGACGGCGCGCCCTGCGAGCCTGCTGAGGGCTGTTGAGGCAGCGGAAGAGCTGACGCCCAGGGCCGCGGCCAGGGACACAATCAGCCGGGAGGGCAGCCACCCGGTGTAGTCGCGCCAATAGTCCGCCAGCATCGTGACCACCAGGTGCTGCGACGCCGAGCCCTTCAACGGGCGCGGGAAGTTGACTTCCTCGGCGGCCACACGGGGCTCGGTGGGCCCGCCAGGGAAAGGATGCGGCTCAGAAGTCACACCCCATCTTCGCAGGCTGACACGTCGCAGCAAATTTACTTTGCACATTTATTGACGGTCGTCGTAATAAGCGCATAACATTTAGCTCAGTGATCCGGCCCACATCCCGCGCCGGCACGCACAGTCCCCAGCAGGCGCCTGCTGAATCATCACTTTCCAGGAGATCCGCAATGACCGCAGGTCCCATCGGCCCGGTGACACCGTTGTCCCCGAGTGCCACACCAGTTTCCACACCAGCGCAGGCAGGCAGCGCCAACGCCCGCCGGGCCGCCATGGCCAGCTTCATCGGAAGCACCCTTGAGTACTACGACTTCTTCATCTACGGATCAGCCTCCGCCCTGATCTTCAACAAGATCTTCTTCCCGGGCATCGACCCGTCGCTGGGCATGGTGCTTTCCATGGCCACCATCGGTATCGGATATGTTGTGCGGCCCGTTGCCGCAGCCGTGATCGGACACTTTGGTGACCGCGTTGGCAGGCGCCAGATGCTGGTCCTGACGCTCGTCCTGATGGGCATCGCGACGTTCCTGATCGGCTGCCTGCCGCCGGCATCGGCCATCGGGGCCGCCGCACCAGTCCTGCTTGTCTTCCTCAGGGCCGTGCAGGGGGCGTCGGCCGCCGGCGAATCCGTTGGCGCAGTGACCATGACCATGGAGCATGCCCCCAGCAACAAGCGCGCCTTCTACGCCAGCTGGGTCAATACCGGCGCTGTGGCAGGCATCATGCTCGCGTCCCTCGCCTTCCTGGCCGTGTCACTCCTGCCTGAGCAGGAACTTCTTTCCTGGGGATGGCGGCTCCCGTTCCTGGCCAGCCTGCTGGTGGTCGGCATCGGCCTTTACATCCGCCTCCGCCTGCCCGAATCCGAAGTTTTCGAAGCCGCCAAGGAAACAGGAAGCCAGCGGGAGCTGCCCATCAAGGTAGTGCTTCGCGACCACTGGGCAACCATCCTCAAGGTGATCCTGTTCGGCTTGTGGAGCGTCGTCTCCTCGGTGTTTGCGGCTTTTGGCCTCGCCTACGCCGGAAAGCTCGGAGTTCCCGCCGCCGTGATGCTCACCGTTACCATCGTCACCGCCGCCCTCGGCATCGTCGTCCAGCCCTACGCCGGCATCCTGGCGGACCGGATTGGACGGAAACCGGTGTTCATCACAGGCAACATCATCTGTGCAGTGGCAGCCTTCGCCTTCTTCTGGTCAATCAGCATCGGATCGGTCCCGCTGATCTTTGCCACCGCCATCCTCTTCATGACGGTGGGCTACGGCATGGTCAACCCGCTGGGCCCGTCCATGACAGCGGAAATGTTTGAAACCAGGATCCGCTACACGGGGGCCGCCACCGCATCCCAGCTGGGCCTGGTGGTGACAGGCTTCGCGCCCGCCATTGCCGCGGGAATCGTCCAGCCCGGCCCCGTCGGCTGGCTTCCGGTGGCCATCTTTACCGCGGCATGCTGCCTCATCTCCGCCCTGGTGACAGCCGTGTGGGTCAAGGAAACATACCGTGTCCGCACCGAAGACCTCGGCAGGCAGCCTGCCGCCACGGCCTAGGCACCCCACAACGCAAACGAAAGGCACGCACGTGCGCTACCCGGTCGTCGTCGACGGCGATATTGAAGCAACCATGACCGACGGAACCATCCTCCGGTCCACCGTCTACCGGCCGGACGCGCCGGGCGGCACCTTCCCGGTGCTGCTGACGCGGACTCCCTATGGGCGGGACCTGGCGGTCAACTCGGCCTACTTCAATCCCGTCACCGTTGCGGCGGCCGGGTACGTGGTGGTGATGCAGGACTGCCGCGGCAGGTTCGGCTCGGACGGCACCTTTGAGCCGTCCGTCAATGAAGCGTCCGACGGCGCCGCAACGGTCGAGTGGGCCGCGCACCTGCCGTGGTCCAACGGCGCGGTAGGCATGTGGGGCCGGTCCTACTTCGCGGAAACCCAGTGGCGGGCGGCCCGCTTGGCCCCCGCCGGGCTCAAGGCCCTGGCGCTGGGTGTCTCGGCGGGCGGCAACGCCAACAACGGTGCCCTGTACCGTGGCGGCGCGCACGAGCTCGGCAGCCGCCTCGCCTGGGGCCACGCCTCGATATCGCTCAACGAGCTGATGCGTGAGCATGGCGACGATCCCGAACGGCGCGGCAAGGAACTCCGGGAATGGCTTGCCCTGGACGCTGGATTCGCCGACGGTTCCTGCTACGGGGTCCTGCCTCTGCGGGACTTGGAACCCCGGGTGGGGACCTTCCTCCGCACCCATGTGACGCCATCCGCCGGCCAGGATCCGGGAAGCAGCTTCTGCCGGCTGTGGGATGCCGCGTCGGCCGAACCCGTGCGGCTGCCAACCCTCCATATCGGTGGATGGTTCGACATCTTCGCACCGAATACCCTGGACCAGTACCGCCGCCAGGCAGCCCTCAGCCGCACCCTCCACGGCATCGAACCCCGCCTCATCCTGGGGCCCTGGACGCACACCAACCTCTCCGGCGGTTACCCGGACATCCACTTCGGGGCGGCCGCTTCCGCCGGCATCGTCGACGGCCATGGAGACCTTTCCTCCCTCCACACAGCGTGGTTTGACGCCGTCCTCAAAGCGGATGAGCAAGCAATGGCGGACGTCCCCAACGTGCTGGTCTATTTCCTGGGCGAAAACCGCTGGCGGGCCTTCGACACGTTGCCGGAACCGTCACGGCAACAGTCGTGGTTCCTTTCCGCCGCAGGGGAGCTGCTTGACCACGCCCCGGATGACGGTGCCGTCGAGTACGCCTACGACCCCCTGGATCCGGTGCCCACCACCGGAGGGGCCACCATGCTGGCCGGGCCGTTTCCGGCTGGTCCGGCGCGGCAGGACGCGGTCGAGGCGCGCGAGGATGTGGCAG
The DNA here is from genome assembly GCF_059414985.1 of Arthrobacter sp. SAFR-044. Classification (NCBI taxonomy): domain Bacteria; kingdom Bacillati; phylum Actinomycetota; class Actinomycetes; order Micrococcales; family Micrococcaceae; genus Arthrobacter; species Arthrobacter sp. SAFR-044. The sequence continues at coordinate 53,305 of NZ_JBPFDN010000018.1, read as the reverse complement.
TCTTCACCTCCCGGCCGTTCGAGGAACAGACCACTATATTTGGCGCCGTGACCGCCACACTTTTCGCCTCATCGAGCGCCGTGGACACTGACTGGGTGGTCCGGCTCTGCAGGGTGTCGGCAGACGGAGTCTCCCTTGGGATCGCCGACGGAATCATCCGCGCTTCCTGGCGGGATGCCTATGCCGGAACCGGGCTTTTCTCGGAGGGGCATCCGCCGGCGCCCATCGATCCTGGCCGGATCTATGAGTACACCATCAGCCTCTGGGAGACAGCCCTGACCTTCGCCCCTGGGGAGCGGCTCCGGGTCCAGGTCACCTCCAGCTGCCATCCGCGCTGGGACCGGAACCTCAATACCGGCATGCTGGCATATGACTCCGGGACGGCTGTCACCGCCAACCAGCGGATCCACGCGGGCGCCGCGTTCCCCAGCCGCCTGACAGTGGGGATCCTGTGAGGACGCCCGCCCCGCCGCCGCTGGAGTTCCTCGCCGAGCTCAGCGTCAACGTGCAGGCGCCCATCGACGCCGGGCCCGCCCCCACCGGCCACCGCAGGATTGTGCCGATCACCGGGGGTACCGTAACCGGGCCCTCGCTCTCCGGCACAGTGCTGCCCGGCGGTGCCGACTTCCAGCTCCTGCACAGCCCGGAACTGACCGAGCTCGACGCCCGCTACATGCTCGAAACCAGTGACGGGGCCTTGATCCACGTGCACAACAGCGCCTTGCGGCATGGCTCGGCGGCGGACATCGCCAGGCTCAACCGGGGCGAAGCGGTGGATCCGGCCGGCATCTACTTCCGGTGTTCACTCCGGTTCTCCACGGCGTCCAAGGAATGGTCGTGGCTCAACCACGTGGTTGCCGTCGGCACCGGCGAGCGGTACCCGGACGCAGTGAGGATCGCCGTCTTCATCGTCCGCTGACGCCGTGGCGGAGGGTTTTCGTCGTCGGGCTCCATTCCTGCTCCGCGCCCCACCTGGCAAGGGCTTCACGTTGACCCTGCGGCCACCCGGTGTGAGGATGGCGCAATGAACCAGGTTTCGGCGTTCTACACCGGCCCCGGCGGACTTGTGGCTGCCATCGGTTCTGCCTTGGACGCGGCCGGTGTGGACCGCACGGCGCTGCGGCCGGCCGACCTCGCTGCTGTTGACGAGTTCCACATCCGTGGCCGCAGGGCAACCCTGGAAATCATCGAGGCGCTCGCCCTCACTGCCGATTCCCAGGTGCTCGACCTCGGCAGCGGATTGGGCGGCCCCGCGCGGACCCTCGCCGAGTTGACCGGGTGCACGGTGACAGGGGTGGACCTCACCCCGGAGTTCTGCCAGGTAGCGACGGCGCTTTCGGAGTGGACAGGATTGTCCGGCCGGACCCGCTTCCAGGTTGGGGACGCCACAGCCACCGGCCTTCCCGACAAATCTGTGGATGCGGCGATGACCGTACACGTGGCGATGAACATTCCCGACAAGCACGGGCTGTACGCGGAAGCCTTCCGGGTCCTCCGGCCGGGCGGCAGGTTCGTGGTTTATGACGTCCTGCAGGGTGAAGGGGGTGAAGTACACTACCCGGTCCCGTGGGCCGCTGACTCCTCGACAAGCTTTCCCGCGACGCTGGAGGAGATGCGCGAGCTCCTCCCGTCGGCAGGTTTTGATGTCGTCTCGGAAAACGACTCGTCGGAGGAGAGCCTTGCTTGGTTTCGGCAGATGCTCGCCAAAACCCATCGCGAGGGGCCACCACCGGTGACCTTCGCGACCTTCCTTGGCGACAGCTTCGCGCAGATGACGGCCAACCAGGTGGCCAACCTCGCCGAGCGGCGCATCAGGACCGTCATGTTCGTGTGCTGGCGGCCGTCCTGATCTCCAGAGCGTCCCAAACACTTAGCTTCCGCGGGACTTCATGCCGCACACGTGCCTCGTGACGCGACTCGTGGCTGACGCGGCGGTTGGTGGTAACCCGGTCCTTTTGACCCTGGGGCCTGGCTTGACGCAACACTACGCTGATGCCATGAGCGACGTGCCGACGCTGAGTCCTCCGGTTCAACGCAACGTGGGCGCCAACCGGGCGCTGCATCCGGACCGTCTCTGGATCCGTCTAGTACGCGGCGGCGCCGGACTTGCCATGCTCGCGGCTCTCGGCCAGGAGCTATACGACGCGACCCAGCCCGGCAACTCCGTCGACATCCCCCAGCTCATCTCCCAGTTCACATTCCAGTCAAACCTCGTCCTCGGACTCGTGTTCCTTGTGTCCGTCGTGCGGCCGCGTGCGCGGCTGCCGCGGTGGTGGGATCACCTCTTCGGCGCCCTCGCGTTCTACCTGGTGATGACGGGCATTATTTATGTGGTGCTCGTGGCTCCGCCAGACGAACCGTGGTGGACGCTGGACATGTACTGGCCGTGGATGGTCACCCATCGCATCGCACCGCTGGTCGCGGGGCTCGACTGGCTCCTGGTCACGCGCACCGTCCGAGGCCCGTGGCGGCGGCCCCTCGTCTGGCTTTGCTACCCGGGGGTGTTCCTGATCTTCTCCTGGGTGCGCGGTGCCCTCGACGGCTGGTACCCCTACGACTTCCTCAACCCGGGGCTCGACGGCGGCTGGCCAGCGGTCATCGCCACCAGCGCCCTGGTACTCGCCGCGTTTCTCTTGGTCGGCATACTCGTGCACCTCACCGGCAATATCCGGGTCGGTCTCGCCCGCGGAGCCGGAAGGGAAGCCCGGTCCTGATCTAGCCGGCCCGAACCTGCCGGCTGGATGCGTCGTCACGCTTGGTCCTGGTCGGAACGCGGCTGCCCCGTCTTAAGAACGCTGTCAAAGCACCAAAGACCCTTTCCAGGCTGTTCCGGCGGGCCTAGCCTGTCCCCACTACCATCCACAGGAGGCATCGATGCGGACAGCAAAACCACTGACGGAATCCGAGCAGGTTCATCGTCTTTCCGAGAACCTCATGACGCAGCTGGCCAAGGGCAGGGAATGGGCCACCCCTGGCGTCCAAACGGCCCTGCAGAGAGCGGTCGCCGGACTCGATACCGGCATCGAAACCGCCTCCCCGCGGCTCCAGGCGCTGTTGCGGCGGTTGGCCGACGAGCTTGCCGGGGGCGTGGAAACCATCACTCCCAGGGTCCATGAGCAACTGATGCGGGTCGGACCTAGAGCTGCTGCCCCGGCCCCGATCCAGGCCAAGAAATCCCCGTCCAGGATCTGGTGGTTGATCACAGGAATCGCCGCCCTGGCAGCGGGGGCGGCCGTGTGGCGGTCCATGAAGGGTTCCAGATCCGAACCCTCATCATCGGAAAGCCCCCAGGAGCAGGAAGCCAAGCGCACTGATCCGAACGTCGACGCGGACCTGGCCGCGGGCCGTATGTAGAAGCCTGTTCCGGGGGGAGCAATAAGTGGCAGGCCGGCCGGCAGTCTGAGACCAAACATCATCAGGGAACGGTGCAACGCCTTGCACCGTTCCCTTTGCCGCCTACTCCGCCGCGCCCCACAGCGCCTTGCGGAGCAGGCGCTTCAATTCCTGCGACTCCTCCCCGGACAGCACGGCCAGCTGGTTCAGCTCGGCCGCGTCCATGGCGGTGCGGGCCTTCGCGTGCATCTTCCGCCCCTCGGCTGTGGAGACGATGATCTTGGCGCGCCGGTCCTGCTTGCCCTGCGCCCGTTCCACCAGGCCGCGGCGTTCCAGGTCGTCCACAAGGGTGACCACCTGGCTGGGGTCCAGGCTGAGGAAATCCGCCAGTTCCCGCTGCGTGGGCTCCAGTCCGCTGCACGCCAGCGTCAGGATGGAGAAGGACCGCTCGCGCAGCCCGAAGTCAGCCAATGCCTTGTTGTTCAGTACCGAGCCGGCGGCGTGCAGCTTGGCGAGCAGCAGGCCCACATCGCTGCCGATCCTGGCTGCCGCAAGGCGGGGGGTCTGAACTTCGGTGCCCAAGGTGGCCATCACAACTCCGGTGTAAAAAACAATCGTTGACTTTTTCAATGATCCGTAATTTCATTGATTCCAACAAGGATCTCACACCGCAGTGGGACCACCCCAACGGCTTCGGCCGGCGCATGCGAAGGAGCAGGCCATGAGCTTGAACGGCAAGGTTGCAATCGTCACCGGAAGCGGGCAGGGCCTCGGCCTTGCCTACGCCAGGGAACTCGCCCGCCAGGGTGCCGCCGTCGTCATCAATGACGTAAACGCCGAGACCGCCGCACAGGCCGTCGCGCAGATCGAGGCCGACGGCGGCCGCGCCACAGCCGTGGTGGTCCCGGTGGGAACCACCGACGCGGCCAAGGCCCTGGTGGCCGGCGCCGTGGACGCCTTCGGCGGCCTGGACATCCTGGTCACCAACGCCGGGATCCTCCGCGACAAGTCCCTGCTGAAGATGACGGACGAGGACTTCGACCTGGTGATCAACGTCCACCTCAAGGGCACCTTCACCTGCGTCCGCGAGGCCTACGCCTACTTCAAGGAAAACAACGTCCAGGGCCGCATCATCACCATCGGTTCGCCCACCGGCCAGCGCGGCAACTTCGGCCAGACCAACTACGCCGCCGCCAAGGCCGGCATCGTGGGCATGGTCCGCACCTGGGCGCTGGAAATGAAGAAGGCCGGCGTGACGGTCAACAGCGTCATCCCCGTGGCCGCCACCGCCATGACCAAGACCGTGCCGTACTTCCAGAAGGCCGTGGAGGCGGACGAGCGCGGCGAGGCCATGCCGTCCTTCTTCCGCCACGACCTGGGCTTTGGAACGGCCGACGACGTCTCCGGACTGGTTGCCTTCCTCGCCTCCGACGAGGCAGCCAACATCACCGGCCAGGCCATCGGCGCCGGCGGTGACCGGCTGCAGGTCTGGACCCACCCGGAAGCGGCCACCACCGAGTACCGTGAGGGCGGCTGGAGCTATGAGGCGCTGCAGGAAAACGCCGGCCAGCTGTTCACCGCCGAAACGCTCCAAAGCTACGGCGAGGAATTCCTCCCGCTGCCGGAGGACCTGAAGCCCGCACAGGCCGCCGAGGCCCGCTGACCATGGCCGACCGTTACGAACTGGGCATCGACCCCACAAAGCTCGATGCCATCGACATGCACGTCCACCTTGAGGTGGACAGCTGCGGCCACGGCTCCCTGCCGGAAGAACTGACCGAAGCCTCGGCCAAGTACTTCAAGGCCGAGGACCGCACCCCGTCACTGGACCGCATCGCCGAGGTCTACCGCGAACTGAACATGGCCGCCGTCGTCTTCACCGTGGACGCCCGCACCCAGCTCAAGCACGAACCCAACAGCATCCCCGAACTCATCGCCGGTGCCGCCCGGAACAATGACGTCCTGATCCCGTTCGGCAGCGTGGACCCGCGCACCGGCGAGGATGCCATCGCCGGGGCCAAGCACCAGGCCATTGAACTCGGCGCGCGCGGCTTCAAGTTCCACCCCTCCCTGCAGGGCTTCGACCCGTCCAGCGAGCGCTTCTACCCGCTCTGGGAAACCCTCCAGGAACTGGGCCTGCCCGCCATCTTCCACACCGGCCAGAACGGCATGGGTGCAGGCCTTCCTGGCGGCTACGGCATCAAGCTGGCCTACTCCAACCCGTTGCTGCTGGATGCCGTGGCCGCGGACTTCCCCGGCCTGCAGATCATCATGGCCCACCCGTCCGTGCCATGGCAGGACGAGGCCAACTCCATCGCCACGCACAAAGCCAACGTGTTCATCGACCTCTCCGGCTGGTCGCCCAAGTACTTCCCGGAATCCCTGGTCAAGGCCTCCAACTCCTACCTCCAGGACAAGGTGCTGTTCGGCACAGACTTCCCGCTGATCACCCCGCAAAAATGGCTCGGCGCCTTCTCGGACCTGCCGCTGAAGGACGAGGTTCGGTCCAAGATCCTCAAGGACAACGCGGTCCGCCTCCTCGGGCTGGGGGCCTGACATGGGCGCGCTTACGACGGCGGATGCCGCCCTGGGTGCCCGGCTCTACGAAGCAGCGGACTGGTACGAGGCCGAGTCCCTCCTCACGCCCGAGGAGCGCCAGGTCCTGTCCCGGCTGCGGAGTTTCCTCGACTCCGAAGCCAAACCCCTGTTGGCGGAGTACTGGGAACGCGGTGAGTTTCCGGACCAGCTCGCCCGGCCGCTGATCGACCTGGACCTGATGGAACCGGCCGAACTCACAGGCGCCACCGGTGCAGAACACGGTCCGGCCCGCGGCATCTACCAGGGCTTCCGGATCTTCGAGCTTGCCCGCACGGACGCGTCCCTGGCCACCTGGTACACCGCCCAGGCAGGCCTGTTCCGAACCTCCATCCGCGTTGGTGCCTCGCCGGAACAGCAGGCCGAATGGATGCCCAAGGTCATCGACTTCTCGCTCAAAGGCGTCTTCTCGCTGACCGAACCGGAATCCGGATCGGACATCGCCGGCGGACTCTCCACCACCGCCAGGCGGCAGCCCGACGGCAGCTGGATCCTTGACGGCGCCAAGCGCTGGATCGGCGGCGCAGCCACCGCGGACGTCCTCGCAGTATTCGCCCGGGACACCGCGGACGGGCAGGTCAAGGCCTTCCTCGTGGACCGGACAGCCGACGGCGTCACCCTGGAGAAAATCCAGGGCAAGACCTCGCTGCGGATGATGCAGAACGCCCACATCACCCTCACCGGTGTCCGGGTCCCCGAGGCCATGCGCCTGCACAACGTGAACTCCTTCAAGGACGTCGCGGCAATGCTCCGGGCCATGCGCTCGGACGTGGCCTGGATCGCCGCCGGCATGGCTGCCGGCGCCTTCGAGGCCGCGCTCGCCTACGTCAACGAACGCAGGCAGTTCGGCCGCACCCTGGGCTCCTTCCAGCTGGTCCAGGAGAAACTGGCCCGCATGCTCGGCAACGTCACCGCCAGCCTGTCCCTGGTGGTCCGGCTTACCGAGCAGCAGGCAAAAGGCATCTACCGCGACCAGGACTCCGCCCTGGCCAAGATGCAGACGTCCCTGTTCATGCGCGACACCGTAGCCCTGGCCCGCGAAGTGGTGGGCGGCAACGGCATCACCCTGGCAACCGACGTCGCGCGTTTCCATGCCGACGCCGAAGCCGTCTACTCCTACGAAGGCACCCACGAGATCAACGCCCTTATCATCGGCCGCGCCCTCACCGGCGAGAGCGCCTTCACCCGCTAAGTCCTGCAACACCTGCAAAGCACCTCAACCACACACCAGCCCAGGAGGCAACGATGCCCAATCTCGTGGTCGATTTCGACACCCTGCTCACCATGTCCGGCAAGGACCTTGGCACTACCGACTACCGCCAGATCACCCAGGAACAAATCAACCTGTTCGCCGACGCCACGGATGACCAGCAGTGGATCCACACCGATCCGGAACGTGCGAAGGACGGCCCGTTCGGTGCCCCCATCGCCCACGGTTTCCTCACCCTGTCCCTGATCATCCCGTTCTGGGGCGAGCTGTTCGATGTCGACGGCGTCACCACCAAGGTCAACTACGGGCTGGACAAGGTCCGCTTCACCTCACCTGTGAAGGTGGGCTCCAAGGTCCGCATGCAGGCCACCATCGCGGAGGTGACTGAGGTTAAGGGCGGCGCGCAGATCAAGGTCAACGCCACCATCGAAATCGAAGGGCAGGAACGCCCGGCCGTCGTTGCCGAATTCCTGGCCCGCTTCTATAAGTAGGCCCCTTCTTAGGCAAAGCGCACCACCGGCAGTAACCCCTTCACTGCACCGGCGGGGCCCCTTTCGGCGCCGCCGCCTCAGGCAACCCCAAAAACCCCGAATTCCTCCGTCTTTAGGAACAGCCATGTCCGGACACACCACGCTCGCACCTGCGGGTACGGCCGCAAAGCGCAAGGAAGCGCGCACGGTCATCCTGTCCAGCTATCTGGGCAGCACCATCGAGTTCTACGATTTCCTGCTCTACGCCACGGCCGCAGCAGTGGCCTTTCCCAAGGTCTTCTTCGCCGGCACGGACGAATGGGTGGGCGTCGTCGCCGCCTACGCCACCTTTGCCGCCGGGTACGTGGCCAGGCCGCTGGGTGGCGTGATCTTCGGCCACTTCGGTGACAAGGTGGGCCGCAAGGGGATGCTGATCATCTCCATGGCCATGATGGGCATCGCTTCCACCCTCATCGGCGTGATTCCTGGAGCCAGCGTGATCGGACCGTGGGGCGCTGTGCTCCTGGTCTTGCTGCGGGTCTGCCAGGGGATCGCCGTCGGCGGTGAATGGGGCGGCGCCGCGCTCATGGCGCTGGAGCACTCCGACCCCAAGCGGCGCGGCTTTGCGGCATCGTTCGTCAACGCCGGCGCCCCCACCGGTGCCGTGCTGGGCACCGTGGTGATGGGCATCTTCTCGGCCCTGCCGCAGGATGCCTTCCTGGCCTGGGGCTGGCGAGTGCCGTTCCTGCTGTCCTTTGTGCTCCTCATCGTGGGCATGTTCGTCCGCCTCCGGGTCTCCGAAAGCCCCATCTTCGCCGAGGCAGTGGCCAGGGAAGAGGCCCAGGGTGCCAAGCGCAAGATCCCGCTGCTGGACGTACTCCGCCGGCCCAAGGCACTGATCATGATCATGTTCGCCGGCGCTGCGGGGTTCGGCCTGCAGGTGGTGCTTCCCACGTTTTCGGTGACGTATGCCGTGTCGAAGGGGGCGCCGCAGCAGGGCGTGCTCTATGCCTTCGCGGGAGCCTCGGCCATCTCCATCGTCTTCGTCCTGCTGGGCGGCCGCCTGTCTGACCGTTTCGGCCGCCGCCCCGTGATGATTTCAGGCCTGGCCCTGTTCATCGCCTACCTCTTCCCAATGTTCGGGATGCTCGGCTCGGGCAACGTGGGCCTGGTCTTCCTGGCCTTCACCGTGGCGCTGATCCTGCACTCCTCCCTTTACGGGCCACTGGCGGCCTTCGTCTCCGAACAGTTCGGCACCACGTCCCGCTACACCGGCGCTGCAGTGGGCTACCAGCTGGCCACGCTCATCGGCGCAGGCTTCACCCCGGGCATCATCGCCGGCCTCTACAAGGACTCCGGCCAGAACATCCTCCCGGTGGTGGTGTTCCTGTCCGTCATGGCGCTGGTCTCGATTGTCTTCATCGCCCTGACGCGGGAATCTAAGAACAACGACCTCACCACGGTCCGTTAGGAGAACCATGGACAACAACGGAGTTGGCTCTTGGCTGCAGCGCCGCCGCCGGAAGTCGGGCGCCAAGACGGCCCTGCTGTCAGCAGCGGGCACCCTGAGCTACGAAGAGCTCGCCGAACGGGCCGGGCGTTTGGCCAACGCGCTCGGCGACAGGGGAGTGGTCAAAGGCGAGCGGGTGGCCTACCTGGGCGATAACCACCCCTCCTTCGTGGAGACGTTCTTCGCCTGCGGCCTCCTGGGCGCCATCTTCGTGCCGCTCAACACCCGGCTTGCCCCGCCCGAGCTGCAGTTCCAGCTGCAGGATTCCGGAGCACGGCTCCTGGTCAACGCGGGCGCCCTGGAAGCGCCCGCATCGGCCGCCGTGGAAGGGACAGTGGTGACCCACCGCCTGGTCGTAGCGGCCGACGGCGGGACGGAACCTTCCACCGTGACGTCACCCGCCGCCGTCGGACACTTTGCAGCGGTTGAGCGTTATGAGGAGGCGCTGCAGGCGGCAGCCGCCGAACCCGTCGACGTGCCGGTGGGCCATGACGACGGCGCCATGATCCTGTACACCTCCGGGACCACAGGCAAGCCGAAGGGTGCGCTGCTGACGCACGGGAACATCACGTGGAACTGCATCAACACCATCGTGGACATGGACCTGAACCGCAACGACGTGGCGCTGATGATCTCGCCGCTGTTCCACGTGGCGTCCCTGGACATGGGGCTGCTGCCCATGCTCCTGAAGGGTGCCACCGTGGTCCTTGAGGCCAAGTTCGATCCCGCCAGGGTCCTGGGACTGATCCAGGAGCACAAGGTCACCACCCTCAACGGGGTGCCCACCACGTTCCAGCTGCTCTGCGAAGATCCCGGATGGGCAACTGCGGACCTTAGCTCCCTGGACAAGCTGACCTGCGGCGGCTCCGCCATTCCCCGCCGGGTCCTGGACGCATACGAGGACCGCGGCATCGGCTTCACCAACTGCTACGGCATGACCGAAACGGCCCCCGGCGTCACCATGCTTCCCGTGGACCGGTCACGGGAAAAGGCCGGTTCGGCAGGCCTGCCGCACTTCTTCACCGACGTCAGGATCGCCGACCCCATGGGCGGTGCGGTGGCGCCGGGCGAGGTGGGGGAAATCCAGATCTCCGGCCCCAACGTGATCAAGGAGTACTGGAACCGGCCGGAGGCCACTGCCGCCAGCTACGCGGACGGGGCGTGGTTCCGCTCGGGCGACATGGGCTACCGGGACCAGGAAGGCTTCCTGTTCGTCTCGGACCGGCTCAAGGACATGATCATTTCCGGCGGGGAGAACATCTACCCGGCGGAGGTGGAAGCGGTCGTCTCCGAGCACAGTGCCGTGGGCAGCGTGGCCGTCATCGGCATCCCCGATGACAAGTGGGGTGAGGTCCCCCAAGCGATCGTCACGCTGCGCGAGGGGGAATCGTTGACCGCGGAGCAACTGCGCAGCTTCCTTGACGGCCGGCTTGCCCGTTACAAGATCCCTAAGTCGCTGGTGGTGGTGGAGGACATGCCGCGCACTGCCAGCGGCAAGATCCGCAAGATGGAGCTCCGGAAGCAGCTCTGACGGAGGAACATCCCACGGTCCACATTGCTGGGGGCCGTGGGGGTTTCCGCCGTTGTTACCGTTCACGGTCATCAATTGGCGGAATCTTATAGGACAGTGCACCATTATTGGATGCTTGAGGCAACTAAACCCCAAAATTCCCCGGACGGGACACCCGTCAACCCCGCGCTCGAAGCGGAAAGCAGGATCGCCCGCATCGCGGTGACGGTGTTCCCCATCCTGGTGGTCGTCGCAGGCATCCTCGGTTTCCTGCTCCCCGGAGTCTTCAAACCCATGGCCCCCAGCGTGCCCTACCTGCTGGGCATCATCATGTTCTGCATGGGCCTGACCCTGACCCCGCCGGACTTCGCCGCGGTGGCCAAGCGGCCATGGGCCGTGGCCTTGGGGATCGTGGCGCATTACATCATCATGCCCGGCGCCGGCTGGCTGATCGCGGGCGCGCTCAACTTGCCGCCCGAACTGGCCGTCGGCGTGATACTGGTGGGCTGCGCACCCTCCGGCACGGCCTCGAACGTCATGGCCTTCCTGGCCAAGGGCGATGTTGCCCTCTCCGTGGCGGTGGCCTCCGTCTCCACCCTGATCGCCCCGATCGTCACCCCGCTGCTGGTCCTGTTCCTTGCGGGTTCGTACCTGCAGATCGACGCCGCCGGCATGGTCCTGGACATCGTAAAAACGGTACTGCTGCCGGTGGTGGCCGGCCTCCTCGCCCGCCTGTTCCTCAAGAAGCTCGTCGCCAAGGTGCTGCCCGCGCTTCCGTGGGTGTCCGCCGTCGTGATCTCCCTCATCGTGGCCATCGTGGTGGCCGGGAGCGCCAACAAGATCATCGAGGCCGGGGCCATCGTGTTCCTCGCCGTGGTGCTGCACAACGGCTTCGGGCTGGGCCTCGGCTACCTTGCCGGCAAGCTGGGCCGCCTGGACGACAAAGCCCGCCGCGCCCTCGCCTTCGAAGTCGGCATGCAGAACTCCGGCCTGGCAGCGACGCTGGCCACCGCCCACTTCACACCCCTGGCCGCGCTGCCGTCCGCTGTCTTCTCGCTGTGGCACAACATCTCCGGGGCCATCGTGGCGGCCTGGTTGGCCCGGCGTCCGCTGCAGGACAAGCGGGTGCTCCAGGAAGAGCGGGCTTAGCCGGGAAGCAGGCCTGACCAGCACCGCCATCGCCCCCAGCCCGCTAGCCGACCGTTTCCGCCAGCCCATTCTGGGTACGGGAGCCGGTAGGGACAGCGCCGTTTCGGCGCTGCCCACCAGTTCCTGCGAGGAGATGGACAGATGGCTCGGATTGACCGAATAGCTGAACCATGGGGGACCAGGACGCCGTACGGCAGCGGCGGTGATTGGCCGGTCAGGGTGGACACCCACCTGGCCGAAGGGGTGGTGCCGGAAGACGTGGACCGGTGGGTCCAGACGGCCTCGCTCCTGCACTCCAACGGCGACGCCATGGACATCGCCGTCAAGGACAACAAGATTGTCGGCGTGCGGGGACGGGCCGTGGACCGGGTCAACCACGGCCGGCTGGGACCGAAGGACCTGTATGGCTGGCAGGCGAACGGGTCGAAGGACCGGCTCACCAAACCCCTGATCCGCGAGGGCGGGAAGCTGGTGGAAACGGACTGGGACACCGCCATGCAGCGCATCGTGGACCGCTCCAAGGTGCTGCTGGCCGAGCAGGGCCCAAGCGCACTCGGCTTTTACACCACCGGCCAGCTCTTCTCCGAGGAGTACTACACCCTGGGAACGATGGCCCACGGAGGCATCGGCACCAACCACGTGGACGGAAACACCCGCCTCTGCACTGCCACTGCGGGGGAGGCGCTGAAGGAATCCTTCGGCTGTGACGGCCAGCCCGGCTCCTACACGGACGTGGACCACGCCGACGTGATCGCCCTGTACGGGCACAACGTGGCTGAAACCCAGACCGTCCTCTGGACCCGGATGCTGGACCGGCTGGCAGGCCCCAACCCGCCCAAGATCATCTGCGTGGACCCGCGCATGACGCCCGTGGCCAAGGCCGCCACCGTGCACCTGGCCCCGCGGCCCGGCACCAATGTGGCCCTCATGAACGGCATCCTGCACGAAATCATCACCAACGGCTGGGTGGACCAGGAGTACATCCAGGCGAACACCGTGGGGTACTCCGAGCTCGAAAAAGAGGTCAAGAACTACCCGCCGGCCCTCGTGGCGGAAATCTGCGGTGTCCCGGCGGAGCAGATCTCCGAGGCAGCCAGCATCATTGGCCACGCCCAGCGGCTGCTGTCCACGGTGCTGCAGGGCTTCTACCAGTCCAACCAGGCCACCGCCGCCGCCGTGCAGGTCAACAACGTCAACATCATCCGCGGCATGCTGGGCAAACCCGGCTGCGGCATCCTGCAGATGAACGGCCAGCCCACGGCCGAAAACACCCGTGAATGCGGGGCCGACGGCGACCTCGCCGCCTTCCGGAACTGGTCCAATGACGCGCACATCCAGGACCTGGCCCGGGTCTGGAACATCGATCCCATGTCCATCCCGCACTACTCGCCGCCCACCCACGTCATGCAGATGATGCGGTACGCCGAGGACGGCTCCATCCGGATGCTCTGGGTCAGCGGAACCAACCCCGCCGTCTCACTGCCCGAGCTGGCACGCATCCGCAGCATCCTGGAACAGGACCGCCTGTTCCTGGTGGTGCAGGACATCTTCCTGTCCGAGACCGCCCAGCTGGCCGACGTCGTGCTTCCCGCCGCCACCTGGGGCGAAAAGACCGGCACGTTCACCAACGTGGACCGCACCGTGCACCTCTCTGAGAAGGCCGTCGACCCGCCGGGCGAGGCCAAGGCCGACCTGGAGATCTTCATCGATTACGCGCACCGGATGGGGCTGCAGGACAAGGACGGGCAGCCGCTGATCAAGTGGCATGATTCGGAGTCCGCGTTTGAAGCCTGGAAGGAATGCACCCGGGGCAGGCCGTGCGATTACACCGGCATCACGTACGACAAGCTGCGCGGCGGTTCCGGCATCCAGTGGCCCTGCAACGAGGAAAACCCGGACGGTACCGAACGCATCTACGCTGACGGAAAGTTCTGGGCGCACCCCGAGTACTGCGAAACCTATGGCCGCGACCTCATCACCGGCGCGCCCGTGGAACCCAAGGAGTACAAGGCGCTCAACCCGGAGGGCAAAGCCATCATTAAGGCCGCCGAGTACATGCCGCCGCATGAGCTGCCCAGCCGGGACTTCCCGCTCCAGCTCATCACCGGACGCACGCTCTACCAGTTCCACACCCGCACCAAGACAGGGCGGGCGCCGGAGCTGCAGGCCGCCGCGCCGGACGTCTGGGTTGAGTTGTCAGCGGACGACGCCGGCGCGTATGGGATTGCCGAAGGCGACCTTGCGGAGGTGGAGACACCCCGCGGTTCCGTCCGTGCGAAGGTGCGGATCAGCGGCATCAGGAACGGCGTGCTGTTCCTGCCTTTCCATTACGGCTACTGGGACACGAAGGGCGGACACCAGCCGGACGGGGCCGGGCGGGCAGCGAACGAACTGACCATCACGGACTGGGATGCGGCCTCCAAGCAGCCCATCTTCAAGACGGCGGCAGCCCGCATTACCCGTCTTTCCGGCGGTGACGGGCCCTCCCCGGCGCCCACCAACACCGCCTCGGCGCCGGCCGGCGACTTCCCGGACGACGCCAGGACCAAGGGCATAGCCACCGCGTTGGCCGACGAGACCGCCGGCACGGCAGGAGGGGAACGATGAAATTCGGGCTGGTACTGGAGGAAATGCACCGCTCAGAGAATGACCTGGCACACCACCTGCTGGTCATCTCCGAGCGGCACAAGGTGGACCACGAGATCTACCACCTTGCCCGGGACCTGGCGCGCTGGTCGCAGCAGCACGTCCGGGACATTGCGGACATCGCCAAGAACTACGGCCAAGACCTGGACCCGGAGCCGCGCAGCGAAGCAGGGCTGATGGAAACGATCCGGGAGAAGGGCAGCGAGATGGTGGGCCGGCGTCCCGAAACCGGAATGCTGCTGCTGCGCGACCTCCGCGAGCTCTACCTGAAGGCCTGCGGGGTATCGGCTGACTGGGAACTGCTGGCGCAGGCCGCCCAGGGGATGAAAGACCGCAACCTGCTGGACCTGGCCGAGAAGTGCCATCCGCAGACCATCCGCCAGATGAAGTGGGCCAACGGCAAGCTCAAGGAATCCGCCACGCAGGTCCTGGTCAGCTAAACGTCAGCTGAGACCGCCGTCCGCCGCCGTGTCCTGGCCCGTGCCGCGGGCCGCCTCCAGGTGCGCCACCAGCGCCTGCATCTGCTGCGCGGTCCACGGCAGGGCCTGGCTCAGTTCGGCACTGTTCTCTGCCCACATGCTGCGGGCTGCCGCTTTGGTGCCCTCGCTGCTGTGGAAACGGGAGCCCAGCTCATCCCAGCGGTGCACCAGCTCGCGGGCCTCGGGGCTGGTGGCGGGGACACCGCCGTCGACCTGCCGCAGGCCCTCCTCAACCAGGCCCACCCACTCGGTCCGTGATTCATCCGCAGCTTCCCGGCCCAGGCGGGCACGCTGCTCGTCCAGCTCCCGGCGCTGGTCCTCGGTGAAGTAGTTCTCAAACATGGTCATCCTTTCCAAAACGGTCGTGAAATAGGCGGGCTCTGCGTGCCCCTGTCCGCTGAGGCGTGCCAGCAGCTCCCGGATGGTCCGCTGGAGCTGCTCCAGCTGCAGCGCCTGCTCACCCAAGGCATCGAGCTGCCGCAGCAACAGTTTTTGCAGGGACTCCGGATTCCCGCCCGATTCGTCCAGCACCGGGGCGATCTCGCCGAGCGGCACGCCCAGGCTGCGGAGCGTCCGGATGCTGTAGAGCCGCCGCAGGTCAGGCTCGGTGTAGCGGCGGTGGCCGGCGGCGGTCCGGTCGCTTGCGTGGAGCAGTCCGATGTTGTCGTAGTGGTGCAGCGCCCTGACGGTGACTCCCGTTGCGGCCGCCAGTTCGCCAACGCTCCAGCGGGGTTTTTCCGGTTGTTCCATACCGCCAACCGTAGGACCTGACGCCACGTCAGGTTCAACCCCGTCTCACGCCAATCGTGGGCAGGCTCCCGCGCGGAGCGAACCAGTTTCATTCAGTGAAACTGGCCGCGCGTGCGGTCGCAGGCATGGCCCAGAGTTGAGTCCATGGACGCGGGTGCCGGTGTGGGCCCGGGCCAGCCCCTTCAGCAGTTCGGTAAACACAGCACAGAAACGGCGCGCTACACATGGAGTCAACGATGACGGGATTGCGGATCCTCAAGGGGATCGAGTTCGCCCGGCCACGGAACGCGGAGCCGCTGCTGCTGGACCTTTACCTTCCCGCAGGAGAAACGCACCAGGGAGGCCGGCCTGCTGTGGTCCACCTCCACGGCGGCGGCTGGCGGATGGGGGAGCGGTCCTCACTGGGCCCCGCTGTTGATGGCTTCGGGCTCAGCCCCCTCAAGCTGTTGGCGGATGCGGGGTTTGTGGTGGCCTCGGCCGACTATCGCCTCAGCACGGTTGCCACCTTCCCCGCCCAGCTGCTGGACGCCAAGGCAGCCGTCGCCTGGCTCCGTGCCCACGCGGCTGAATACGGCGTGGACCCGCAGCGGGTCTATGCCTGGGGAGACTCGGCAGGTGGCCACCTCGCCAGCCTCCTGGGCCTGACCGCGGGGACAGCGGATTTTGCCGGCCACGCTGGCAATGACGGGCCGGACGGCGACGACTCCGTTGCCGGCGTCGTGGCCTGGTACCCGCCCACCGACCTGCTGCGCATGGGTGAACAGGCACGGCCGGACGCCGTCGCCCGCGCGGATGATCCCGGTTCGCGCGAAGCACTGCTCATCGGTGCGCAGCCCGCCGACGCCCCGGACAAGGCCAGGGCCGCGAGCCCCCTCACCTACATTCACGCAGACGCCCCGCCCTTCCTCCTCATCCACGGAACCGCAGACCGGTTCGTCCCGGTAGCCCAGTCCACATCGCTGGCCGAGGCACTGGAAGGCGCGGGCAACGACGTCGAACTCCTCCTGCTGGACGGCTCGGACCACATGTGGGCCAACCCGGACGGGAGCAGCGAAGCGGCGGAAAAGGCCATAGCTGCCACCATCGATTTCCTCCGCCGCCAGGCAATGCGGCACTGATTCCGCACCACCATGCCGGGGGAGCACGCGCACCCCGGACCAGACCCGAAAGGCCTCCCATGCACTTCATCGGCATCACCCACCACGGCGGACCCTGGGCAGCGGCGCTCGCCGGTTCCCGCGTCCTCCCGCTCACGTCCGTCAACGACTTTTGGGCCGACGCCGAGGGCTGGCAGGACAAGGCGGCAGCGCTGGTTGCGGGAGACACGGAAACGTCCGACGCCGGCCGCTGGCTTGAGCGCGGCAGCGTCACCGAAGTGCCGCTCGTCCCGGCCTCCGCACGAGTGATCTGCGTAGGGCTGAACTACAAGGCGCACGCGGCGGAGGGCAGCTTCAAGGACCAGGAACTGCCGCCGTACCCCGCCCTGTTCGCCCGCTGGACCGCGTCCCTTTCCGTGGGCAACGTGCCCGTCCCGGTCCCCGCGGGCGAGGCAGGCCTGGACTGGGAGGGCGAGGTGGCCGCCTACATCGGCCGCCGCGTGGAGTCCGCCGACGAGGACACCGCGGCGGATGCCGTCTTTGGCTACTCCACGTTCAACGACATCACTTCCCGCAGGGCCCAGAAGCTCACCTCGCAGTGGACGTTGGGAAAGAACGGCGACTTCAGCGGCCCGTTGGGACCCCTGGTCACCCGCGACGAGGTTGGCGACCTGCGCGACGGGCTGCAGGTCCGCACCCGCGTCAACGGCATCGAAGCCCAGAACGGCAACACCCGGAACATGATCTTCTCAGTCCCGGCCATCATCTCGCTCATCAGCGAAACCTTCACTTTGCACCCAGGGGACGTCATCGCCACCGGCACTCCCGAAGGAGTTGGCTACGCACGCACCCCGCAATGGCTGCTGCAGCCCGGCGACACCGTGGAAGTGGAGATCGAGAAGCTGGGCACCCTGACCACGCCGGTGGGCGGTCTTTCGCTCCGGAGCCGTGCCTGATGAACGCATACCATCACACTGCCGACGTGCCATCGGAGGTACAGGTCCTGATCGCCGGCGGCGGCCCCAGCGGACTGTTCCTGGCACTGGACCTCGCCTCCCGCGGCGTGCCCAGCACCGTCATTGAACCGCGGACCACGCTGGACCACACCCGGCCCCGTGCCAAGACCACCAATGCCCGCACCATGACGCACCTGCGCCGGCTGGGCCTCGCCGAGGTCCTCCGGGACGCGGCGCCGCTGCCGGTGGAGTACGCCCAGGACGTCATCTTCTGCACCGGCCTCACCGGACCTTCCGCCCATGAGCTGCGCCGGTTCCGCAACGCCTTCCAACTGGTTTCCGGCCGTTACGGGCCGCAGCCGGAGTGCGGCCAGCAGGTGCCCCAGCCCGTCCTCGAGGAGGTGCTCCGGGCCGCCGTCGCAGACCACCCGCTGGTGACCTTCGTGACGGGCTTGACCGTCACTGGCGTCAGTGTCCCTGAAGGCGGGGCAGCCGCGGCACCCTGCGCCGTCGTCGTCATGGATTCCGAAGGGGCCGAACGCATCATCGCCGCGGAATACGTTGTGGGGGCCGACGGTGGGTCCTCCGCCGTGCGCCGCAGCCTGGGGCTGCGGCTGGAAGGCGGCTCCGCCGAGCTGTCCAACATCAGCATCCTCTTCCGCTCGGCGTCGTTGGCGTCCGCTGTCTCCTTGGACCCGGCGGTGCAGTACTGGGTGGTGGGCTCGGAGACCTCGGGCATGGTGGGACCCATGGACCGTGAGGGCATGTGGTGGGCAATCGTCCAGGGCGTGGATCCGTCCGTCACCGTCACTGCGGGGGAGGCAGCCGCGATGGTCAGCTCCCTGGTGGGTGCGGACGTGGAGATCGAGGTGGTGGCCACCGACCCGTGGACGGCCCGGATGCTGCTTGCTCCCGAGTACAGCCGGGGCAACGTCTTCCTGGTGGGGGACGCCGCCCATCTCAACCCGCCCTGGGGAGGCCACGGCTTCAACACCTGCATCGGCGACGCCGCCAACCTGGCCTGGAAGCTCGCCGCCACGATCAACGGCTGGGCTGGGCCCGGACTCCTTGCCAGCTACGGGGAAGAGCGGCGGCCGGTGGCTGCACGCACCATCCGTGACGCTGCGGAGAACGGCAAGGCCCTTGCCTACCACTTCGCGGACCCGGAGCTGGTTGCGGCCGGGTCTGCGGGGGATGCCGCCCGCGGGGCTGCGCACCGGGCGCTCGCCGTGAAGCAGAGCGAGTTCGATTCCCTGGGCCTGGTGCTGGGCTACGACTATGGCGGTTCATCCGTGGTGGTGCCGGACGGTTCGGCCCTCCCCGACGAGGACCCCATCCGGTACGTTCCGTCCGCTGCTCCGGGGGCCCTGTTGCCGCACGCCTGGCTGGCGGATTCCCGGTCCCTGTACAGCGCCCTGGGTGCGGGCTTCACACTGCTGGCCGACGCCGGGGCGCTGGGAGGGGTGCCCGCCGCCGAGGTTTTCGAGCCGGTGCTGGCAGCCGCTGCCCGGCAGGGCATCCCGGTGACGGTCGCCGCCGTCGGGCCTTCCGACGACGGAAGGCACCTCGCAGAATTGTGGGGCGCAAGTGCGCTGCTGGTCCGTCCCGACCAGCACGTGGCCTGGCGCGGCAACTCCCCGGGCGAGGCCGCCCGCGCGTTGTCCGTCGCTGCGGGCTGGGCGCCGGCTTTTCCTCCCGCACGTCCTGAAGAACCTGAACCTTCCATCGAGACCAGGAGCGCCCGTGTCGACGCCGTCATTCCGTGAATTCCTCTTTGCCCCGGACCACCCCCGCGTGGCGGGCATCCGGGGGCTGGACGCCCGAGAGTACGCCGACTTTGCCAAGAGCGATGCGTTTGCCGGGCCCATGATCGAGGGCTGGCGGAAGCTCTATCCCCAACCGTTCAGCGGCATCACCAATGACGGCGTCCGCCGGGAAGGCCTGTACCCCCTGGTGCCGGCCCGGCCGGGGGAGGAAGCACCTACCGCGGACATGGTATCCGCGGCGCGGAAGCTGCTTGGCACTGTCACCGCGGACCAGGCCCGGAAGCTTTGCTACGCCGTGGACGCGCCGGAGTGGCAGAGCTGGGCCAACCCCGAGTTCATGCAGCACGACACCGGGCTGCGGTTGGACGAGCTGGATCTTCCTGTCCGGGATGCCGTGCTGGGGGTTGTGGAGGCTTCGCTGAGCCCGGCCGGTTTTGAGCTGGTGCGGAACCTGATGCGGATCAACGGTTTCCTGGGCGACCTGGTGGAGCTGCCGCTGCTCCTGAACGAGTTCAGCTACAACTTCGCCCTGTACGGGGAACCGTCCGAAACCGAACCTTGGGGGTGGCAGCTGTTCGGCCACCACGCGGCGCTGAACTGCCTGGTGGCCGGGACGCAGCTGGTGATTTCGCCGGTGTTCATGGGCGCCGAGCCGGACATGATCGACGCCGGCCCGCACCAGGGCGTCAAGGTGTTCAAAGAGCGCATCGCCCTGGCCCGGCAGCTGATGGCCGCCTTGCCTTCGGACCTGCGGGCCCGCGCTGTTGTTTATGCGGAGATGGTGGACCTGGCCATGCCCGAAGGGCGCCTCCACCCGGGCGACGAGCGGCACCTGGGCGGCTGCTTCCAGGACAACCGGGTGATCCCTTACGAGGGGATCCGTGTGGCGCGCATGCCCGCCCGCGCCCGGGAGCTGCTCGACGCCGTTGTGGAGGACTTCATCGCCTACCTGCCGGACGGTCCCCGTGCCGCCCGCCGCCGGGAGATCCAGGAGCACTACGGTGAGACGTTCTTCAGCTGGATCGGGGGCTGGGAAGGTGAGGAAGCGTTCTACTTCCGGGTGCAGAGCCCGGTAGTGGTACTGGAACTGGACCACCACACCGGCGTCTTCCTCAGTAACGATGAGCCCGCCCCGTTCCACATGCACACAGTGGTCCGCACCCCCAACGGCAACGACTACGGCCGCGAACTGGTCAGGCAAGCCGCCTCCTGACCCACCCCTCATCGACTGCTCCGTAATTGTCGTTTTCAGTGCTTAAAACGACAATTACGGAGCAATGGATGTGGCTTAGGCGATGTCCAGTGCTGTGCGGCGCTGGGGCGGGGGGCCGACGACGGTCAGGTCCATCTCGGCCTGGGCGCGGCCGAAGCCTTCCATGTCCATGTAGGGCTCGCCCCCCTCGGTGTACATGTAGTCCTCGGTGGGTTCGTTGAAGTACTCAAAGAAGCCGTTGAACACCGACGGCGTCAGGAAGCCCACCATCTGGGTGTTGTGGGCATCGAGCGCAAACGAGTGGATGGTCCCGGCGGGGGCGTGCACAAAATCGCCCTTCGTCAGGAGCATCTCGCGGCCGTTGGCGTAGAGCCACATCCGGCCCTCGGTGCAGAGGAAGTTCTCCGTGTGCTGGGAGTGGAAGTGCAGCGGAATGTAGGGGGATTTGGCGCCCTTGGTGTGCACGGCGAAGTAGTTGGAACCGGTGTTGGCGGGCCGGGACAGGTAAGTGAACATGGTCTGGTAGCTGACCATGCGCTCACCCTCCCCGGCACTGAGGAAGTACGGGCTCTGCGTTGGCGGCAGGCCGGCGTCGTGCTTGAACGACGGCGCCACACGCTCAACGTCGGGGAACGTGATGCCAAACTCGGCGCCCACCTCTGCCTGCTCCTGCAGGCCGGCCTTGTGGCCGGGCCGGACCGGCGGGACGTGCGAGTCGATGGGCGTGCCCACCCGCTCGTAGTACGCCTCGCCGCCCCCGGGGGTCATCCAGTTCAGGAAGCGGGTGTAGTGGCTGGCCATCCGGTAGGTGTGCGGGGTGTTCGGCGGGATGACCACGGAGTCGCCGGGAGTGAGGATGCGGCTCTCGCCCGGCAGCCAGACATGCAGGATCCCGTCGAAAACGTAGAGCGTCTTGTGCTCCACCTTGTGGCTGACGAACGGGGACTCAGCGCCCATGCCGCCGGAGATGTAGGCTGCGCTGAAGATGCCCCCGGTGTCGGCGGCGCGTGCGATGACCGTGACCAGCTGGCCGTTGATCTCGTAGCGCGCGCCTTCGCCCGACGCCATGTAATACGGGACCGCCTCGCCGGGCAGCGTGTTGGCCGCCGGGAGCTGCTTGTTCATTTCCTCAACGCTGAGGGACATGGGTTTCCTTCTTTCCAGTCGGCCGGACTTGCCGGAGCGTGACCTACATCATGGCTGTCCCACGCTCCGGCCACGAGCCCGGATTCCAATGATTGAAACCCAAACGTGGCCGGCCCCCTGCTACCCCTCACATTCCTTGCAGTACTTCTTTCCATCCTTTTCCCGGGCCAACTGGCTGCGGTGGTGGACCAGGAAGCAGGACATGCACGTGAATTCGTCTGCCTGCACCGGCACCACCTGGATGAGGAGTTCCTCGTTGGAGAGGTCTGCGCCGGGCAGCTCGAAGCTGTCCGCGAGGTCCGTTTCGTCCATGTCGGGAGCGGCCTCCCGGCGGCCGGACTTATCGGACTTCAGCTCCTCCAGGGCGACGTTCGGCTCTTCCTCGGGAGCCACCCGCGGAGCGTCGTAGTCAACTGACATGTGGTGTGTTCTCCTGTCCAGCTGCTGATGTCCAGATTGTTCTGGACAGATCGACAACGCCGGATGGGCGCAACTAATTCCCATTCCGGGTGGGGCTGTTTTTCCTTAGGGCCAGCGCGGCCTGGACCAGGGCGGCGTGGGTAAGGGCCTGGGGGTAATTGCCCAGGAAGGCACCGGAGGCGGGATCCAGTTCTTCGCTGAAGAGTCCCAGCGGGGAGGCCAGGTCCAGCAGCGCGCCGAAGGCGTCCACCGCCTCCCTGCACCTGCCGGTCAGGGCCAGGGCCTGTACCAGCCAGAAGGAACAGGGCAGGAAAGCACCCTCGCCGCCTTCCGGGCCGTCCTGGCCGGGCGGATACCTGAACACGAGAGGGTCGCCGGCACTCAGTTCGGCGCGTACTGCGTCAACGGTTTGGCGGACAACATCAGCCTGCGGGTCCTCCAGCCCAATCAACGGAAGAACCAGCAGTGCCGCGTCCAGGTCCGCTGATCCATAGGTCCGCGTGTAGGTGCCCCGCCCGGGGTCGACGCCCCTGCCCCGGATCTCCGTGCCCAGCTGGTCCCGCGCGGACAGCCAGCGCTGCCGCTGCCGGGCGCTTAGGCGGTGGGTGGCGCCAATGCGCAGCGCCCGGTCCAGGGCGAGCCACGCCATGAGTTTGGAGTGGACGTGGTGCGCGGCATCATCACGGATTTCCCAGATGCCCGCATCCGGGGCGGCCCAGGACGCGGCCACCCTGTCGGCGAATCCGCGCATGGCCCGCCAGGTCTCCGAGTACAGCCGGTGGCCGCCCTGCACCAGCACCCATGCCGCGTCCAGCACCCACCCGTAGCCGTCCAGCTGATGCTGCCCAGCCGCCCCGTTGCCCGTGCGCACCGGTACGCTCCCTGAATACCCGGGCCAGCCACGCAACTCGCGCTCGCGGGGGACCGGCCGGCCGGATAGTGTGAGCAGTGCCGGAAGCCGGGGCCGTTGAAGCCGGCTCGCGTGCAGCAGCCAGCCGAAGAAGTTCAGGGCCACATCCGTTTTGCCCGCGTGCAGGAATGCGGCGACACCGATGCTGGCGTCCCGCGGCCAAGCAAACCTGTAGTCCCAGTTCCGGATGCCGCCGGGATTTTCCGGCAGCGACGTGGTGGGTGCTGCCACTGGGGCACCGGACGGTGAATAGGTGAGCAGGCGCAGGGTGAGCAGGCTCCGCAGGACCTGTTCGCGGAACGGGATGTCAGCGTCCACCTCCTCCGACCATGCCTCCCACCGTCGCTCGTCCTCAAGCACCAGGTGCCAGGCCGCCTCGGGGTCAACGTGGATCAGCGGCTCGCCGTACGCGACGGACAACACCAGGGTCACGGGACGGCCGGGGTGCACCACCAGTGTCTCTTCTTCGCCGTCGGGGAGCGGGCACCCCTCGCTGGAGCCCAGCGACAACGCCAATGGTCCCCATTCACACACGAGGTCCCGCGCCCTCCGGCTGGTCCGTGGCACGCGATGCGTTTCTCCCAGCCGTGGAATAAAGCGGACGACGGCGGCTGCCGGGCCGCCGTGGGCGCTGAGCCGCCGCACCAGCAGCGTTGTGGGGAGCAAGGCGCCGGACACTTCAGCAACCATCGCTTCGGTGAGCGTCAGCCGGGCCCCGCCAGTGGACCACGTTGTTTCCAATGTTGCGGTGTTCCCGCGGTAATGGCGCTGGAGCAGGTGGGCGGGTCCGGCGGGTCCGGCGACGAACTGGCCTGCTTCCAGTCCGCCCAGCAGGGCACCGAAGATAGGCTCGCCGTCGAACGCCGGAGCGCACATCCAGTCCACCGACCCCTTGGAGGACACCAGGGCAGCGGTCCTGGTGTCACCGAGCATGCCGTAGTCCGCGATGGCAGCGGGCTGCCATGGCGAGGGCTCGGGTGCGGGCGCGGGTGCGGGGCCGGGGAAGGGGCCGACGGCGGGCTGCGGCTTCGGCGGCTCGGTCACGGAGGATTCTTCCATCGAACGGGAGCGCTTCCGCTCGAATGCGATGCTCATAGCGGCCTGCTCACAGCGCCCTCAGCAGAATCCCCAGCAGGGCCCCGTAGGCTACATGCGCCACGATGGCTACTGCAGGCGTCTGGATGCCGTAATTCAAACCAAGCAGTCCAGGCGGCTCCAGCACGGCAGTGGTGGCCAGGCCCGCCCGGGTGGATGCCATTCTTGGGTGAACGCCGGGCAGCAGCGGCAGGATGACCGTGAGGGCCACCGCCACGTGCAGCAGGCCCAGCAACGCGCCGATCCACCAGGTGGCCCGGCCCAGAAGGGCGAACGCCGCGGCATAGCCAAGGGCAAACATCTGGCCGACCGCCAGATGGATGAAGAAGCCGGCAACACGTGCCCGGTCAGGATCGGGTGTCACCAGGGTGCCCAGGACCAGTGGCAGGTCCAGCCGTGTCAAGCCGGCCATCTGGGCCGCAATCATGATGATCGTCAGGACTGCAGTGGCCAGGAGCCCGAACAGTCCCCATCCTTGCCAGTCCATGTCATGCCGTCCGGCCTTGGCGCAGCCGGGTCTGGCAAGCGGTGCCATGCGCCGGAGGCCGCAGGTGAATAGTCATGGGAACCTCGCTCTAAAAACGAATATCTTGAATTTAGAACGCCGTTGCAGCTAAGTCAAGAGCAAAAGTGGCGCCGGCGAGGACTGCTCGGACCTCGCCTAGTGCCTGGGCCCCAGTCCTGACCACATTGTTAACGCCCTTGATTACGCCATTGAGCCGTCGCGGCAGGTGAATGTTGGCATGCTTGAATTCATGCCTACCTTCCAAGTCCCGGGCGGCCTGACAGCATCGACGGCGTCATCCTTCCCTACCTCAACGCCGGGGCAGTGCTGGGTTCCCTGGGCAAGGTCCCGGACCTCAAGTTCGTGCAGACGCAGGTCCTCACCCTTGGGTCAACGGCTCCCGCGGGTCCTCGCATTCACCCGACCAACGTCCCTGGGCAGTACAGCCAGGGGGCATTACAGGCGGAACAGGAAGACCTCTTAGTGGATGGCTGTGTTGGGGCCGTCACTAAGAGGTCTTCACTTTGTTCACAACGGAATCAATGTCGTGGCCCGTGCAGCTGGTAGGCGATCAGCTCAGGGGCGATAACCTGTCACCTCTGCTTTTCGGGCTAACCAGCGAGGCCGCGGGCAGCTGTGCTTGGGGACATGGCCGCGGCCGTGAGGACGGACGTTTCCCGCTCGCTCTGCTGCACCTCGTCGAGCTCCTTGAGCGTGTACTTTTTGGTCTCCTTGGCGGTGAGGGCTGAAATTCCTGCCAGGACCATGAACCCGAGCGCGACCATGGACGGTCCGATCCAATCTTTCAGGTCGGGGCCAGCGAGTGCTGTCGAGAGGACGGGGCCGATGACGCCCGAGATGGCGAAGCCGATCTGGGTGCCAAGGGCGAGCCCGGAGACGCGCAGCCGGCCGGGGAACATCTCCGCGAAGAATGACGGCCAGGACGCGTTCACCATTGAGTAGAAGAGGGAATAGTTGATGATGCCAAACAGGAAGATCAGCGACCAGTTGCCGGTCGTAATTGACCACAGGTAGGGCACCATAGTGATGCCTGCACCGCCCGTTGCGATAAGGAACATCGTTTTGCGGCCGATCTTGTCTACAAGGAATCCCGCCAGGGGCGTGATTCCGAGGGCGATCACGGCCGAGACTGTGGTCGTCAGGAGCATGGTTGGCTTATCCAGCTTGTACCCGGCGGTCCCGAATGCTACCGAGAAGGTCTGCATCATGTAGCTGGTGCCCGCGATGAGGGCACAGAATACGATCCGCAGCACCGCACGCCAGTGGAAGCGCAGAAGATGCCGGAGTGGGGCAACGTTCACGTTGGCGGCCTGGGCCTTTACGAACTCGGGCGGCTCCTGGATGTGGCGGCGGATCAGGTATGCAGCGACGACCACGATGGCGGAGGCCCAGAACGGCAGCCGCCAACCCCAGCTCAGCAACTGCTCCGAGGGCATAGCGGCGATGGGGATGAAGACCAGCAGGGTGAGCAGCGTGCCTGAGGAGGAACCCAACGTGGTGAAGCTCGCGAGGAACCCGCGTCGGCCTTCGGAAGCATGCTCCAGGCTCATGGTAATGGCACTGGGCTGCTCGCCGGAAAGGCACAGTCCCTGGATGACGCGGATTAGCACGAGCAAGACCGGAGCAAGAGGACCGATTTGAGCGTACGTGGGCAGGCACCCGATCAGGAAGGTGCAGCCGCCGATGCCGAACAGTGTGATCATCATGACGAACTTGCGGCCGCGGCGGTCACCCAACGGCCCCAGGATGAGGGAGCCGAGGGGGCGTACCGCGTAGCCGACCGCGAAGGTGATCATGGCGAGCAGCACGCTGAGGCCCTGGGGCAGCTCGGGTGAAAAGAAGAGGACGTTCAGAACCAACGCCGACGAGGTGCCATACACCGCGAAGTCGTAGTACTCCAACGTCGTGCCGATCCAGGCCGCGATTGCGGCTTTGACCGGGGTCTTCCTGGGAAGTGTGGTTTCTGTCATTTCGTCTCCGTTGGTGATGGGTGAACACCGGCTGCCGCTGCATCTGGGCTCTCGGAAAAAGATCTCGGGTGGAATATCCGGTTGGTCCTGCTGTGAGCTCTCTCGCAAGTCGTGTTTACGGCTTTGCGGCGGCCCCAGACATCAAGTTAACGTTTGCGGTGTGGGTCACACAAAGTCGGCTTTTATGTACCTACATAGCGATTTGTTATGGCTTGGAGTCGAAGAACCGGAGACCTTGGACAACAGGAAGCCCGCCGTGGAACGGGGACTTTAACGAGGGTTTGCCGTGGGGCGGGTGTTTCCACGACGTCGCACCGCTTCCTCGACCAGTTCGGACATCCAGGGTCGGTGGCCGCGATGAAGCACCATGCCCGGGGGTAGTCCCTTGATGGAGGGGAGGGAGTCCGCGATATCGATGGTGATGCGGCCGTTGCCAAGCGGGGCGTTGGAAATGTGCAGGTCCCCGAAGGAATGGGGGAGGACGGGATCGAGCCACACTCCACCGGCTGACACGACCGGGTCGTAGCGCATCAGGCTGGACACGATCTGGATGGGTGCGGTGGCTGCCCACGCCTGTGGTGAGCAGGCGGTGGGGTATGGAACGGGGGTGGCGAGGTGGTCCCGGCTGAAGCCGCAGAACAGTTCCGGCAGGCGGCCGTCGGAGAACTCTGCCGCGTCCATCATGCCGGTGGCGATTCTTTGCGCTTCGGCGACAAAGCCGTACCGGAGGAGCCCTGCGACGATGATGGCGTTGTCGTGGGGCCAGACGGACCCGTTGTGGTAGCTGGCCGGGTTGTAGGCGCCCATGTTGCTGGCCAGGGTGCGTACGCCCCAGCCGCTGAACATTTCCGGTGACATCAGATGCGCGGCGACTTGGGGGGCTTTGTCGTCGTCGATCAGGCCTTGGAGCAGGCAGTGTCCCATGTTGGAGGCGCAGGCATCGACCTGCCGTTTCCTGCCATCGAGGGCGATGGCGTAGTAGCCGCGCTCGGGGATCCAGAATTGCTCGTTGAACTGCTTCTTCAGCCGGGCAGCGCGGCCCGTGAGGTCTTTGCCCAAGGTGATGTCACCGGCGTCGTAGGCCAGCCATGCACGTGAGAGGTAGGCGACGTAGACGTAGGCCTGTACCTCGCAAAGCGCGACCGGCGGCTCCGCCAGGGTTCCATCGGCAAAGTTGATGCCGTCCCAGGAGTCCTTCCATCCCTGGTTGATCAGTCCCTGGTCATTGAGCCGTTGGTACTCAACGAAGCCGTCGCCGTCCTTGTCGCCGTAGTTCACGATCCAGTCCACTGCCCGGTCGGCGTGGGGTAAGAGAGCCTGGATGGTATCGGCTGCGAATCCCCACCGGCTCACCGCTCCAAGCACCATCAGGAACAAGGGAGTGGCGTCCACGCTGCCGTAGTAGTTCGACTTGCCGCCCAAGGACAGGCCGCTGGAGACATCGAGCCGGACCTCGTGGAGGATCTTGCCTGGCTCCTCTTCGGTCATAGGGTCCACCACGGAGCCCTGGCGGTCGGCGAGGGTCTGGAGTGTGCCCAAGGCGAGCGACGGGTCTACCGGCAACGCCATCACCGAGGCCCACAAGGAGTCCCTTCCGAACAGGGTCATGAACCAGGGTGCCCCGGCGGCGACGACAACCCGCTCCGGATGGTCGGGGTCCTCGATTCTAAGAGCGCCCAAATCGTCATAACTGCGGCGCAGGGTCCGTTCCACCGAACGGTTGGCCACCTGCAGTATGGGGATTTTTGCCACCCATTCCCGCCGCCGGCGGTCTCGGGGGGACAGGGTGTCTCCCCCGGAATGGGCGAAAGCCGGTGCGTGGTCTCCATCGTCAGTGGGCAGAACGGTCAGGACCGTGCTCCATTGCCCATGAGCGAGTACTGACACCCGATATTGGACGGTGTTACCGAAAATTTCGGCACCAGGTGCGTGGATAGCGGTGCCTTTGCGGACGTCCTGCCAACTGCCCCGAATGGTGAGCAGTCCATCGTCGGCTTCCTGTGTTTCCTCCCACCGTCGCCGGATCCGTGCTTCCTTCACTTCGAAGAGGTCCGCGAAGTCGGCCCCTACTTCCAGGACGACGAGGCACTCGGCCGGCTCCTGGGAGTAGTTGTAGATGGTGAGCTGCTCCTGGAGGCCGGCCCCGACCTCCCGCAGCCGTTCCACGATCAGTGGGCTGTCCGCGTAGCCATCGGACCGTGGGATCCTTGCTACAAATGCTGCACGGAAGGGCTCCTTTGTCTCCGCCGTGAGTGTTTCAAGCGCCTGTCCGCCCACTGTCAGTCGCCAGATTGAAAGGATCCTGACGTCAGCCACGAAGAGGCCATGCGGACGATCGGCCTGAATATCCCCGTTCGATGACGAAATACAGAAGGATGAGCCCTCGACCAACGTCATAGAGCCGGCTCCTAGCGGACCGGCGGCCGTATCCGCATTCCATCCCACCATTCCGGCCTCCTCCGCGGCTCACCGAAGCGCCGAAAAGCAGACACCGTGCTTGCGGCGGCCTCTTGGAAAAGACGCTACGCTTGCTTGCCAGTCGTCGCCAGAGCGGAGAGGCAAAGCTGCGCCGGGACTCCTCCATACCGGCGGGCAAGGGACTGGTATGACGAGTGCGCCTCAGTTGATACACGGCCCGCCAGGCCGAGGTGGGCGACGCATGAGGACTCTTTGGGAGGGCGGAAGCCCGCCGGCAGCGGATCAGCCGGGACGATCATTGCGGCTGGGCCACACGCAAGCCGACGCCCCTGGTCATTTTGCGGATTTCGTCGGACTTCAGGCCGCTTGCCCCGGCAAGTTGGTAGTCGTCAAGGAGCTGGGCTTTCCTGGCCAGGGCCAGTACTTGCGTTCGTTGTTCTTCCGCATCACTCCGGGCGCCTTCGGCTGCCGCCAGCTCCGAAGCCAATCCCGCAATGAGGTGAAGATGCCCGCTTCGGGTTTGGCCGGACGGGTACAGCTCGCCGCGTGCCAGCGTGGCAGACCGGATACTGGCGGCAGGCTGGCCGGCGGCCTTCGCGACGGCGGCAACCTTCACACCATCGCACACGGCCTGGGCAAGGCAGTCACCCAGCTCGGCGGTGAGGGCACGTACCCTGCTGGAGCGAAGTGCGAGGGTCGTCCGCAGCTGGGCCAGCATGGCCAGGGCTTGTTGGGCGCGGGCCGGGGCGGGGTCCGGCTTCGGGACGCCCCGGTACCGGTACGCTGCTACGCCGGCCCCGCCCGTCCCGGTGCTGGCTGTACGCGGAGGTATCCGTTCCTTAATCTCTCTGCCGGGCACCTCTGCTCCTTGTCTCCGTTGGTGTTTCCATGCCCGCGCGGCTTCACGCCGGCGGGCGTACCTCTCCCGCGGTTCGGCCTGCCGGCCTGGAAGGCGTCGCGGGGGCCGATGCTGTGCCTTCATCGGGCCCGTTATCCACCCTGGAGGTTACGCCGTCGGCAAGCCTGGAAGGCAATACCGAAAGTGCGTGGAGCAATAGGCGAAAGTTCTGGCTGCTCCTGTCATAAGGGCTGCTTATCTGTCCACGCACTTTAGGTCTTATCCAAGAGGGCGGCTCCTTCCCTAGGCTCGAATGAGCCACCCTCATCCGTACCGGAAGCCTGGAAGAAACCATGCCTGAATTCGTGCCCGCATCACGCGTAACCCGTATCAAATCCTCACCCAGCGTTGCCGCGGCGGCCCGCGTGCGGGAACTCAAGGCCGAGGGCCGCCGGATCCTGGACCTGACGGTCGGCGAGCCGGATTTCGACACGCCCCAGCACATCAAGGACGCTGCCATCGCAGCCATCGGCCGCGGTGAAACCAAGTACACCTCGGTCACCGGGACGCCCGAACTGCAAAAGGCCATCCTGCAGACGCTGCATCGCAAAACCGGCCAGCAGTACGGGCCCGGCGAGATCACCATCGGAGGGGGCGGGAAGCAGGTCATCTTCACCGCGTTCATGGCCACACTCGATGCAGGCGACGAGGTTGTCGTTCCCGCACCGTACTGGGTCTCCTACCCGGACATGGTGCTCGCCAACGAAGGCACCCCCGTCATCGTTTCCTGTGGTGAGGACACCGGTTTCAAACTCACCCCTGAGGTACTGGCAGGGGCACTGACGGAGCGCACCAAGTGGGTCATCCTCAACACGCCCTCCAACCCCACCGGAGCGGTGTACTCCCGCGAAGAACTGGCAGGCCTGGCCGCCGTCCTCACGGACCACCCTGCCGTTTACGTCCTCACTGATGAGATCTACGACGAGATCCACTTCGGCAATGAGCCCATCACCAGTCTCGTGGCCGTTGCCCCTGAGCTTAAGGACCGTGTGCTGGTCACCAACGGGGTCTCCAAGGCCTACGCGATGACCGGATGGCGGCTGGGTTACGCCGGCGGACCGGCGGCCCTGGTGGCTGCCATCAACAAGCTGCAGTCCCAGATGTCCTCGTGCCCGTCTTCCATCAGCCAGGCAGCTGCCGCCGCGGCTCTCACCGGAGACCAGGCATTCGTCCGCGAGAGCGTCGAGGTGTACCGCGAACGGCGCGATGCGGCAATTACCGGGCTGAACGCCGTCAAGGGCCTGCAGTGCACGACGCCGGAAGGTGCCTTTTACGCGTACGTCAACTGCACCGGGGTCATCGGCAAGACGACGCCCGACGGCAGGCAGATCACCAACGACGAGGACTTCACGCTGTACCTGCTGGAAGCGGCGTCTGTTGCCGTCATCCAGGGTTCGGCGTACGGACTGAGCCCCTACTTCCGGATTTCCTACGCCACCGGGCTGCCGGTGATCGAGGAATCCATCGCTGCCATCGAAAAGGCCGTCACGGCTCTGGCCTGACCCGACTATCACATTACCCACGCTTTCCAACAACAGGAGCACCCCATGATCCACGTCAAGACGAAATTCGACCGGCCTTCCGAAGACGCCGTTCAGCGGCTTTCCAAGTTCTCCTCCGCCACAGTCCACGAAGCACAGGGCCGCAAAGGTGCCCTGAGTTCGAAGATCAAGCCGATCGACCGCAGCATGTCCTTCTGCGGCCCCGCCGTCACCGTGGTCTGCGCCCCGCGGGACAACCTGATGCTCCAGGTGGCCATCCATTACGCCCAGAAGGGCGACGTTGTCCTGGTGGCAGCCGGGGAGTACGAGGAAGCCGGGACGTTTGGCGACGTGCTGGGCAACGCCATGAAGGCGAAAGGCCTGGCCGGTATGGTCACGGATTCGGGTGTCCGCGACACCAAGGACCTGATTGAACTCGGACTGCCGGTGTTCTCCGGCAGTGTCTGCATCAAGGGGACCGTCAAGGAAACCATTGGCCCCATCAACCATCCGCTGGTGTTCGGCGACGAAATTGTCTACCCGGGCGATGTCTTGCTGGGTGATGCCGACGGCGTGGTGGTGGTCCGCAAGGATGAGATCGAGGAAGTCATTAAGCTGTCGCAGGCGCGCGTGGACGCTGAGGACGACCTCATCCGCCGCTACAAGGAAGGCGGCACCACCATCGAGTTGTGCAAACTGACGGACGTGCTGAAGGCCAAGGGCCTGCTGGTGGAGGACGCCGAACTGGAGCCAGCGCTGTAGCTCCACACCCATCGATTGCTGCGTAATTGCCGTTTTGAGCCCTCATAACGGCAGATACTCAGCAATCGATGGGGTTTATACGACAGAGGCCCGGGGTTCCTTTCGGAACCCCGGGCCTTTCCTCTTGCCGCTCTAAAGTCAATGAGCCGATCAGTTCATGCCGGGCAGCAGGTGGGCGGGCGGTCCCACCTGGGCGTCGTCCAGGTACCACATCGTGGAGCCGCGTTTTCCGGGTGGCATCATGCTTCCCTCGAACACGAAGACCGGTTCCGTGGCGGGCGCGTCCTCTGGACGCCAGAAGCCGTTGGTGGGGCAGTGGGAACCGGTGCCGGCTTTGAGCTGGATCCTTCTTTCAGCCGATTTCCGGTACTGCACGCTGGTGATCTTTTTCATGGCGGGACTCCAGGGAAATTAATTGCCGCGGTTGCGCCTTTGGCGAACCTTTATGGCTTTTATCCTAGGACCTGCTGAATTACCTGAATAAGACTAAAGCAGAGTGACCTGATAAGGCACGCTTATGATGCCGTGAACGGCGTGGTGGGGAGCGCGGAATATTTACTCCGGAGTATTTCCTGCAGCATTTCCTTGAGTACCAGCAGGACGGCAGACGCGGCTTCGGACAAGGGCTCGTGGTCAGGAGTGCAGAGTGCGATCCTGCACTGCAGCGCGGGTTCAACGATCCGCAGCACCCGGAAGTCCTCCTCGTGGAACAGGGCGTCCGCAGCCGACTTTGGCAGGATGGTGGCTCCGAGGTCCGTACGGAGCAGCCGGGTGAGGGAGGGGACCGATTCCACCTCGCCCACCAGCTTCAACTTCAGGCCCCTGCTGTCGATGCCCGCCTGAACCACCTGCCGCAGCGTGTGGATCTGTTCCGGCAGGAAGAGCCCGACGTCGGCCACCTCGTCCAGGGTGATCGTGTCCGCGTCTGCCGCTACCGGGAGCTCCCGCCGGGAGTTCACGATCAGGTACAGGTCCTCGACGATCAGGGTGGTGAACTGCACCCCGCGAATGGGCCCCGGCTCGTAGATGAGTGCCATGTCCAGCCGCCCGTTCTTGATGGCCTCACTGAGCACGCCGCCGTAAATCTCGGTCAGGTGCAGCACGATGTCGGGGTAGCGCCGCCCCACCTCGCTGATAATCCTCGGGGTCAAGCTGGACGCCATGCTGTAGGGGGCGATTGCTATGGATACGCGGCCGGAAGGCGCCGCCCCTGAAGCTGCCACATCGATCCTGGCCTGCTCCACGAGCCGCAGGATGGTCTGCGCGTGCCGGTACAGGGTATGGCCGGCCGCCGTCGGCTCCACGCCCTGCTTGCTCCGGATCAGGAGCCGCTGCTTCAGCTCCGTTTCCAGGGCCGACACCTGCTGGCTCAGCGCCGGCTGGGCCACGTGGAGGGCGGCGGCCGCCTTCGTGATGCTTCCTGAGTCGACGATCTTCACGAAGTACGCCAGCTTCCGGGTGTCCATAGAGCTCCTCTTTTCCAGCCGGGGACGATACAGCATGCGGGGTCATACGTTGGCGCTATGGCGGGACAGGCATTACGTCTTTGTGTGATCCGAGTCTCGGGCATAGGTTAATTGCAGATGACTTTCCAGTGACCAGAACATTCTATCCCCGCCCCAGCCATCGCCGATTTTGATGGCGGCATATGTTTTGCGCATAAGCAGGAAAACGGTTTATTGGAAGCATCATTCTTATAGTCACGAAATAAGGACCCCGTACATTCTTTGGGCTGCCATAGCGCCCGGAGAAGGTCATAACTGTTCCCTATAGCGTGATACCGCATTCGTCTTTGTGTGGCTCCTATCCCGATGCCACACTGATTTACACCAGCAGTACCAGCAGAGGAAGGCCCGTAATGCCCACAGTCGATCTCGTAGCGGATCTTGGTGAAGGTTTTGGCGCCTACTCGATGGGTGACGACAAAGCCCTGCTGGAAATCGTGTCCAGCGCCAACATCGCCTGCGGCTTCCACGCAGGGGACCCTGACATTATGGACGCCACCGTGGCTGAATGTGTCAGGACGGGAGTCGGCATCGGTGCGCATCCGAGCTTCCCGGATCTCCGCGGCTTCGGCCGCCGGGCCATGGACCTCACAGCTGACGAAGTCCGCACCGACGTCATCTACCAGCTGGGAGCCCTGTCGGCGTTTGCCGCCTACCACGGCGGTTCCGTCTCCCACCTGGCACCGCACGGCCGCCTGGGCAACCTGGTGGCAACCCGGGCGGACTATGCCGGAGCCGTAGCCGATGCCGCCGTCCGGGTGGACCCGAAGCTGATCATCCTGGCGCAGGACGGTGAACTCGCCACCGCGGCGGTAGAGCGCGGCCTGCGGGTGGCCATCGTCGGCATCGCGGACCGCGCCTACCAGGATGACGGGACACTGGTGCCGCGCAGCGAGCCCGGCGCCGTAATCCACGACCCCTCCGTCATCGTCCAGCGCACCGTGCGGATGGTCACCGAAGGCCTCATCGAGACTGCCTCCGGCAGGGACATCGCCATCCAGGCAGACACGGTGCTGCTCCACGGCGACAACCCGGGCGCCGTCGAACTGGCCCGCCTGATCCGCCGCGAACTGATCGCCGCAGGCATCACCATCGCCCCATTGGCAGAGGTCCTCTCTGCAAAGCAGAGGGTTTCCTGACCATGGCCGCCACAACGACGACCAGCCGGACAACGCTGGACATCTACGAGTCAGGTGACGCCGCCCTGCGCGTGGTGGCACGGTCCGGTGACGCGGAAGCGAACTGGTCCACCGTCCACTCCCTTGCGGGTTGGTTGGCTACCGCCGGCGTCGACGGCATTTACGGCGCCGTTCCCACCTACGACTCCGTCCTGGTCGAATTCGACCCCTACCTCACCTCAGCGCGCCAGGTCCGGGCGTTCGTCCTCCTCGGAATGCGCCAACTGGACTTTGTTGGTACCACCCTGCGGGAACCGCGCCAATTCGAAGTGCCTGTGGTGTACGGCGGCGACTACGGGCCCGACCTGGACCGCGTGGCAGAGCACCAAGGCCTCGACATTGAGGACGTCATCGCCAGGCACACGGCCAAAACCTACATCATCCGCTGCCTTGGGGCCCCGGCAGGATCGCCCATGATGGACGGGCCGGACTTCCCGGCCCCCGTTCCCAGGCTCAAGGACCCGCGGCTGTCCGTTCCCGCCGGTGCCGTATCCGTGGCCGGACGCCAGGCCGTCATCGCGCCCGCAGTGGCGCCGGGTGGCTGGTGCGTCATCGGCCAGACCCCCTTGACGGTCCTGGACGCAGCACGCGAACCCCTGGTGCCCTACGTTCCCGGCGACGAACTGCGCTTCTACCGCATTCCCGCCGAGGACTTCGGAAACTTCGCCGGGCAGTTCCTGGAGGCAAGGCCATGACCGGGTCACTGATCATCCTGCAGCCTGGCCACTCCGTGGTCACCGACCTCGGCCGGACGAAGGGCCCCGCCTACGGCCTCCCCGTCAACGGCGCCCTGGACCAGTACTCCGCCAAAGCCGCGAACATCCTTGCCGGCAACGAAGACAACGACCCCCTGCTGGAACTCACCGCGCTGGACTTCCGGATGCGGGCCACCACCGACCTGCTCATCGCGGTCACCGGTGCACCCCTGGACCTCACGGTGGGCGGCCGTGAATGCCCGCAATGGGAGCCGGTATCTGTCCGGGCTGGCGAAACAGTGACTGTCCGCGGAATCCGCACCGGTCTCCGGGCCTACATCGCCGTCCACGGATCCTTCACGGTCCCCAGCCTGCTGGTCAGCTGCGCCCCTGACACTGTGGTGGGCTTCGGGTTGAAGCTCGTGGAGGGCTTCCGCCTGGAAACCCGGAAGACCACCGCGCCGATCACCCAGCCACACTTTGGCCTGCCGCTGTTCCGGCTGGGCCTCACCAAACCCGACTTCACCACCAACCCGGTCATCGATGTCACCGACGGGCCGGACGTGGCGGAATTCGGGGACACGGCCGACTTGCTGTTCACCACGCAGTACACCGTAAGCCCCCGCAGCAACCACATCGGACTGCGGCTCGGTGGTGCCCTTCCCGAGCGCCAGCTCACGTCCGAAGTGCTCTCCCGCGGCGTTCCGGTCGGAGCCATCGAGGTCCCATCCCGGGAGGAACTGCTGGTGCTGCACCGGGGACGCGGCGTCACGGCGGGCTACCCGGTCCTGGCAGTGGTCACAAGCCGCTCCCTGGACCTCCTGGCCCAAGCCAGGCCTGGACATACCGTCACCTTCAGAAAGACAACCGTCGCTGAAGCAACAGCCATGCACCGCACAGCCTGCCTGGAACTGGACAAATTACGGAACACCATCAACACAGTCTTCGGTCTCCTCGGGATCGGCGCCGGCCAGCGCTGGTACGAACTCAGCCCAGCGTCAGGAGCCTGAACATCATGAATGCTTTTCCCACCGCCAAGGACCGCGCCCACAAACCGCTACGCGATCCCTAACCCCTGCCAACCCGGGGCTACTACGTCCAGCCCATTGCCGGACGCAAGAGCCCGCCCATTCGCACTTTTTGGAGTACCAATGCCTTTTTCCGACTACACCACCGCCCTCGTCACCGGTGCATCCACCGGCATGGGCGCCGCCATCGCCGAACGGCTGGCCAAGCGCGGCCTCACCGTCCACGCGGTGGCCCGCAATGAGGAACGCCTCGCTGAACTGGCGGACCGTACGGGAGTCGTCCCGCACGTGGTGGACCTGACAGACACCGCCGCCCTGACCGCCGTCGTCAATGACCTGAAAGTGGACGTCCTGGTCAACTGCGCGGGTGTGTCCCGGCCCGGCAACATCCTGGATTCCTCCGAGCAGGACATCGACGAGCTGGTGGACGTGAACCTCCGCGGGCTGCTGCAGCTCACCCGGCTGGTGCTGCCCGGCATGGTGGAGCGCGACCTGGGCCACGTGGTGAACATCAGCTCGATCGCCGGCGTCTACAACTTCTACGGCCACACGGTCTACCACGCCACCAAGGCCGCCGTGCACCAGATCTCCCGCCAGCTCCGCAACGACACCGTGGGCAAGCGCATCCGGGTCACCGAAATCTGCCCGGGCCGCGTGGAAACCGAAATCTTCGGCCGCAACCTGGGCGGCAGCCCCGAGGCCATGGAAGAAGCCTGGAAGACGTACTACGAAGGCTACGAATCGCTGACTACCGACGACATTGTTAACGCCCTTGATTACGCCATTGAGACGCCGCGGCACGTGAATGTTGGCATGCTTGAACTCATGCCCACCTTCCAGGTCCCGGGCGGCCTGACCTTCGACCGCCGCGAGCCCACCGCCTGACACCCGTCCCGCTCTTCAACCACCACCAACCGATAGGTCCCCACCAATGCAGCACGTGCACACCGTCAGCTTTCCCGACCCCCAGCTCCTGGCTGACCTGTCGCCGCTTCCCGGCGGCCTGCACGGGGTGGTATGGGACATGAAGGAAGCCCCCGGTGGGGACCTGGGCAGCATCGACGGCGTCATTCTGCCCTACATCAATGCCGGGGCAGTGCTGGGTTCCCTGGGCAAGGTCCCGGACCTCAAGTTTGTGCAGACGCAGTCAACAGGGTACGACGGCGTCTGCGAGGCCGCCGGTCCGCGCGCCGCAGTGGCAAACGCCTCGGGCGTCCATGCAGCTGCCACCGCGGAACTGGCCGTTGGCCTCATGCTCGCCAAGCTGCGCGGCATCGACCAGGCCGTTAAGGACCAACAGGTCGAAAGCTGGAAGCCGCAGCGCCGCCAGTCCCTGGCCGACCGCAAGGTCCTGCTGCTGGGCATCGGCGGAATCGGCAAGGAACTGGCCCGCCGCCTGGAACCGTTCGAAGTCACTATCACCCGGGTGGGAAGCACGGCCCGCACGGACGCCGACGGGCAGGTCCATGGCCCGGACGAACTGGTGGCCCTCGCCGCGGACCACGACATCCTGGTCTCCGTCCTGCCCGTGAATGACAACACCCACCATCTGGTGGGCCGGGACGTCCTGGCCGCCCTGCCCGACGGAGCCCTGGTGGTGAACGTGGGCCGCGGCGCCGTCATCAGCACCGAGGCCCTGACCCGCGAAGTGGTCTCCGGCCGCCTCCAGTGCGCCATCGACGTGGTCGATCCGGAGCCGCTTCCCGCCGGCCACCCGCTGTGGTCCGCGGAGAACGCCCTCATCACCCCGCACGTGGGCGGCAACGCCTCGGCCTTTGAGCCCCGGATCCTGAAACTCCTGAAGCAGCAGCTCGAGGCGCTGGCCGCCGGCCAAACCCCGGCCAACCTGGTGCAGAACGGGCCCTTCCAGCAGGGCCCGTTCTAACGGCCGCCGCCGGGATCTGATGCAAAACGACTATGAAGAGGAAGTAGCCAGGATATGACAGGGCTTTTTGATCTCACGGGGCGCGTAGCCCTGGTCACCGGTTCGAGCAGGGGCATCGGTTCGGCCCTTGCCAAAGCGCTGGCCGACGCCGGGGCGACGGTGGTGCTGAACGGCGTCAACGAAGAACGTCTCAAGGATGCAGCGGCTGCCATGGCGGCGGAGTTCCCGCCGGGCCGGATCCACAGCATCGCCTTCGATGTGACCGACGACGGTGCTGCCGCCCGCAGCATCCGCTGGATCGAGGACAACGTGGGTCCGCTGGAAATCCTGGTGAACAACGCCGGCATCCAGCACCGGGTCCCCATGCTGGACCTGGACGTGGCCGACTGGGAACGCGTCCTCTCCACTGACCTCACCAGCGCCTTCCTGGTGGGCCGCGAAGCCGCCCGGCACATGATCGGCCGGGGCCGGGGCAAGATCATCAACATCTGCTCCGTGCAGGCCGACCTTGCCCGTCCCACCATCGCCCCGTACATCGCCGCGAAGGGTGGCCTGCGGAACCTCACCCGCGCCATGACCGCCGAATGGGCAGCGTCAGGGCTGCAGATCAACGCCGTTGCACCGGGCTACATCCACACCGAAATGACCCAGAACCTGGTGGATGACGAGGAGTTCAACTCCTGGATCCTCGGCAGGACGCCGGCCCACCGCTGGGGCACCGTGGAGGACCTGGCCGGTCCGGTGGTGTGGCTGGCCTCGGACGGCTCCAACTTCGTGAACGGACAGACCATCTTCATCGATGGCGGAATGACGGTGGTGGTCTGATGGCAACGTCCCTTGATATCGCATTGCCCGCCACCGGGCCGGCGCTGGTGGCCCATGCCGCGGGCGACCTGCGGATCGACGAGGTCCCGCTGCCCAAGCCCGCACCTGACGAAGCGGTGGTTGAGGTCCTCTACGGCGGGATCTGCGGCTCGGACCTGCACTACTGGCTGCACGGTGCGGCGGGGGAGTCCATCCTCAAGGCGCCGCTGGTCCTGGGCCACGAAATCTCCGGCGTGGTGGTGCGCGCAGCGGCGGATGGCTCCGGTCCGCAGGCAGGGACCGCCGTCGCCGTCCACCCCGCAACGCCCGGTCCCGGCGCCGCGCGCTACCCGGCGGACCGGCCCAACCTGTCGCCGGGCTGCACGTACCTTGGCAGCGCCGCCCGCTACCCGCACAAGGATGGTGCATTCAGCCGTTACGTCACGCTGCCTGTCCGGATGCTCCGCCCGCTTCCGGACAGCATCGACCTGCGCACCGCGGCACTGATCGAACCCGCGTCCGTCGCCTGGCACGCAGTGTCCAGGGCCGGGGATGTCCGCGGCAAAACTGCGCTGGTCATCGGCTCCGGCCCCATCGGTGCCCTCGCCGTCGCCGTCCTGAAGCGTGCCGGCGCCGCGCGGATTACCGCCGTCGACCTCCATCCCAAACCGCTGGAGATCGCCACGGCCGTGGGCGCCGACCAGGTGATCAACGCCGCGGACACCGAAGCCATCGCCACCGTGGAGGCCGACGTCGTGATCGAATCCTCCGGCAACCACCACGGGCTGGCCTCGGCCATCCGCGGCGCGGTGCGCGGCGGCACCGTGGTGATGGTGGGGCTGCTGCCCACCGGCATGCAGCCGGTGCCCATCTCCCTGGCCATCACCCGCGAACTTCAACTGCTGGGCTCCTTCCGCTTCAACGATGAAATCGACGACGTCATCACTGCCCTGGCCGACGGGACCCTGCACATCGAGCCCGTCATCACGCACGAATTCCCGCTGGCCGACGCGCTCCACGCCTTCGAAGTAGCCAGGGACTCCACGAGCTCCGGCAAGGTGCTCCTCTCCTTCGGCGATGCGGGGCAGGCCCAATGAGCGGGCACCTGCCTCCGCTGGTGGTGATGGGAGTCTCCGGCTGCGGCAAGTCCACCGTTGGTGCCCTCCTGGGCCGGCGCCTGGGCAAGCCGTTCTTCGACGGCGACGACTTCCACCCGGCCGGCAACAAGGAAAAGATGGGCGCCGGGATTCCGCTGACCGACAGCGACCGGGAACCATGGCTCGCCGTCCTGGGCGGGCTGCTTGCAGGACAGGGTGTGTTGCCTGCGGAACAAAACGGCGTGCTTGCAGGAGAGACCGGCCTGCTTGCAGGAACGGACGACGGCGGGCCAGCAGTGCCGCCGATTGTCGCCTGCTCCGCGCTCAAGCGCCGGTACCGTGACCTGCTGCGCGGCTACGCGCCGGACCTGGTGTTCGTCCACCTCGCCGGCAGCGCGGAAACCATCGGGGTGCGGATGGACGCCCGCGCCCACGAATTCATGCCGCGCACGCTGCTGGACTCGCAGTTCGCCGCGCTGGAGGACCTGGAGGAGGGCGAAGCCCACGTTCTTGCCGACATCACGCAGCCTCTCGATGTCCTCG
This sequence comes from Arthrobacter sp. SAFR-044, assembly GCF_059414985.1. NCBI lineage: Bacteria > Bacillati > Actinomycetota > Actinomycetes > Micrococcales > Micrococcaceae > Arthrobacter > Arthrobacter sp. SAFR-044. The sequence continues at coordinate 12,260 of NZ_JBPFDN010000018.1, read as the reverse complement.
TGGAATCGGTGGTCCGGCAGCTCGAGGCAGGTGAACCGATGGCGCAGGCAAGACCCGTGTCTTCCCTGGACGCTCTCCGCTCCGCCTGAGGACTTTCCTTGAAATGTGGGTGGTAGGTAGACTGGTCTACCTACCACCTTTGCGAGGAGTGCCCATGGCTGCTTCAGGCCTCTCGACCCCTTCCCGCTCGAGCCCTGCGCGGCCTCCCGCCCGCGAGCTCCTGCTCGAGGCTGCAGCGCGCCTTTTCTATGCGAATGGTGTCGCCGCCACCGGGATCGACACCATCACTGCCGAGGCTGGAGTGGCCAAGAAGAGCCTCTACAACAACTTCAGTTCCAAAGCGGACCTGGTGGCTGCATATCTGGAGGCCCGCCACGAGGAATGGCTGAGGCTCTACCGCAAGCGGCTGGAAACGGCGACGACACCGCGTGGCCAGGTCCTGGCGGTCTTCGATGCCTATCTGGACCACGCCAACTTCGCTTACGAGCACGGCTTCCGGGGCTGCGGCCTGCTCAACGCCGCGGCGGAACTGCCGGCCGGGGACCCTGGCAGGGACGCTGTGCGCCGCCACAAGGAAGAAGTGCAGGAACTCCTCGCGCGGCACGTGGCGGGGTTGTTGCCGGGCCGGAAAGAACAGGCCCCCGCAATCGCTGCGCACCTGGCGTTCCTGCTCGAAGGCGCCATGGCCAGGGCCGGCCTGGAAGGCTACGACGGCCCGCTGAAGGAAGCCGGCCGCATCGCCGGACAGCTGCTGGACGCCCTATGAACACCAGCCGCAGCCATCCCAAGGCACAGCTGTGGGGAGCGATGTCCATTGTGGCTGCCTCCGTCCTTTGGGGTACCACCGGGACCGCAGCCACCTTTGCCCCCGCCGTGAGTCCACTGGCGATTGGCGCCGTCGCAATGGGCTTGGGCGGCCTGCTGCAGGCCCTCTTCGCCGCACGGCACATCGCCGTCCAGTCAGGCAGCCTGCTCGAACGGTGGCGCCTGCTGTCGCTCGGTGCCGCGGCGGTGGCCACCTACCCGCTGGCCTTCTACAGCTCCATGCACCTCTCCGGCGTGGCAGTGGGAACCGTCGTCTCGATCGGCTCGGCCCCCGTCGCCGCAGCCCTCATCGAACGCTTCGCGGACAGGAAGCCGCTGAGCCGGCGATGGATTCTTGGCGCCCTGCTGGGAGTCAGCGGCTCCGCGCTGCTGTCCTTAGCCGGTCACGCCCCGGCAGGATCAGTTTCTCCCGCAGCTGCGCCGGCGGCTGCGGGAGCGTTCACGGATTGGGGTTCAACGGTGGGAATCCTCCTTGGGCTGCTGGCCGGCACCACGTATGCCCTGTATTCCTGGGCGGCACACCGCCTCACCGGTCAAGGGGTCACCCCCAGGGCGGCCATGGGAAGCATCTTCGGGCTGGGCGGGCTCCTCCTGATGCCTGTCCTCGCCCTGACGGGCGGCCCGCTTTTGGAGTCCTGGGGCTACGCGGGCGTGGGTGCCTACATGGCAGTGGTGCCGATGTTTGCCGGGTACCTCCTGTTCGGCTGGGGCCTGGCCCGGGTGGGGGCGAGCACGGCCACCAGCATCTCCCTGCTGGAAACCGTGGTGGCTGCCGTCCTGGCGGTACTCGTGGTGGGCGAAAGGCTTCCGGCACTCGGCTGGCTTGGCGCCGCCGTCGTTCTGGCCAGCCTGTTCATCCTAACCCCACGCACCCGCCCGGCAGCAGAACCAAAAGGAACTCCAGGGCTGGCGGCGGCAATGCCAGGACCACGCCCGACAAAGCAATGAAGGCAACGGCATAGATAACGCACTGGGGCAGGAACCGCTGCGGGATCAGCCGGTGCGCTGCCGCCCAGCACTCCGGGCCAGGACCGTGGGGCCCAGCAGCAGGCAGGCGCCCAGCCCCAGCAGCAGGATCCCCAGCACTACCGCACCCGGAGCGGGGATCCCGGCCCCGGCGACGATAAGCACTATGCCGATCAGCGCCGACACCATCCCCGGCAACAGGCCTGCGGGGAAACGGCGCGCCGGGTAGCCGGACAGCAACTCCATGGCCAGATGGGGATCGTCCGCGATCAGCCCCAGTTCGAGCTCCTTGAGCAGGCGTCGCTCCTCATCGGACATTGGCATGGCGGGCCCCTGTTTCCCTGGGAGGCGGTGACGGTATCGACCGTAGGAGCCTTCTACCGGTTAGTCAATAGTTTCAACGGCCCAGGCTGCCCTCATTCCAGGACGTCGTAGCGCAGCTCATTCCCCAATACCCGTACGCCTTTGGTGGGAACGTGCGGAACTGCCTTGGCGGGCGGCATCAGGTGTTCAACGGGCAGGCTGGCCAGCAGGACGCAGTGGTCCGAGATGAGGCGGCGGTGGCAGCGCCACCACAGGGTTTCACTGCACATAATGGCGGTCCGTGCCGCTTGGGAAGCGGCCACCAGCTCAGCGGCGGCCGTCAGGAAGTCATCGCTGCGCATATAGCCGGCGTATGCGCGGAATGACTCATTGCGAAGGGCCGTATCCGGAGAGTCCGGGAGCAGCTTGCGGAAGCCGCCCAGCCGCTTCTCCCAGCGGTAGCCGATGCCAGCCTCCGGAAGCCACACGGCCAATTGGTCCTTGCCGAAATGCGGATGCTTGCGGCTGCCCGGCCCGATCCGCACATCCACCAGCGACGTCACCCCCGCGGTCTGCAGCAGCGCTGTGAAGTCCTCCTGGGAGGCGGTGCCGTGGCCGATCGTGAACAGCGTTTCCATCCCGGCCATCATAGGCAGGTGCCTTCCGCCGTGCCCCGGTTCCGCGGCATTGTGGCATCAGGCCCCGGAAAGCCGGTTACCGGCGTCGTAATTCCGCGAACTCGATGGACGGCACGATGGCGCCCGCGTCCCGCTCCACGAAGTTGGTTCCCGGGGGCACCAGGTCGTCGATGGCATCCAGCACCGATTCGCCCAGCCGGACGTCCGCCGCGCGCAGGTACGCCTGGAGATGTTCCTCGCTGCGCGGGCCGATGATCACGCTGCTGATGGCGGGGTGGGCCAGGGCGAACCCAACGGCCAGGTCCACCAGTGACATCTCCAGCTTGTCAGCCAGGCGGGCCAGCGAGTCTGCGGCGAGCAGCTTGCGCTCGCTGGATGGCCCGGACAGGTCGTACCGGCCGGGAAGCGTGTGGACCCGGGTGGGCGGCCTGCCCGATTCCAGGACGAAGCTGCCCGAAAGCCAGCCGCCCGCCAACGGGCCGTAGGCAAGGACACCCAGCCCGTACTGCTGGGCGATGGGCAGCACATCGCGTTCGTTGCCGCGGACCAGCATGGAGTACGGAACCTGGTTGCCCAGCGGCGGGACCAGGTGGTTGGTGGTGGCCAGCCACTGCGCCTCCACAAGCTGTGCCGGCGTGAACACCGAGGTGCCGTAGTACAGGATCTTGCCCTGGCGGATCAGGTCATTCAGGGTTGTGATGGTTTCCAGGACGTCCGTGTTGTAGTCCGGCCGGTGCGCCTGGTAGAGGTCGATGCGGTCCGTCTGCAGCCGGCGGAGGCTGCCCTCCACCGCCTGGGTGATCCAGCGCCGGGAGTTTCCGGAGTGCGCCGGGTTGGGGCTCATCTGGCCGTGGAACTTGGTGGCCAGGAAGACGTCATCCCGGCGGCCGCGCAGCGCACGGCCCACCACCTGCTCCGATTCACCTTGCGAGTAGACGTCCGCGGTATCAATCGCGGTGATGCCGGCGTCCAGTGCTGCATGGATGATGCGGATGCCCTCATCAGCCCCCGTGGGGGCGCCCTGGCCATTGCCGGTCCCCTCGCCGAAATTCATGGTCCCAAGGGTGAGGGGACTGATGGGAGTACCCGACCGTCCGAACACCCGCAGCTCGCTAAGGCTCATCTCCGGTCTCCTCCACTCAGTTGCCGTGCCCTGGATCGGTCACGACGCTACACAGATTCGGCAGGCAGCCGCAGATTCGTGTTTTAGTCCTTCGCTTTTCGTCGCATGGAGTAACCGGGACCGCCGGGATGACGTTTTGTGGCGAGCAGCCGGGCCGCGTAAGCGATGGAGCGTGACCCCGCACTTCCATCCGTAGCAGCCAGGATCCACACCTTAAGCCCGTCTTGACGCGCCTGGCTGCGGCGTGGGTTTCGCCTCCGCGCCGCCCTGCAATAATCTGAACCAACGGTTGTGCACTGGGGTGTGAGCGCCCGGCACGACAGGCAGCACTGTAAGTTCCGGGACCATCACAGACGAGGCGGACACCCATGACGGCTTCAGACCAGCAGCACGCAGCACGGCCACCGATTCCCGCAGGCCCTCCAGCCGATGCCACGGGGCCGGTGGATCCGCACCTGCTGCAGCAGCTGGCCGACGCGCATGGCGTGGGCACGTCCTTCCAGGGCTGGGACGGCCTTCCCCACTCCGTCGCCGAGCCGACGCTGATCAAGGTGCTGGCGGCGCTGGGAGTGCAGGCGCACACCAACCAGCAGATCGAGGCCGCCCTGGCCGAGGTGGAACTGGCGCCCTGGCGCCGGATGCTGCCGCCCGCCGTCGTCGTCAAGGAGGGCGAACCGGCGCAGGTGCCGGTCCACGTACGGGACGGTGCCACCGCGAGCTTGAGCATCATCCTTGAAGGCGGAGCGGGATCGCGGGAAGCAGCCCAGCAGGACCTCTGGATCGAGCCCAGGGAGGTCGACGGCGTCTCCACCGGACGTGCCACGTTCTCCCTTCCCGAGGACCTGCCATTGGGCTGGCACACCCTGCAGGCAGAGTCGGAGGGTGCCACGGCCACTGCCGTCCTGGTGGTTACGCCCGCCCGGCTGGGCACCGCCAAGCCACTGGAGGAGCGCCGCGGCTGGGGGCTGGCCACGCAGCTGTATTCGCTCCGGTCGAAGCGGTCCTGGGGCATCGGGGACTTTGCCGACCTGGCGGACCTGGCGGCGATCAGCGGCGCCCGAGGTGCCGACTACGTACTGGTCAACCCGCTGCACGCCGCCGAGCCCGTTCCGCCCGTCCAGCCCTCGCCCTACTCGCCCTCCACCCGCCGGTTCTTCAACCCCCTGTACATCCGCGTGGAGGCCATCCCCGAGCTGGCGTACCTCCGGCCCCGGAAACGTGCGGCGCTGGAAAAGCTGCACGAGGAAGTGGCAGGACTGAACAAGGAAGGCGAACGGCTGGACCGGGACGCCGTCTTCGCAGCCAAGCTGCAAGCACTGGAGATGCTGTACCACACGCGGCGCTCGCCCTCCCGGCAGGCAGCGTTCGATGAATTCTGCCGCATCTCCGGCAGCGGCCTGGACGATTTTGCGCTGTGGTCCGCCATCCGCGAGGACCTGCCGCCGGGCGATGCCCTGTGGACGGATCCGGCCTACGCCATCGGTAGACCGGAGGCGGAGGCGCTGCGTGAGAAGCTGGCGGACCGGATCGGGTTCCACCGCTGGCTGCAGTGGATCTGTGACGAGCAGTTGGAAAACGCCCAGCAGGCGGCGCTCCACTCCGGCATGCGGCTGGGCGTGGTGCACGACCTCGCCGTCGGCGTGGACCACAGCAGTGCCGACGCGTGGACGCTGGGCGGTGTACTGGCCCCGAACACCAGCGTTGGCGCGCCGCCGGATATGTACAACCAGCAGGGCCAGGACTGGGGCCAGCCGCCCTGGCACCCGGCGCGCCTGGCCGAGGCCGGCTATGAACCGTTCCGCAACATGCTGGCCAACGTGCTCCGGCATGCCGGCGGCATCCGCGTGGACCACATCCTTGGCCTGTTCCGGCTGTGGTGGATCCCCATGGGGAACGCCCCCGGGGACGGTGCCTATGTCCGGTACGACCATGAGGCCCTGATCGGAATCCTCGCCTTGGAAGCCCACCGCGCCGGGGCCGTGGTCATCGGGGAGGACCTGGGCACCTTCGAGCCCTGGGTGCGTGACTACCTCGCCGCCCGTGGCATCCTGGGCACCTCCATCCTCTGGTTTGAGTACGACGGCGATTCACCCCTTGCGCCGGAGAAGTACCGAATGCAGGCGCTCGCCAGCGTGAACACCCACGACCTCCCGCCCACGGCCGGCTACCTGGCCGGAGACCACGTGGGTCTGCGCAGCCGGCTGGGCCTGCTGGAGCGGTCCGAACAGGAGGAACGCGCCGAGCACAACGCGTCGCTGGAGAAGATGTTTGCCCTGCTGCGCGAACGCGGGTACCTCTCCGAGGGGACTGCTGGCGGGGCCGGTGCACAGTCGGCGGAGGAGCACACCATCGAGGCGCTGCACCTCCTGCTGGCCCAGGCGCCGTCAGTGCTGCTGGGGGTGGCGCTGGTGGACGCGGTGGGGGAGCGACGGGTCCAGAACCAGCCGGGAACCACCGAGGCGCTGTACCCCAACTGGCAGGTTCCGCTGGGCGGCCCGGACGGCAGGCCCGTCTACCTGGACGACCTTCCCGCCAATAAGCGTTTCAACGCACTGCTCGCCGCGGTGGAGGGGGCCATACACGGGTCCTGAACAGCTGGTTAAGCACCATGGCCCCGCCGCTTCCTTAAGCGGCGGGGCCCTGGTGTTTGTTCCGCAGGCCTAGCCTGCAGTGATCACGTGCGTAAAGTGGTTGTACCGGAAGGTGACCGGGCCGCCGTCGTGCTCAAACACGATGTTGGCCCCAGGCGTTGCCCCGCCGGCCCCGTAACTGACTTCCCAGGATTTATTCAGGGCCGCTTTGAACTCATAGCTTCCCGCCGGCAGGTCCGGCACAGTGAGCTTCCAGACGAGGTCTGCAGGGTCCAGCACCAACTGCGCCTGGGCGCAGGACGGTTCCCAGTCCGAGGCGCAGCCAAGCTCGCTGTCCATGCTTCCGGCCGCTGCCACGGCAGATGGCTGCTGTGACGCGTAGACGGCGCTGAGAAGGTGCGTGCTGTTGTCGTACCTGAAGGTGACCCGGCCACCGGGGTGGTCCAGCACGATGTTCTGGCCATTCAGCTGGCCGTCGGCACCGTAGTTTTCGTCCCAGCTGCCGTTGAGCGCGGCCTTGTACTCATATTTCCCGGCCGGCAGGTTCGCGGTCAGCCGCCATATGCGGTCCGCCGGGTCCAGGACCATCTTTGCCTGCGGGCAGGCCGGATCCCACTGCGCCGTGCAGCCCATGGCCTGGTTCAGTGATCCGGCCACCGTGACCGAGTCAGGCTGCGGCGCCTGGCCTACCGTGACGGTCCTGATGCCGCTGGTGACGCTGAAGCCCGTGCCGGTCATGGCGGCCCGGTACTGGACCTTGGTGCCATCAGCCAGGGCGGAGATATCATCGGTTGCCGAGTACACGGGCGACGACGAATCGGTCCCCACCGCCGTCCACTCCCCGCCGTTCACGCTCCGCTCAAAGGACACCACATAGCTGGCCTTCTCCGGATCGGCGGTGGCACTTAGTTCCACCTTGCCTTCCACGCTGCTGCCCTCGGCCGGCTTCTGCAGGGCCAGGACGGGCGCGGGGACGCTTGCCGAACGGCTCCGGCTGGTGGCGGTGTGCCCGCCGTTGTCCAGCACGGTGGCGCGGTACTCCAGGGGCGTGCCGGCGTCCAGTGCCGCGACGTCGTGGAACACCTGGTACGGAGCAGTGTCGTCCGTGCCGATCTGCTGCCATGCGCCGCCTGCCGTCCTTGCTTCGAAGGTGACCTCGTAGAACGAAGTACCGTCGACGTCGGCCGTTACGTTGATGCGCCCGTTGTCACTTTGCGCTGGAGCCGGCTGCTGGAGGGCGACGGCGGGTGCAGCCTTTGAGTGCGGGATCCGCCCCGAGGATTCGTAGACGACGGCGGAGAGCGGCGGCACGGTCACCGTCAGCTTGGCGTCTTCCGAGGTTTTGGCCTCGTCGGCCCCTTCGCCGTAGATCCGCGTGTAGCTGCGCTTGGCAATGTAGGTGGGGATTGCCGCCGTCTGTGGCTGGGCGCTGTTGTTCAGGGCCACCACGTATTCGCGCTGGTCCTGCGCATCGGTGCGGGAGAAGGCGTAGATCCCCGGTCCGTCCGAGGCGTAGCGGTGCTGGTGGGCGCCGTTCCGCAGCGCCGGGTGTTCCTTGGTAAGGGCTGCCAGTTCGTGGATCTTGGCGTACAGCGGGTGGCCTTGGTTGAAGTTGTCCGTGGCGTGGGTGGCGTCCGTGCCCAGCAGGTCGTCGTCGAGGTACTCCGGCACCTTGCTGGCGAAGAGTGTCTGGCGTGCGTCCTGGTCACCGCCCGGCCCGGTGAAGCCCTGCTCGTCGCCGTAGTAGACCACCGGGTTGCCGCGGGAGAAGTACATCAGCTCGTGGGCCAGTTCGTCACGGGATACCTTCTCGGCGTCGCTGGCGGCGGGGTTGTCCTGGCTGATGAAGCTGCCGATGCGGCCCATGTCGTGGTTGCCCAGGAAGGTGGGCAGTTCGTAGACGTTGGAGTCGGCGTCGGTGTACCAGTCGTCGCCGGCGAAGAAGGTTTGCAGCGCCGTGGCGTCCTGGCTCTTGGAGGCGAAGTTGCGGGCCGCGTCCTGGAAGGGGAAGTCCAGGACTGCCTGCATCTTGTTGCGGGTGGTGAACTGCGAGGTGAAGCTCTTGCTGGTGTCGAAGACCTCGCCGAACATGAAGAACTCGTCCTTGCCATGCTCCTTGGCGTAGCTGAGGACGTTGGGACCGAATTCCTGCCAGAACTCGTTGTTGACATGCTTCATGGTGTCGATCCGGAAGCCGTCCACGCCGAAGTCGCCGATCCACGACTCGTAGATGTCTTCCATGCCGTGCACCACTTTGGGATTTTCGGTGAAGAGGTCATCCAGGCCGAAGAAGTCCCCGTACATGGAGTCCTCGCCGGTGAAGGTGGTGTCGCCCCGGTTGTGGTACAGCGTGGGGTCGTTCAGCCAAGCCGGCACTTTGAGGTTCTCTTCGCCGGGAGCCAGGACGGGTTTGTAGGGGAATGAGGTGTTGGCGTCCAGTTGGGGGAAGGTTCCGGTTCCGGCGTAGTCGCGGTCATCGAATGCTTCGCCGGAGGCCGTCCTGTACGGGACGGCGTCCTTGGAGACGTAGCCCTTGCGGTCCCCTTCCTGGTAGCCGATGACGTCCGCCGTGTGGTTGGTGATGATGTCGAAGTACACCTTCATGCCGCGGGCGTGGGCTTCGTTGATGAGGGCCTTGAGTTCGTCATTGGTGCCCAGGTGCGGATCGATCTGGGTGAAGTCGGTGACCCAGTAGCCGTGGTAGCCGGCTGACTTGTCCTCGGGCTGGACTGCCTTGTTCTTGAAGCTGGGGGTCAGCCAGATCGACGTGGTGCCCAGGCCCTGGATGTAGTCGATCTTGCTGCGCAGGCCTGCGAGGTCGCCGCCGTTGTAGAAGCCCTTCTTTGTGGGATCAAAGCCGGAGACCATGGGGTCTGGGCCCAGCCCGCCCTGGTCATTGGCGGTGCTGCCGTTGCTGAACCGGTCCGCCATGACGAAGTAGAAGTTCTCATCCGTCACGGGACCACGGAGCGAATGGAGGGCCGATGCGGATGCCTGGCCCTTGCCGCGGGCATCCTTCAAGCCCGGATCGTCGGAACCAGGAGCGCCGTGGGCAGGAAGGACTGCCGCGGAAACGGCAACGGCGGCGGCCAGGAGGCCGGCGGCCGACGTGGCTGCGAGTCGCCTGCCGGTGGGTAGGCCAGCGGCGGGGGGTTGTGTTCCTGCCGGGCTTGCCGGCAGTTTGGCGCGTGGGGGTGCGCCGGGAGGGGTGCGGAATAACAAGGGTGAGACCTTCCTGGGAAGCAGCGCTGCTGTACAGGCATGCCGTTGACATGGGGATGCGGCAGGAGGATTCCAAAAGACAGCATGCTGTCCATGTGAATCAAGTCACAACTGTAAGCGCTTGCACTGGATTACTCCAGTGTTTAGGGAACGCAGCGTACTGGGAAGTTCTGCGGGAGGGTCCTGCTAGTCGGCGGCCACCAATGCGGTGGGTGACGGGGTCTGCAGGTTGTGCAGTGCCGGTCCTGGGAGGCCGGTGATGGGGTCCAAGTCAAACGTGGTGATGTTGTCCGAGCGTTCGTGGGCCACGTGGAGCCAGTTTTCACGGAGCAGGTGATGCCGCGGCCAGTTCCCGCCGCTGTCAAAGTCCTTGACAGGAATGAGCTCCGTACCTTCCCCGCCAACTTCCAGGACACTGATGAGGTTCGAGCCGCGGACGCCGGCGTAGGCGAAGTTCCCCTGGAGGCCGAGGCAGATTTCAGCGGCAGAATCGCCTTCCTGGCTTCCGCCGACGGTTGCGGGTCCCCGGAATACCAACTCGAAGGTGCCTGCCTCGGGCCGGACCACGAACACCTCCACCGAGTATTCCGACACGATGAAGACGTTCCCGCTTGGGTGTTCCACCATGTGCCGCGGGCCGCTGGCGGCGGGGAGGACCACCTCGTGGTCGGCCACCAGTCCCGCGCCCGGCTGGTAGTTCCAAATGCGGAGGGTGTCATGGCCCAGGTCCGTGGTCATGATGCGGCCATCCTGGAGCACCAGGCTGGCATGGGCCCGGCTTTGCCTCGGGGCACCGGGAGAAAGGGCGGCGTGGGGATCAACCGAGGGCGCGGCGGGGAACCGCCCGGTCATGCCGCCGTCGGAATCCAGCTCGTAAAGGAGGACCTGCCCGTCGCCCCAGCACGCCGCGGTGACAAAGCGGCCGTGGGGGTCGACGGCGACATGGCAGGTGGCCTCGCCGGCAGGCTGCGGATTCCCGTAGGGTTCCAAGGCGGCTTCGCCGTGGCGGCGGTATGCCTTGACTTTCCCGCGCTGCTCGGCCGCCGCGTACACCACGGGAAGTGTTGGGTGGACAGCAACGAACGACGGCGATTGCGCCTCGACTGCCGTCCCTAACCATTCGAGGCTGCCGTCCGGGTGCTCACGGACAGCGCCGATGCCGTCCGCGCGGCCGCCGCCATCCGCGGTGTACGTACCGACCCAAATGATGTTGCTGGTTGCATTGCTGATGGCTGCCCCGTTGGTCATGGTCCAATCCTGCCAACACTTGGCCCTGTTGACGGTACCGGGCCACTGATTAGCATGGGATTTCCGGCAGTGCGGAAGGGAGATGCGTCGTGGTTATGGTTTCATTCATTTCGAAGGCCTTCCGACGTTCTTCGGAGATCCGGGCCTAGCCGGCGTGAAGGTGCCCGTCGGCTGCCCGGAAGGCGCTGCTCCGCTTCCTGCTGGACTACGGGATGTCCATGGCCAGTCCCCGCCGCTGGGTTTCGACCGGATCGTCTCCCAGTTGCGGTCTGTAGGCTGTGTTTTCGCCGAAGAGGAAGCCCGGCTTCTGCTGGCTGAGGACTCCGGCCCCTCTGAACTCTCCCGGAATGTCCAGCGCCGGATGGAGGGCGTCCCCCTGGAGCAGGTCCTGGGCTGGGCAGAGTTTGCCGGCGGCCGGGTTTTGGTTGAGCCCGGGGTTTTCGTACCCCGGCGCCGCACGGAGCTGCTGGTCAACCAGGCCCTTGTCTTGTTGCAGAACCATTTACTGCCGGTCTCCCCGGTTGTGGTGGACCTGTGCTGCGGCTCGGGGGCGGTCGGGGCTGCAATTCTTCGCCATGCCCCGCAGGTGGAGCTGCACGCGGCGGATATCGAGCCTGCTGCCGTGAGGTGCGCCCGGCGGAACCTGGAACCGCTGGGCGGCCACGTTCATGCGGGTGACCTGTTTGCGGCCCTCCCGCCCGCGCTGCAAGGCCAGGTCCGGGTGCTCGCCGTCAACGCTCCTTATGTACCCACCGAGGCCATCGGAATGATGCCGCCGGAAGCTCGGCTGTATGAGCCGGTCGTTTCATTGGACGGCGGGTCCGATGGGCTGGACTTTCATCGGCGGATTGTTGTCGACGCCATGAAGTGGCTGGCTCCCTCCGGTCATCTACTCATCGAGACCAGCGAGCGACAGGCCGGGGGCACCTCCGAAATCCTGGCCGCAGCCGGGTTCACTGTGCGCACAGTGCGGGCGGAAGAACTGGGCGGGACTGTGGTGGTCGGGCGCCGCACGGTGGAGGGAGTGCGGCGGCAGCACCCCGGTGGCGCCGTTCACCGGCAAGCTGATGGCCCTTGATCCCGGCATCACCGCAACGCCCCGGCCCGTAGATCCTCGACTTCCGCTTTACGTCAATCACGGCGCCCCTCTGGTGCGGTCAATTACAGGGGCCCTCTGGTGCGAATGAACTCATGTCTGACCGCAGGGGACCGTCGGGCCGCCACCAAGGAAGCAGGCCTCCGCGGACATTTCATTGTCGTTGGTGGAGTGGTGGGGGTGGTTTGAAGTAGTGGTTTTGTTGGGGTGTTTGGGTGGGGTCGATGTGGGGTGGGGGGATGAATGTG